>NZ_DF968182.1:194348-494348 GCF_001192835.1 Lentimicrobium saccharophilum
TGCTTATTGTGTCAATAACCTTTGCTCAAAACGCACCTGTCAATTTTGAAACAGGTGGTTATGGAGCCGACTGGACCTGGACCGTGTTTGAGAACGGACCGAATGCCCCGCTGGGGATCATCACCAACCCTGACCAGAGTGGAATCAATACCTCTGCAACGGTAGCCTCGTTCACGGCTCTTCAAAGCGGTCAACCCTGGGCAGGATGTGAATCAGCTCATGGTGATGATGACCTTGGGCCTTTCGTGCTGGATGCAACCAACTCCATTATCAAAATCATGGTCTGGAAATCCGTGATCAGCGATGTGGGAATTAAACTGGTGGCCGCCAGCGGCTGGGCGCAGGCCGAAATCAAAGTGGCCAACACCCTGATCAATCAATGGGAGGAGCTTACGTTTGATTTTTCTGCTTATCCCAATCCTCCGGGAACAGAAGGCATGTACGATCAGATCGTGATTTTCCCCGACTTTAATCTGTCGGGAAGAACGCAGGACAATGTTATTTACTTCGACAATATCACGTTCAACGAACAAGGCACTTCGCCCGGTGAGCCAACCGTAGCAGCACCGGAACCACCGGTGCGCGAACCCGAAGATGTTGTCTCGGTATTCAGCGGTGCTTACACCAATGTGGCCGGCACTGATTTCAACCCCAACTGGGGCCAGACAACCGTTGTAACTTTCCCGCTGATCGCGGGCAACGAAACCATGAAGTATGCCAACTTCAACTACCAGGGAACGCAGTTTGCCTCGGCGCTTGACCTGAGTGGAATGGAGACCCTGCACCTGGATATGTGGACGGCTGATGCAACCGGGGTAAATATATCCCTGATAAGCACCGGTCCGGTTGAAACGCCTTATGCATTGCAGATTACACCCAACCAGTGGGTCAGCTACGACATTCCGCTAACTGCCTTTGCGGGTGTAAACCTTGCTGATGTTATCCAGCTTAAGTTTGACGGTGGAAACGGGTCACAATCCATTTATCTGGACAATATTTACTTTTACACTGAAGGCGGCGTAATCGGGGATACCCCGAGAAACCCGGTTGATTTTGAAACAGGTGGTTATGGAGCCGACTGGACCTGGACCGTGTTTGAGAACGGCCCGAATGCCCCGCTGGGGATCATTGCCAACCCTGACCAGAGCGGGATCAATACTTCTGCAACAGTAGCCGCATTTACTGCCCTTCAAAGCGGTCAACCCTGGGCAGGATGTGAATCGGCCCATGGTGATGATGACCTTGGGCCTTTCGTGCTGGACGCAACCAACTCCATTATCAAGATCATGGTCTGGAAGCCCGTGATCAGTGATGTGGGGATTAAGCTGGTGGCAAATAGCGGCTGGGCGCAGGCCGAAATCAAAGTGGCCAACACCCTGATCAATCAATGGGAGGAGCTTACGTTTGATTTTTCTGCTTATCCCAATCCTCCGGGAACAGAAGGCATGTACGATCAGATCGTGATTTTCCCCGACTTTAATCTGTCGGGAAGAACGCAGGACAATGTTATTTACTTCGACAATATCACGTTCAACGAACAAGGCACTTCGCCCGGTGAGCCAACCGTAGCAGCACCGGAGCCACCGGTGCGCGAACCCGAAGATGTTGTCTCGGTATTCAGCGGTGCTTACACCAATGTGGCCGGCACTGATTTCAACCCCAACTGGGGCCAGACAACCGTTGTAACTTTCCCGCTGATCGCGGGCAACGAAACCATGAAGTATGCCAACTTCAACTACCAGGGAACGCAGTTTGCCTCGGCGCTTGACCTGAGTGGAATGGAGACCCTGCACCTGGATATGTGGACGGCTGATGCGACAGGGGTAAATATATCCCTGATAAGCACCGGTCCGGTTGAAACGCCTTATGCATTGCAGATTACACCCAACCAGTGGGTCAGCTACGACATTCCGCTAACTGCCTTTGCGGGTGTAAACCTTGCTGATGTTATCCAGCTTAAGTTTGACGGTGGAAACGGGTCACAATCCATTTATCTGGACAATATTTACTTTTACACTGAAGGCGGCGTAATCGGGGATACCCCGAGAAACCCGGTTGACTTTGAAACAGGTGGTTATGGGGCCGACTGGACCTGGACCGTGTTTGAGAACGGCCCGAATGCCCCGCTGGGGATCATTGCCAACCCTGACCAGAGCGGGATCAATACTTCTGCAACAGTAGCCGCATTTACTGCCCTTCAAAGCGGTCAACCCTGGGCAGGATGTGAATCGGCCCATGGTGATGATGACCTTGGGCCTTTCGTGCTGGACGCAACCAACTCCATTATCAAGATCATGGTCTGGAAGCCCGTGATCAGTGATGTGGGGATTAAGCTGGTGGCAAATAGCGGCTGGGCGCAGGCCGAAATCAAAGTGGCCAACACCCTGATCAATCAATGGGAGGAGCTTACGTTTGATTTTTCTGCTTATCCCAATCCTCCGGGAACAGAAGGCATGTACGATCAGATCGTGATTTTCCCCGACTTTAATCTGTCGGGAAGAACGCAGGACAATGTTATTTACTTCGACAATATCACGTTCAACGAACAAGGCACTTCGCCCGGTGAGCCAACCGTAGCAGCACCGGAGCCACCGGTGCGCGAACCCGAAGATGTTGTCTCGGTATTCAGCGGTGCTTACACCAATGTGGCCGGCACTGATTTCAACCCCAACTGGGGCCAGACAACCGTTGTAACTTTCCCGCTGATCGCGGGCAACGAAACCATGAAGTATGCCAACTTCAACTACCAGGGAACGCAGTTTGCCTCGGCGCTTGACCTGAGTGGAATGGAGACCCTGCACCTGGATATGTGGACGGCTGATGCGACAGGGGTAAATATATCCCTGATAAGCACCGGTCCGGTTGAAACGCCTTATGCATTGCAGATTACACCCAACCAGTGGGTCAGCTACGACATTCCGCTAACTGCCTTTGCGGGTGTAAACCTTGCTGATGTTATCCAGCTTAAGTTTGACGGTGGAAACGGGTCACAATCCATTTATCTGGACAATATTTACTTTTACACTGAAGGCGGCGTAATCGGGGATACCCCGAGAAACCCGGTTGACTTTGAAACAGGTGGTTATGGGGCCGACTGGACCTGGACCGTGTTTGAGAACGGCCCGAATGCCCCGCTGGGGATCATTGCCAACCCTGACCAGAGCGGGATCAATACTTCTGCAACAGTAGCCGCATTTACTGCCCTTCAAAGCGGTCAACCCTGGGCAGGATGTGAATCGGCCCATGGTGATGATGACCTTGGGCCTTTCGTGCTGGACGCAACCAACTCCATTATCAAGATCATGGTCTGGAAGCCCGTGATCAGTGATGTGGGGATTAAGCTGGTGGCAAATAGCGGCTGGGCGCAGGCCGAAATCAAAGTGGCCAACACCCTGATCAATCAATGGGAGGAGCTTACGTTTGATTTTTCTGCTTATCCCAATCCTCCGGGAACAGAAGGCATGTACGATCAGATCGTGATCTTCCCTGACTTTGATCTGTCGGGAAGAACGCAGGACAATGTTATTTACTTCGACAATATCACGTTCAACGAACAAGGCACTTCGCCCGGTGAGCCAACCGTAGCAGCACCGGAGCCACCGGTGCGCGAACCCGAAGATGTTGTCTCGGTATTCAGCGGTGCTTACACCAATGTGGCCGGCACTGATTTCAACCCCAACTGGGGCCAGACAACCGTTGTAACTTTCCCGCTGATCGCGGGCAACGAAACCATGAAGTATGCCAACTTCAACTACCAGGGAACGCAGTTTGCCTCGGCGCTTGACCTGAGTGGAATGGAGACCCTGCACCTGGATATGTGGACGGCTGATGCGACAGGGGTAAATATATCCCTGATAAGCACCGGTCCGGTTGAAACGCCTTATGCATTGCAGATTACACCCAACCAGTGGGTCAGCTACGACATTCCGCTAACTGCCTTTGCGGGTGTAAACCTTGCTGATGTTATCCAGCTTAAGTTTGACGGTGGAAACGGGTCACAATCCATTTATCTGGACAATATTTACTTTTACACTGAAGGCGGCGTAATCGGGGATACCCCGAGAAACCCGGTTGACTTTGAAACAGGTGGTTATGGGGCCGACTGGACCTGGACCGTGTTTGAGAACGGCCCGAATGCCCCGCTGGGGATCATTGCCAACCCTGACCAGAGCGGGATCAATACTTCTGCAACAGTAGCCGCATTTACTGCCCTTCAAAGCGGTCAACCCTGGGCAGGATGTGAATCGGCCCATGGTGATGATGACCTTGGGCCTTTCGTGCTGGACGCAACCAACTCCATTATCAAGATCATGGTCTGGAAGCCCGTGATCAGTGATGTGGGGATTAAGCTGGTGGCAAATAGCGGCTGGGCGCAGGCCGAAATCAAAGTGGCCAACACCCTGATCAATCAATGGGAGGAGCTTACGTTTGATTTTTCTGCTTATCCCAATCCTCCGGGAACAGAAGGCATGTACGATCAGATCGTGATCTTCCCTGACTTTGATCTGTCCGGCAGGACCCAGGATAACACCATCTATTTCGACAACATCACGTTCAACGAGCAGGAACCTATCGTTGGTGGGCCAAATGCCCCGGTTGATTTTGAAACAGGTGGTTATGGGGCCGACTGGACCTGGACCGTGTTTGAGAACGGCCCGAATGCCCCGCTGGGGATCATCGCAAACCCTGACCAGAGTGGAATCAATTCCTCTGCAACGGTAGCTGAATTTACTGCCCTTCAAAGCGGTCAGCCCTGGGCAGGCGTTGAATCGGCACATGGTGATGATGATCTTGGACCTTTCGTGCTGGATGCAACCAACTCCCTGATCAAAATCATGGTCTGGAAGCCCGTGATCAGTGATGTGGGGATCAAACTGGTGGCCGCCAGCGGCTGGGCACAACCCGAAATCAAAGTAGCCAACACCCTGATCAATCAATGGGAAGAGCTTACGTTTGATTTCTCAGGTTATCCCAATCCTCCGGGAACAGAAGGCATGTACGATCAGATTGTGATCTTCCCTGACTTTGATCTGTCCGGCAGGACCCAGGACAACACCATCTATTTCGACAACATCACGTTCAACGAGCAGGGTACAACCCCCGGCGAACCCACGGCAGCAGCACCGGAACCACCGGTGCGCGAACCCGAAGATGTTGTCTCGGTATTCAGCGGTGCGTATACCAATGTGGCCGGCACTGATTTCAATCCCAACTGGGGCCAGTCAACCGTTGTAACTTTCCCGCTGATCGCGGGCAACGAAACCATGAAGTATGCCAATTTCAACTACCAGGGTACACAGTTTGCCTCGGCGCTTGACCTGAGTGGAATGGAGACCCTGCACCTGGATATGTGGACGGCTGATGCAAGCAGTGTTAATGTTTTTCTCATTAGCACCGGTCCGGTTGAAACGCCTTATGCATTGCAGATTACACCCAATCAGTGGGTCAGCTATGACATTCCGCTCACGGCCTTTGCCGGCGTTGATTTAACAGATGTTATTCAAATGAAGTTTGACGGCGGAAACGGGTCACAATCCATTTATCTGGACAATATTTACTTTTACACTGAAGGCGGCGTAATCGGGGATACCCCGAGAAACCCGGTTGATTTTGAAACAGGTGGTTATGGAGCCGACTGGACCTGGACCGTGTTTGAGAACGGCCCGAATGCCCCGCTGGGGATCATCGCAAACCCTGACCAGAGTGGAATCAATACCTCTGCAACGGTAGCTGAATTTACTGCCCTTCAAAGCGGTCAACCCTGGGCAGGCGTTGAATCGGCCCATGGTGATGATGATCTTGGACCTTTCGTGCTGGATGCAACCAACTCCATTATCAAAATCATGGTTTGGAAGCCCGTGATCAGTGATGTGGGCATCAAACTGGTGGCCGCCAGCGGCTGGGCACAACCCGAAATCAAAGTAGCCAACACCCTGATCAATCAATGGGAAGAGCTTACGTTTGATTTCTCAGGTTATCCCAATCCTCCGGGAACAGAAGGCATGTACGATCAGATTGTGATCTTCCCTGACTTTGATCTGTCCGGCAGGACCCAGGACAACACCATCTATTTCGACAACATCACGTTCAATCAACTGGTGACGAACAATGATCTGACTTTCCCCAAACGCATACTGATTTATCCAAACCCTGTAAAAAGGGGTAATCAAATCATACTTGTTGCAGATGTTAAGCAATTTGAATTGTTTGACATAAGCGGAAGAGTGCTGATTTCGACAAACACCTCCATTGTGGATACTGATAAGCTTAGTAAGGGGATCTATGTTTTAAGAATACACACCAGAAACGGTGATATTCAGACACAAAAGCTTATTGTGAAATAAGTCTGTAATTTTTTTTACCTTTAAGCCGTCTGTAAAAAGACGGCTTTTTTTTTCCTTGCTCAGATCATTTTTTAAATCATACTTTAATTGAAAACAAGAGCAGTTTATTTATTAATGCTTTATTGGGGAACACTTGCAACTTTCGCTCAATCGTTTTCGGAAAAAGGTGTGCCTCTGCTGCAAAACTACACCCCTTCTCAATATCAGCATAAAGGTAAGATCTGGGATATCGGGTCTGCTCCGAACGGCATTGTTTATATGGCCGCCGACGAGGGTTTGCTTGAATTCGACGGAAAAACATGGACAAGCTTCAGGGGAAGTGATGGCTTTACCCGCTCATTACTGGTTGATAACGATTCAACAATCTACACGGGATCGGATCTGGACTTTGGCGTCTGGAAAAGAAACAGTTACCGGGTTTTTGAATACACTTCATTGTATCCTTTCAAAGAAGACATTACCGGAGTTAATGAAGAATTCTGGAATGTTTTCAAACTGAACGATAATGTACTCTTTGTCTCGTCTCAGAACATTTATATCTATAAAAACCAGCACTTTACAAAAATTTCTGCACCCACTCATTTCACCGGAAGTTTTTCTGTAAATGATTCATTGTATTTCGCGGATGAAAAGGCCGGTCTTTTCCGGATGGATGGCCTTTCGCTGAAGCAGGTTTTCAAGTTTCCGGCCGGCGCGGGATTTGAGATTGCAGGCATTTACCGGCATCCGAAAGGCATTGTTCTGGTTACTAAAAACTCAGGGTTGGCGCTCTTTTCATCAGGGAAGCTGAGCATCTTAAACAATGCAGTATCTCAGCATCTGCAAACAGCAAAGGTTTTTAGTTTTACTCCCGTCGGCGATCAGTACCTGGCTTTCGGAACGATTCTGAAAGGTTTGTATATCACGGATATAAACGGGAGAATCATCCATCAGATCAACAGAAACAAAGGATTGCCGAACAATACCATTCTGAGCCTGCATTACAGTCCGTCAGGGAAACTATGGATGGGAATGGATTATGGAGTTTCAGCCATTGACCTTCACCGGAAAGTCACCACTTTTTACGATTTCAGGGGGGATTTCGGCTCAGGTTCTGCTGCCCTGATTTATAACGAAAACTTCTATCTCGGCACCAATCAGGGATTGTATCAGTCAGCATGGGATGACCTGAATAATGATTCGGATTATAACAGGTTCCGGCTGATACCCGGCTCAGAGGGGCAGGTCTGGTGTTTGGAGGAAATTGATAATAGTGTGTTATTAGGCCACGATAAGGGGTTGTTTATCCTGAACGGGAACAGCATTCAAAAGATCAGTGATGAACCCGGAGTATGGACCATAGTGCCCTATAAGGATTACCTGCTAACCGGTAATTATAACGGAATTTCAATTTTCAGGAAAGCTGGCAATACCTGGACATTCCTGAAAAAGATGGAGCTCATTCTGGGTTCATGCAATCAGCTGATAGTTGAAAAGGATAATATTTTATGGATCAATATCCCCAACTTCGGGGTGATCAGGGTGGTCTTAGACGACAATCTTTATCCAGCGGAACGGTTGATTATTAAAGACAAGGAATTTGACGGAGCGAATCCCTATCTGAAGAAAAGTGACTCAGGAATACATCTGTTAACAGATCGCTTTCAATACACATTCAGTTCAGCGGAAAGAAAATTTGTGAACAAAGTTGATGCTGAAAGTCAACCTGAAATTGATGGTCTGGTAAATGGAGCCAGTCAACCAATCGTTATTCATCAGGATTATGCCTTCTATCCTGTTTATAATGGCTTTGCGCTGAAATATCTGCGGTCCGGTGATAAAACGTCCGGACAGGCCTATTCCTTGTGTGTAAGAAAGATGGAAGCCATTGGCCGGAATCATGACAAAACAGATTTTTATCCGGAAGCAAGCATCCCTTTCAGACAAAACAGCCTGAAAATTGAATGTATTGTTCCGAATCTTGACAAGGTTCTTTATCAGTATAAGCTGGATGAATCAGGCAGATGGAGCCCCTGGGATTCAAACAATACCTTTGAGTTGTTTAACCTGAAAAGGGGGAAGCATACGCTTTTTGTCAGGGCATCAATGAATAATGAAATATTGCAAACTCTGGCAATACCTTTTCGCATCGAAGCCCCTTGGTTTCACTCATGGTTAGCATACCTTATTTACTTTGTCACAGCAGTATTGATTGTTTACGGATTGCTGAGCCTGCAGAAATTGTCATTGAAAAAGCACAGGAAGCAGCATTTGATTAAGGAACAACGATCATTGCGGGAACAGGCCGAAAAGCACAGGCAGGAAATGATGATGCTGGAACAGGACATGTTAAAGGTAGAATACAATAAACTGAAACAACAATTGAAGGCCAAAACCATAGAGCTTGCATGTAAAGCGAGGGTAGACGACGAGAAAAACCGGATGCTGCTTTCTTTGAAAGAAAAGTTTGAGCGTGTTCAGAAAGAACCGGCCCTGGCGCAGATGATATTAAAAGAAATAAACCGGATTCTGGAATCTTATATAAATACGGAGGTCAATACTTTTGAAATCCAGATAGATGAACTGCATCAGGAGTTTTATAAAAAACTGAAAGACAGGTACCCCGGACTGTCAAACAACGACCTCCGGTTATGCGCGTACCTGAAAATCGGTTTGAACTCCAGGGAAATAGCCGATATTCTGAACATTCTGCCGTCCAGTGCTTTTATAAGCCGTTCCCGGTTGAGGAAAAAGCTCGACATCGGTGCCGATGAAGACTTGTATGAATTTCTGAATTCAATCTGATTTCAGCAGCCCGTTTTATCCAGCCTGGTTTTTCCTGAAACATCCCTCCAGATGGTCATCCACCAGGCCGGCGGCCTGCATAAAAGCATAACAGATGGTGCTTCCGCAGAAGGTGAATCCGCGCTTTTTCATATCCTTTGCCATGGCATCCGATTCAGGACTGGTGGCAGGTATTTGCTTCAGCTCATCCCAATGGTTCACCATGGTTTTCCCTCCGGTAAACTGCCAGATGTAGGCATCAAATGAGCCAAACTCTTTCTGAATGTTTAGAAACACCTGCGCATTCCTGATGGTTCCCCTGATTTTGGCCCGGTTACGGATAATGCCGGAATCGCCGAGCAGGCGGTGATAATCTTCTTCGGTGTAGGCGGCAATTTTCACCGCGTCAAAATTATCGAAGGCCCTGCGGAAACCTTCCCTGCGGTGCAGTATGGTTTTCCAACTCAGGCCGGCCTGAAAGGCGTCAAGCACAAGGAACTCGAAAAGTTTGCGATCGTCATGAACGGGCACACCCCATTCGGTGTCATGGTATTCAATCATCAGCGGGTCGTTGCCCGGCCAGGTACAGGTTTTCATTGCGGATTTTGGATTTTGGATTTCGGAATTCGGTTAAAGGGACGAGGGGCGGCCCTTCGACTCCCCTTCGACTCCGCTCAGGGTGCACGCTCAGGGACCGGGACGAGGGGCGGCATCCTGTCTGAAAGGTACTGCTCACCTGAACACCCGAGCACCTGAACACCCGAACACCCGACATTTCCATATTTTTATATTTACTGATTCTTAATTAGTTACCCCTTTCTCCGTGATAAATCCGGTAATCAATGCGGCGGGGGTGATATCGAAAGCGGGGTTAAAGGCCTCTGATCCCGGATTGGTGACCCTGATGGTATGCATTTTCCCGTCACCGTCGGGCCCGGTCTGGTAGTGCACTTCATCCTGGCTGCGGTGTTCTATTTCAATGGCGCTGCCGTCGGGGGTATTGTGGTCGAAGGTTGACAAGGGGGCTGCCACGAAAAAGGGGATGCCGAAATATTCAGCGAGTATGGCTTTTTCATAGGTCCCGATTTTGTTGGCCACATCCCCGTTGGCCGCGATGCGGTCGGCGCCGGTAATAACCAGGTCGATCATACCTTCCGACATCAGAAATGCACCGGCATTATCGGGGACGATGGTGTGGTCCACGCCTTCGTTGGCTAATTCCCAGGCGGTAAGGCGGGCGCCCTGGCTTCGGGGCCGGGTTTCATCGGCATAAACGTGGATTTGCTTGCCATTCCGGTGAGCCGTGTAAACGGGAGAAAGCGCGCTACCGTAGTCGACAAACCCCAGCCAGCCGGCGTTGCAGTGGGTAAGGATGCGGGCGCCGTCTTTGATAAGCGCGTCGCCAAAGAACCCGATTTTCTTTGCCGCCTCTACATTTGCATTGGCAAGGTTCTGAGCTTCTTCGATGGCGGCCTGAACCGAAATTTTCCCGGCCTCGTAAACCCTGTCAACGGCATAAAACAGGTCGCGGGCGGTAGGGCGGGTGGCGCGGATGCGCTCGCGGGCGATATCGGGATCTTCATTGCTGATAAAGCCCTGAGCCATAGCAAAACCTGCGGCGGCACCAATGGCCCCTGCTCCGCGCACCGTCATTTTCCGGATGGCTTCGCAGGTTGCTTCACGTTGTTTAAATGCCTGCACTTTGAATTCAAATGGCAGGAGATTCTGATCTATCATATAAACCACCGTCCCCTCCATCCAGATGGTCCGGTAGTGCCTGTCGCCGACTTTCATATCCGGTTAATTATTGTCTACATACAAAGATAGCTGTTTCGGCATTCCGGCCTGAACTACCGGTAAACAAAAGAGGCTGCCCGGTAAGGGCAGCCTCCGTGATAACTATCCGGAAAAATTACAACTTCAGGGCGACACCCAGGTTGAGCCATGCAATTCCGTAACCGATTTCGGCCATTGCAGCAAATTTTTCGGTGAAATAATAACGGCCACCGGCATACCATGACCAGATCAGGCCGCTGCTGGAAGCACTGTAGTTGTATAAAGGATCAATATCGCCGAATTCTTTGGCTGATACAACATTAAAACCAAGCATCAGGCCTGTATAGGTATCCAGTTTATCAACCAGCGGATAATGAAATGAGCCGCGAGCACCAATTATAAAGTTGGTGTATTTGTATCCCCAGTTGCCGCCGAAATAGGTGTATTCCCATTTGCTGGAAGCATAACCCAGATAACCACCTACACCAATCGAACCAACATCAAGTACATCGTCTTTAATACCTACCTCAAACGATGCTGAGATTGGTGGAATTGAAGATGTGTAACCGCTTCCGGTGTAGAGTGTGCTTCCAAGACCGATTCCCAGATTCAGGACCTTTTCTCCCTTGGTAAGCATGTTGTCCTGGGCAGACAGACTGAATGCCAGAAATGCAGCAAAAAGGGTAATGACTACTTTTTTCATGTTTGTTTGGTTTTAGTTGAACATTGGATTGTTTCGGTTAACTTAAAAATTGTTTAATACTACTCTATTGATTTGTATGTTGCGCCTGTTGCAGGTCTGTTCAGGTGTTTTTGTGATTCATTAACGACAAAGGTAAGGCAATACAAGAAAATCCGGCTAAGTAATTGTAGGTATTTTGGTCATTGCAGTGTTTTGCCCTGGATTTGAGGATTTTTCTCCCCTTTTTTATAACAAATCTGATAAAAATAAGTTCCAATCTATGGCAAAGATAGTATGCTTTTATAAAACTTCATGCTTTCGCCTGCACTAATTCCGGATTTTGTTTAAAAAGAATCTCTGAAAAATCATTTATTTTCCCATTATATGATCTGGTCAGGTTTCATGGCTGAAAGCACTTTTCCTGCGTACTGCACTGATCAGTAAACAACTTCAGCCCGGGCTTGAACAGGCCCGGGCTTTAAAGCACAAACGCAAAGGGAATGCGGGTTAACCAGGGGGGAAAAAGCGCGTTATATAACAAGCTTTACTTCTATGGCATTAAGCCCTTTAGGTCCTTTTTCGACCTTGAAACTTACTTTGTTGTTTTCTTTGATAGGCTCAGTCAGCTGGTTGATATGTACAAAAATACTTTCGCCTGACCTGAGATCCCTGATAAAACCAAATCCTTTGGAATCATTAAAGAAAGTAACTATTCCGGTACGGAATTCTTCTTCAGGGCTGACATCTTCTTTTTTCCGGACACCGATCTCGATCTCTTCGGCTTTGATGACACTTTTGGTTGCAGGATCGGGTGGCGTATCACTGATGCGGCCATATTCATCAACATAGGCAATCATGCTGTCGGGGTTGTTGCCATCGGCAGTGTTTGACGCCCTTTCAAGTTTGCGGGCCGCTTTGTCTTTCTTCTTTTTCTGCTTTTTCTTTTCGTTTTCGATTTTGTTCCAGGATTGCTGTGATCTTGCCATGAATGGGTTTTGGGTTGGTTTTCCTGCGGTGAGGGATGAATAAAAGGCCTTGCAGGAAAAAGCTGAAAATGAGGGTCAGACAGTCCGGCAAAACGTAACGTTTGCAAAGATAGGTAAAATTTCCCGTCTTTCGTTCAATAGCTTAAAAGGGCTTTGTCCGGGATTACCGGTTCAGAATCAGATACTGATATGGTTCCAGACCGATGGAGGTGCCTGATGGTTTAAATGGCGTGCCATCCGGGAATTTCCAGGCTGCGGCAAGCACCGTGCCGGGAACCTCAAATATGCTTTCGCGGTTCCGGACATTGACGATGATCAGCAGGCCCGCATCTTCAGATGAGCGTTCAAAGGCACAAACATCCGCCGTGGAGAAGTCACTGGTAGTTCCTTGCCTGGCGGCGGGAGCTTCGTTATAGATGGCCATCATTTCCTGATATGCTTTCACCATATCAGGATTGGCGGTCCAGTCGATGGGCGCATTGGAAAAGAAGGGCAAAGCAGGGATTCTGCCTACCTCCTGACTACCGTAAATCAGCGGTACTCCGCCCATAAAAACCGCGATGGCAGAGGCAGCCAGTGCTCCCTGTTTACCATTGAACAGGGTCATGGGGGTGGCATCCCAGGCCGATTCGTCGTGGTTGGTGGTGAAGCGGAGCCGGGTTTTCCCTGTTGGCGTGGAAAGTTGTTCCTGCCGGTGGGTAGCATACAGTCCGTCTGCTGCCTGTCCGCTCCATACGGACTTAAGTTTCCCGTAGAAGTCCCATCCATAATTCAGCTGGAAGCCTGCGTTAAAGTGGTCGGAGCGTCCGCCCTCCGCCAGCAGAATGATTTTTCTTCCGGCAAGGGCATTTATGGAATCAATGGCTTGTTTCCAGAAATCGTAAGGGACCATATCCGCGGCATCGCAGCGGAAGCCATCCGCATTGGCCGCCAGCAACCAGTATTTCATGGCGCTGATCATGGCTTTGCGCATATCCTTATTGTCAAAATTCAGGTCGGCCACATCCTGCCAGTTGGTCCCCTCCGGATGAATCACCTCGCCATTTACCCTTGTGTACCATGAAGGATATTTCATCCACGGATTGTCCCAGGCGGTATGATTGGCCACCCAGTCGAGGATTACCGCCATGCCGCGCTGATGGGCCTGATCGGTCAGACGCCTCAGGTCGTCCAGCGTCCCGTATTCGGGATTTACTTCCCGGTAGTTTTTTACGCTATAGGGAGAATTCACTGAATTGACCGTGCCGATGGGATGTATGGGCATCAGCCAGATCACATTCACGCCCAGCGACCGGATGTGGTCCAGTTTTTGGGTTACTCCCGAAAGATTACCGGCAGTACTGAAAGCCCTCAGGTTGACTTCATACATTACTATATCTGATGTGGCCGGTACCGCTCCGAAAGGTACTCCGTACTGCGGGGGATCAGGCAGAATAAATTCATTGGCGGGAGGTGACGGGGCGGGTTTTTCTTCCTTATCCGAACAGGTTGTGACCAGGAATGCCATCAAGATAAACAGGACTGTTGCCGGGAGTTTTTTCATATTGAGCATCAGTTTTGGGGTCCGCCTCACGATAGAAGCCGACTGGTTAATAAATTGAAATACATTCCCGGCAACAGTATGTCCGGATTTTTTACTCTGCTACTGGTTCAAAACGGGCGAGTGGGGCCATACGGGCTTTGTTCAGCTGAAGGGATGTTTCACTGACATTATAATTGTCAGCTGTTTCAAGCACTTTCAGCAGTGCCCGCTCGGTTTCCATGTTGAGGCACGACATCATGGTTGATCCCATTTTAGAAAAGGTCACCCTGTTGCCTTCCCGCAGTTCATAACTCCCGAAAAAGGTATTGCAGCTTCCGAATCCGTTGATCCGTTGCTCCGCTTCATCAAAGTAAATGAATGCATCAGGCATCTTTCCTTTGAAATCAACGGGCTTGCCGTTTATTTCAACCAGTTTCCATTTTTTGCCTTCAAGAACAGGATCTTTTACCGGAGGCAGCATTTTCTGAAGTACATACATATCTGCCAGTTCACCCCTGATGACTTTGCCTTCAAGGTCAAGCTGAACAAGTTTGTTTTCACCCACAAGGTAACGGTCCGGCGCATTTGAAATCCCTTCAAGTTTAATGCTGCTGCCGGATTTATCCCAGGTAAACCTGCCTGATTCTTCGAAGGCTTTTTCATCCTTTCCTTTGTAAATGGTTGATCGTTGAAAGGAAAGATCACTTCCTAATGTAATGGTGGTGAGCAGTCCTTCGCAATCCGCACAGGGGAGAACACCCGTGTAAGTACCATGCCAGTCAAGGGAATTCCGGCTGTTGTCGCCGATAATGATATTTCCGGCCGCCTGCCGCCCGCCGGTGGTTGTCTTTTCTTTTGTTTTGCAGCCGGGCATCTGAAATGAGATGATGGCTGCCAGTGAAATCATCAATAGCTTTTTCATACAGCGGTTCTTTATTGGTTTGGGTTCAAATGACTGAATATTACAGGTATAAAGATACTTAAATTCATGAAACCGGCAGTTACATACTTGTTCTCACAACCTAAAACATATTGCTGATTGCAAAAACCGGGCAAACTTTGGCAACCCGTCTCAGAATAGTCCGGCAAATGGACTGTTTTCCAACCGCCGGTATCCGTTTCAATCATTGAACGCGTAAATAACAAAATTCATACGGTTCAGTTTATCTTCGCCCGGCAAGGCAGACTTGATTGAATTTCTGTGCCAGGAAAGAGAAATATTATCCTGCCAGGGTAAATTTGATGGGCATATTGAATCTGGTGTTCATGGGTTTTCCATCCTGCTTGCCGGGTTTCCAGGGGGGCATTTTTTTTACTACACGTATGGCTTCCTCATCCAGCAGGGGATGGACCCCTCTGAGGACTTCAACGTCGGTGACTTTACCGTTGACACGGACAAGAAACGTTAAATATACTATCCCCGAAATATTCATTTCCCGGGCTTTGCGCGGATAATTTATATTGTTTATCAGATAACGGATCCTCCGTTGCTCGCCTCCTTTGAATCTGGGATGCTCGTAAAAGGGGTAGTAGGTCGTATCCTTTCCCTCAATGGAATAGCAATTCCCGTAAATCAGTTTGTCATTTTCGAAGGTCTCTTTCCGTTTCAGGCTCCCGTCTTTGTAATACACAATGCGTTCGCCATGCTGTTTCTGATCCATATAATTCTCAACATAATAAAGAGCACCGGAGTCGTAGTATTTTTTCTGTTCCCCTTCGTAAGCCCCTTTAAGAAAGTTATTTGTCCCTATAATCCTTCCGTCTTCTGAATAGGTGATGGTGTGGCCCTCCAGAAGCGGGGTGTCTGTGCCAATATATATTTCTTCAGTTTTAAGCTGGCCGTTTGCATAATATGTTCTGAGGATAAAGCCATCATCCGTCATGGTTTTTACCTGCATGTAGTAATGGTTTCCGCGCGTGGCTTCATTGTAAAATTCATCATAAAATGTGGTATCCTGAATTTCCTGGCTTTTCAGGCCGGGGCTGAGCAAGATAAAGCAGAGCATTGTAATGATGGCTGTATTCAAATAAGTTTTTTTCATATAAGTATTATTTGTGTGGGCTATTTTATAATCTTAATGAGGATATTGATAAGCGGAGTAAAAATATCAAAATTTATCCTGCGATGGATATATCGGGCAATTTCAGGGTTTTTACTGATTTCAGGAGGTTTCCGGGATCTGAGGCCGTGCCGTGTCAATCTTGCGTATTTTTGTGCTCCGATGAATTTACAAACTGCCATTTTTTTTGCCCCTTTTCAGGGGATTACGACCAAAGCCTTCAGGTTGGTGTATGCCCGGCATTTCGCGGGGGTGGATAAGTTGTTTACCCCCTATTTTGCCAATATCGCGGTGGATTATCCCCTGCCTGCGCTGAAAATGAAAGCCCTGCAACATCAGTCTGAAAGCGGAATTTCTGTAGTTCCGCAGATTCTCAGCAAAAGCGCCCCGGAAATCCTCTCTTTTGCCCGGAGTTGTGCAGCGCTTGGCTTCGGTGAACTGAACTGGAACCTGGGCTGCCCTTATCCTCAGGTTGCCCGGAAGAAAAGGGGCTCGGGCATGCTGCCTTTTCCGGAGATGGTGGATGAAATCCTGGATCAGGTAATGCCGCACATGCCCCTTTCTTTTTCCGTGAAGTGCAGGCTTGGCTATGCAAAGGCTGCGGAAATAATGGACCTGGTACCGGTTTTTAACCGTTATCCCGTCGCTGAACTGACGATTCATGCGCGTACCGGTAAACAGTTATATTCCGGTAAGACCGACCCGGACGCTTTTGGAGCGGCGCTTGAAGGGCTTCAGGTGCCGGTGGTTTATAACGGGGATATTTTCACCACGGAGGATTTCGGCCATATCAGCGGGCTTTTCCCCGGAATTTCACGGTTTATGATCGGCCGCGGGATTTTGAAGGACCCCTTTCTGCCGGCCCGCATCAAGGGACTGCCGCAACCCGGCGATAGCAGGGCTGTTTTGCGCGGATTTCTTGATGACCTCTATTTTGAGACGCGCAGGGAGAAGAAAGATAGCCCCTCAGCCCTGAATGCCATGAAGGAGTGTTGGACTTACCTGATGTTTGCATTCGAAGAGCCGGTGGTTGTTTTCCGCAGGCTGAAAAAGGCCGGAAACTTTGATGATTATGAAGATGCGATCAAAGAGGTGTTTGCCAATGACAGGTTAAAGATTCAGGAGTAAATTGACCGGAACAGAAACCTACTGTTTTATAATTGCTTCGTGACTGAGCTTTTCAATGGTTGAAGATCCGTATTGTCCCGGGTTGTCATAGTGGCTGATTACATTGAAACGGGTTTTATCAAGCCATTGTTCGATAAAAGGGAGGGAAGGGGCATAGTAAAAACGGCTGCCGGGGCGGAGAGAGGCCAGGATTTTCATGAACATTTCATCGGTTCACAGCATCCCCCAAAAAAACCGGTCTCAGGCGGGATGCATTTGCCTGAATTCCGATAAATCGTGACATTTCTGATTTTCCGGAATTTTTCTCATTTGCGGGTGCGCGTTTAAGATGGTATGGATGTATACAGTTACTCATATAACAAAATGGATTTTTTTTGGTTCCGGAATCTGTTTTTCTGATTGCATCGCTGATGGGGGTTCCATCAAGCAGACAATCATCGCCGCGAACCATGAAACTGATGATGGTTGGTATTCCGGTTTCAATCTCACAGCCAGCGCCCCTTCCGTGAGAACAGTTTTTGATTCCCGGAATATCTTCTCAAATTTTGTTGTTCTGACAATCATTGGATGAAGTGTGAAGATCAATATAATATTTGGTCAGAACCTGTATTTATCCCGGTAGCTTTTAATTGCCTGAAACAAATCACTGCTGTTTTCAAGGAAAGGCATATGCCCTACATCGCTTCCCCAGAGTATCATGTCAGGGAAACAGACATCTTTAAAATGTTCCGGACCTATTACCCAGTCAGATTTTCCATAGAAAAATAATACCGGTATGTTGATTTCCGGAGTATATTTCCTGAAATTTTCATGATAATCGGTAGTATATACGATATACTCTTCACTTCCCCAGTTCCAGTCTGGTACTTCGCCGAAGGTTTGGCCCATTCTTAAATAATTTTCGTACGAATCGTAACCTGGTTTCCACATCAGATTTTTTTGGCTGAGTTCACCAATCAGCGCTCCGAATCTGTCGACAAAGAACGAAGAATCATCGTTGCACCATTTTGAATCTGCCATTTCAGGTAATGAACATGCTTTAGGGTAGAATCCGTTTTCAAAGGAATCTTTCCAATCAAGGGTACAGTTGATCATAAGCATTCCTTTAATAGCCTCCGGATGACTTATAGCATATCCCATCTGCAGAAGACCGCCAAAAGAATGACCCATTACAAGCCATTCGCTGATTCCCAGTGCCATTCTGACCTCTTCAAAATCAGCTACCATTCTGCTCATCGAATAATTGTTATCCTTTGGCCCTGAAGACCGGCCACAACCCCGCTGATCGAGATAAATCATCTGAAAGAACTGCTCCAGAGAGTCGCCGGCAAACTTTTCAGCCCAATAGCTGCCGCTGCCCGGTCCTCCATGCAAATAGAGACATGGGGTACCCTTACCTTTAACTGTAACAAATAATTCAACATTATCGGTTGTTTTAACAAGCATATCCTGAGCCTGAATTCCCGATATCAAAATGGAAAACAGCAAAAGAAGCGATACTTTTTTCATGATTGAATCATTTTTTTTTTGAATTATTCCCGGGATTGGTTTTATTGTTCATGCTGCTATCGCGAAAGATATGGATTATGATCATTTAACCTCAGGAAGGAATAAATTCCTCACTCCTAAACCACCCCTCAAAGCAAATATTATGTAACTTATTGTCAGCAATCCGTCGATGATTCCGGTGAACCAGAATGTATCGGGGAAACCCGGAACAAAAACCATATATGAGTAGAGCAGCAGAATATAGAAAGCCCTTCCGGTAATCAGACACCCTACATTCAGGGCATAGCGCCGGATGTTCAATGCCGACATAAACTGCAGGTAGGCAAAGCAGAGAAAGAAAGATCCCAGAAATATCGCATAAAAAGGGTCCATTGGCGGATTGTCGATGTTACGCCCTGAACCGATCGCGAAAATGTAAAGAATTCCTGCAATGGTATCCCATACACCTCCCAGGGCAAATACCGCTGACAATGGTTTGAGTTTATCAGTATTCATGGTTGTGCCTGATTTATTCTGAAACTATATTGGTTTTCACCTCTTCGATCAGTTTCTCCCAGGTATAACCGTATTCCTGAATAAATTCATCCATACAATGCCCGGCATACGCTCTCTTAAAAGCTTCAGGGCCGGTAATCCGGATAAGCGCATGAATAAAAATTCCGGATATGCTGTAATTTTCCATTGCCCTGAAAAACTCAACCGGTTCACCGGTAATCAATGCAGGAGTCAGGTATTGATGGTGGGTTCTGAAAACTTCAAAATCGTGCTGATAAGTTTCGGGACTGAAATAATAATCGGTAGCCTGACGGAACCCCTCATCGAAAAAGGCTGACGGCGCCTTTCCGATCGTTGCACCAATAATGGTATGTCCTGCTTCATGCCGGCAGATGGTCATACTCAGGCCCGTAACGTGATTTATGTTTCCGGTTGATTTTCCATACACGGTTTGCCAGAGCGGAGCGGCAATGAAATACTGTAATTCTTCCCGGGTGTTGTAAAAGTAAGTTACAAAGCGGGGAACATCCGCCGGTTCAACGGACAGGTATTGGCACATGCCATCCACATACCGGTCAAATTCAGGCAGAGCGCTGCCAAGTCCCGTTGTATCGGTGATTGAAGCGGCAACATAGAAATCGGCATATTTTGTCCGGATCAGTTTGCCGAAATAGCTTTTCCTGAGATCATCCAAATTGTTCATCTGTTCAGTTTTCCCCCTTCCGGGATGAAAACCGCTATAAATGATCCGGTCTCCCCTGAGTATGTAAAACTGATAGGCACTGGTCAGGTAACCAAGGTAGGAAAGCGGCGCATCTTCACCGTTCCGGCAGATATAGAGCCGGTCGGCATTGTGGCTGATGTAATAAAAACCATCTCCGGGTTCGCAGAATTGCTCCCCTTTGTAAGAGAATCCGTATTTCAGGGGTGTTACCGGAAGGTCAGCCGCGGAAATATGCCTGAAAGCATGTACCGGTCCGCTGAAAAGCAGGTGTTTACCTGAATCCGTTGTGCTCAGTTGCGTTTCATGCCGGAATTCATAAAATGGCTTCTCTTTCCAGAAAACAAAATCTCTGATCAATGTTGCATCTTCATGATTTAAATCATATCCATCCGGTAAAACGACCACTACCGTATCGGTATCATAGAATTTTTGCATCAGTTTTACGCTGTCATCCATTGCAATGAAACCGGCTGGTTGTGAGAACCCGGCACTGATGAAAATACCATTCAGCAAAAGGTTCATGACAATGCAAAATGATTTAACGGTTTTTGCCATTTTTGTAACGTTTAAACAGTATTGGGATTCAAGAATTTAACTAATGCAACTGTTGTCTGTCAGATCTAGTCTGTCTGGTTCTTTGGGTTCTGCGATGCGATACGGCCGGTATGAAACCATACCATTGAGGCGATGCGGTGTTCCGTTTCCTGAGGCAGCGCCGGCACAACAATTCGCTCCCCGCTGAAAATATAAAGCTGATAGGCGCCAGCCATATATCGCGTATAAGACAAAGGGGTGTTCTCGCCATTCCGGCAGGTATAAAGTCTGTTTCCGGAGGAATTCATAAAGTAGAAAGCGTCCTCCGGCTGAGTGAAACCGGTTCCCCCGAAAGTGAAGCCTTTTTCGCTGACAGCGAAAGGAGTACCTGAAAAGTGAGCGCCGGAAAACCTGCAGCAGGGCCCGAAAAAGTGGAGGTTAAACCTGAGATCGGAATCGTTCAGCTCAGATTCGCATTTAACAATGTACTCAGGCTTTTGCTTCCAGAAGACGAAATTCCTGATTTCATTCATATCGTTTTCGCTGATCCGGTAATGATCAGGAATAACCAGTATAATGGTATCTGAATCATAAAAGCTGATCATCTGCCGGATATTTTTATCCATTGTGACAAATCCGTCAGGATTATTCGTGGCTTTTGAGGATAAGCTGAGCAGCAATAGCATGCCGGAAGCCAGGAAGAGCGGTCTGATAAATCTTTTCATTTTCATTTCTTTAATAGATTTGTAATTCGTTGGATACAAAACTACTGCATGATTTGCGGGCCATAAACCGAAATATGCTGAACCTGCAGAAAAGGCAGGTGAAGGGGGATATGATGGTGATGAACGTATCCGGGCATTCCTGTGTTTCTCCGTAATTTTCAGCAAAGTATGATATTTAAAATGAAGCTGTTAATAAGAGGAGCAGTTTTCCCCATTGATTAATCCGGGTTTAAATGGCATATCACCCGCTTCCTGCCATAGGATCAGCTGAAATGCCCCGTCAGGAGTTTTAAACAAAAGCCCCCGGTAAGGCTGACCTGTCCGGGGGCTGTGTTTTAGTGAATGGGATTCTCAACGGGATTATCTGGCTTCAACGGCATAAAGATTTCCGTCGGAACTTCCGAAATAGAGCACACCGGCATCAGCAACAGGGGTGGAAAGAATGGCCCCGAGCGTGTGGATAATTCTTTCAGATTCCATATAATCCCTGCCATATAATTCGAAGTTGCTTCTGAAACTGCCGTCATCATTGAATACCTTCTGATAATTATCCTTACAGCCCTGTGTGAGAAATTCGGATACCGGGGTGCCTGTAAGCGGATCTACCCCTCTCAGCTTTCCGTCGAAACAACCGAAGTAAACCACATCATTGTAAACAAGTGCGGAGCCATACACCCGCATGGGCAGCCGGATTTTCCAGATTACCTCACCGTCTGATTTTCTGAGGCAATAGAAGGAATGTGTATCCGAGGTGCCGAAGTAAATATGCTCCCCGTACATTACCGGGGTTGCAACCACCCAGCTTCCCCGTTCTTTCATGTTCCATTTGCCCCTTCCTGTTTTTGTGTTCAGGGCATAGACGTTGAAGTCGCGGCTGCCGAAATATACGGTTTCCCCGCCGATGGTTCCCCCTTTCTGAACTTCACCATTGGGGAAATAGAGGTCACCTACGGTTTTGAATTGCCATAATAAGCTGCCATCAGTGGCGTTCAAGGCATAAAAATTGCCGGCAAAATCACCGAACATCACCGCACCTTTTTCAATAACCGGGCTTGCATGGATCATCCCCCCGGCCCTGAATTTCCACTTCAGTTTACCTGTTCCGGCTTCCAGGGCATAAAGGCAACTGTCACTGCTTCCCCGGAATACCAATCCTCCGGAAACGACGGGAGAGGAGAGGTAATAATCCCACAGATCGAGCATTTTCTCTTTTCCGGTGGCTGACTTCCAGTTCAGCCTGCCCGTGTTCACGTCCAGTGAATAAAGATAACCGTCGGCACTTGCAAAAAGTACGGCGGAATTACAGATAGCCGCATCGCAATGCACAGCCCCGCCGGTTTTAAAGCGCCATACCTCATTGCCAACAGACTTATTCAGGGCATAAAAGCAGCTGTCGCCGCTGCCGAACAGGATCAGGTCACCCGCGATCAAAGGCGAACTGTAAATTCTGCCCCCGGTTTTAAAATGCCATTTTTGCGCTGTTTGGCCGGCTGCTGATGTAACGGAGAGTGTAATTAATAATGTAAACAGGATTATTTTTTTCATGCCTGTATTTTATCTGTTTGTTTGTACATAATATCCTGGGGTGATGCTTCACCGCCTGTTCCGGAGAGAATCTCCCGCAACGCGGTCACAAAATGGTCGATGGTCGCCTTTTCTATGGTGAGGGCGGGATCCAGGCGCAGGACTTCGGCATTTGGCCGGCGGCCTGTGATAAATCCTCTTTTCAGCAGTTCACTGTTGATAATGTCTGTACTGTGTTTGAACTCAATGGCCAGCATCAGTCCCCGGCCACGCACGTCGCTGATAAGCGGCATCTCCTCCTTTAGTCCCCGGAGGCACTCCAGAAGGTATTCGCCCTTGAATGCGGCGCCCCAGATCAGATCGCTTTCCTGAATGATATCGATAACCTCTCCGGCAACAACGGCTCCAAGCGGGTCGTTCTGGTGTGACTGTGAATAATGAAAACTGCCGGATGCAAGCTCCTTCATAATTCTCTCGGAAACGGCTACCGCGCTTACCGGGTAGCCATTGCCCAGACCTTTGCCCATGGCTATGATATCGGGCTGTATGTTGTAATGCTGGTATCCGAACCATTTCCCGGTACGCCCGATACCTGTGGTGACTTCATTCGAGATGACGATGCCGCCGTTAGCCTGAACGATGCCTGCAATTTTTTCAACAAGGCTCTGCTCCGGGAAACGAACCAGCCCCATGGAGCTGCCCGGTTCAAGGATAAAAATCCCGATATTCTCAAAGGGGATCTCCTCAAACCTGCTGCAATCACCTGAGCAACCATTTCCGGTTTTGCTGCACGAGCAATCAAACCTGTCGTAAACAAACCAGTTTCTGCTGTCTTTGAGCGCCGCATCTCCGTAAGTGCCGAAATAAGCATCTGTATAAGACAGGGCCAATGGCTTCCGGCTCAGCGCCCGTGCGATGCGCATCCCGTATTCCACCGCTTCGCTTCCCGAAGACAGGAATTCACAGCCACCATCAGGCATATTGGTAATGCTCAGAATCTTCTCAGCCGTTTCAGCAACTGCCGGATGGCAGTAACAAAATCCGGTATGGCTGATCCTGTTGATCTGTTCAGTGATGACGGTATTGATGCGTTTGTTGTTGTGACCCAGACAGGTACACCATACGCCGGATTCCAGGTCAATCATCCGCTGACCGTTCCGGTCGTACACGTAACAATTGTCGGCATCGACAATGTCGTTGTATCTCAGCATGTGTCCCGTTGACCAGATGATATTTTTCATAAAATACTTGGAGAACTTTGGTTGATCAATAAAAAGCAGCATCACTTCCCGTGGGCTGAAGCGGCAAAGCTAAGCTGCCTTTATCCGGAATTGTAATTTATTACCATGAAACGTTTCGGGGTGCTGATGAAAGGGGATTTTTCATTTGTGAACTGTGACGGCCTGGAAACCGGTTTCTTTAGCAGAATTGTGCTTTCACAGGTATGTTATATTGCCGGAATATGTCCACAAGTATTCAGAGTCCGGCAATTCTTGCTTCAACCCATGCCTTGTCCATTTTCAGCAACCGGTTTTTTTTGAGATTTTCTTTTACAATATGGCGGATATGGGGGTTATCCATCCCGGCAAGTTGCTCAAATATCTTTTTTCCCGCGATGGGATGGTGAACGATGGCGACACTCCAGCCGTATCCCAGGGCTTGCCGGAGTGTTTTGGCTGCATCGCTGATTTTTCCGGGGGAAGCACTGAATCCGAGGGTAATATCCCATAAGATCTGGAGCACTTCGTTTACAGTTTCTTTGTCAATGAGCAGTCTGGGTTCACACAGGCCGGCGACCACGGCGCGTTTTTCAAGTTCATTTCCATCAAGCCAGGATTTGAGGTGCAGGATAAGCAAATCCATGTTTCCGGCACCGGTCTCCTGAATCCCCATAGCCACGGCCTCGCGGATACGCCAGCTGCCGTGAGAGGCAAAGCGCCGCAAAAAAGCAAGACATCCGGGCAGGTTTTGCCTGTTAAGCACAGCGTAACCCACAAGTCCGCACATAACTACAAACTCTTCCGGTGAATTTCTCAGATCATCCCTGAGGTAACTCATGCATTCGGATATTTCCATGGCATTGGCCGAATGCGCGAAAGAATACATGAGTTCCAGATTGCCTCTGGGACCGGGAAGATTCGAGTTTTTCAGCAGGTTTTCAATGGAGGCGGTCATAATGGTTCGGTTAAATACCCGGAATGATCAGGAATTAAGCCATTTTTTGAAGGCGGCGGCGCGGTCCACGCTCACAATGGCATCATATTCTTCGTCGGCTTTGGGCTTGAGTTCCAGTTTGACGCGTCCGCGGGAATAGGCAACCATGTTTGAAATGGCGTCCATATTTACAATATACTTCCGGTTTATCCTGAAAAACTTTTCGGGGTTCAGCAGGGTTTCCAGGCGGTCGAGGGCATAATCCACAGGATAGGAGATTCCCTGCAGGGTCTTCAGATACACCCCTTTTTCAAGTACATAGAAGTACGCGATCTCCGAAATTTCAATTTTTCTGATCCTTTCCCCGATCTGGATAAGGAAGCGTTTTTTATAATCCGGTTTTCTTCCCTGTATGTTGGCCATCAGCAAATCGAAATCGATACTGAAAGCCGACCGCAGCGAATGATATTTTCTGAGGCTCTCTGCCAGGTCGCTTTTTCTGATGGGTTTGAGCAGGTATGCAATGCTGTTTAGCTGAAAGGCCTTGATGGCATACTGGTCGTAGGCGGTGGTGAAAATCACCGGGATATTCACGGGGATTTGTTCAAAGATGGTGAAACTGATGCCATCCGAAAGTTGTATATCGAGGAAAATCAGATCGGCCGTGTGATCCATCAGCCATTTTACCGAGTCTTTTATAGAACCTGTTTTCGCAAGTATCCTGATGTCCGGGTCAACCTCCAGGAGCATCTGCTCCAGCTTGTCGGCAGCGAAACTTTCATCTTCAACGATCAGTATGTTCATCACTTTCGGGATTAATAAGGGGAATGCGTGCAATATAATGGCCGGTCTCAATTTTGAACGAGGGTTCCTCTCCGGTAATCAGGGCATAACGCTTCACCAGATTTTTCAGCCCCAGGCCGGTTGAGGCTGCCGAGGAAATTTTCGGCTGCAGGTTGTTTTTTACCACCAGGTTGTATCCATCGCTGTAAACCTCGATCCTGAGCGGCTTTGACTCGTTTACGATGTTGTGTTTGATGGCATTTTCGAGCAACACCTGCAGCGAGAGTGGTGGAAGTACGCAATTCAGCAATGCGGCGGGAACATCTACAGAGAAACCCAGGTTCCGGCCATACCTGATCTGCTGAAGGAAAAGATAGGAATGCATAAAATCCAGTTCCCTTCCCAGGGTGGTCACCGGCTGTTCAATAGTTTCGAGCACGTAGCGGTAAACCTGTGAAAATTCGTCGATAAACTGCTGGGCTTTCACCGTATCCCGGTTAATCAGCCCCGAGAGTACGTTCAGACTGTTGAACATGAAGTGCGGGTTGATCTGACTTTTCAGTACTTCAAACCTGATCTGCGAAAGCTCCTTTTCAAGGGTTTCTGCCTTGAGCGTTGCCTTTTTACTTTCGATGTAGTAGATCCAGCCTTCAAGAACAGCCATCATCAAAAGGTTGGCTACGGCAATAATAAGGGCATTGGTGATCAATACGCCTGAAAGATCTTCGGAATAAGGATTTATCCGGTTTGCGGTAAAGGTAACGGCCAGGGCAATAATCACGGCAATCGTAACCGCAAATCCCATCTGGAGGAGTATCCGCAGGGCTGTTTGCTTTCCCCAGGGTATACTTTTGTTAAAGTACCTGATGATAAAAAGATCCGGGTAGGCAATCAGAAAGGCAGCGGAAAGGCTGAGGATGATCCCCCTGGCCAGTCTGAGAAAGAAATGCAGATAACCCGATAAAACATAATAACCGCTCAGGTGATTGTAGGTGATAACTGCCAGCTGAACGCCGACGGATAACCCCAGCAATAGCAGAAGCAGGCGCCAGAAGGGGAAATAGCCGTGTATCTGTCTGAAAAACATGTCAGCATGAAATGATTGTCAAATATAGTTTCAATTTTGATTGGCCCCCCGGTACTTAAGGTGAAGTTCCAGGTTGCCGTTCCCTTTGGTGCTTTTGTATTTCAGTTGCCAGAATCCTGTCCGGGCCGGGAATGATTCATTAACCGTTACATGACCGGGTGCTTCAACCGATATTTTATAGATCTCCTCTTTGCCGGGTCCGAGAAGGATTATTTCAACGCTTCCTTCTGAAACTGAGACGGAACCTTCGAGTTGCACCGATTCAGCCTGACTGGTGACCGCCATCACGGTGTAACCGTTTGAATTATCCTGAATGGGACAATGAAAACCGTAGCTGACAGGCTTTTCTTTTTCACAGGAAACTGTCAGCAGCAAAAGCAGGGTAAAGAATGGGATAAGTTGTGCTTTCATTTTTTCATTTGCGTTAAGTAACCGGGCGGGCCATTGCTGACCCGCCGGTTTCAGGGTTTCAGAATTTTTTCAGGATCCCGACACGGGCCGAGAGGTAGTTTAAGCTGAGTCCGGTTACATTGCCTTCCACTTCAATTTCACGGTTCAGTGAATTGAATTTGAGGCCCGGGGTGAGGCTCCAGTTGCGGCCCAGATCAATGTCAATTCCTCCGGCCACCTGCCAGCCCAATCCATGGCCACTGTCGTAAATAATTTCTCCGGCAGTGTTTTCCACTTCAATATGGTTGTAAAGCCCGGCAGCCCTGGCATACCACGAAACCGGTGAGCTTCCGATGGCATGTTTGAACTGAAGTCCGAATACATAACCGGTTTCCTCGAAGTCTGCATCCTTTCCGGCAAAAGATTCCGGGGCCTGATTCCGGTTCCATCCCCAGCCTGCATAAAGCCCCAGATGAGGCATAAACTGATAATGGAAGATTCCTTCAAATCCAAAACCGGTTTTCAGGTCGGCTCCACCAGGGTTTGAAACGGGAAATGCAACGCCGCTGCTCAGTTCGAAACCGGATTTCTTTGCATTGTCCTGGGCCATGCCGCTGAATGCAAGAACAGCGAAAAGTAAAAGTGTAAGTGCGGGTTTTGTTTTCATCTCTTTGATTATTTGATTTGTTCCTGTGTTGATGAGGCAAAAGTATTTTGAAGGACAGGCCCGGGAAAACAAAAGTGGTTAAACGCGCATACGGGCAGGTTGAAAGCGTAAAATTGCCGTGCGACCCGATCACCTTCCTGAAAAAATCTGATTAATACTTATCAGACTTTTAATTTGCTGATCCGGGCAATGAATTCAGTATATTTGTGGATTAGCTATGTTAATTTCCCTTATTTGTCGATGGACGCATCTTAACAGGTATCCCTAACTTCCTAATAAAAGCAATCATGCAAACGAAACAGAATCTGAGAATGGTGTTGGCAGCATCAATGATATTCCTGCCAATACTTCTGTCGGGCCAGGCCCTGCAATGGTCTTTTAATTACGGCGGAAGCCAGAACGATTACTTAACCCGTATCATAAGCAGTAATTCAGGAGGATTTCTTGCAGGTGGAAACTCGTATTCCGCTGACATTGACCTGCCATCCAATGCCGGGAGTTCCGATGCCTGGGTGATTAAAGTCAACGCCCCGGGCGAAAAGGAGTTTGTCAGTGTTTTTGGGGGCAGTTCCGATGATATTTTTAAAGATGCCGTTGAGGTTGACAACGCCTACTTTATGATGTTATTCAACTCCTATTCTGCAAATGGCGATTTCCCGGCCAATTCAGGAGACCTCGATATCTGGCTGAAAAGTATAACTTTTGACGGACAGGCTGGTGGCTCGCTGCATTTCGGCGGCAGCGGAAAAGATGACGCCGTTAAACTTGCGCAGGCTCCTGCCGGAAGTCACCTTATCGTCGGGCAGACCAACAGCAACGACGGAACTTTTGGAAGCGGACTGGGTGGTAAAGATGCGTTTTGTATAAGATTGTCTTCAACTTCGCAGATTACCTGGGTGAGGAAATTCGGAACCAAAGACGAAGATGGTTTTGTGGATGCACTGGCCCTGCCCGATGGCAATCTTCTGTTCTATGGCAGTAAGTTTCAGTCGAATCTCAATACCGGCTGGTTGCTGAAAACCAACTCTTTGGGTGAATTTTTGGATGAAGTAAACTTCGAAAAAGTCACCGGTGTATTTCCCGTGTGTATGATGCACCATGCCGGTCATATTTATGTTGCCGCCAATACCAATAACGTGGTCTCCAAAGTCACCAACCGGCATATGATGATCTATAAATTTGATGAAAACCTGGATTATGTTTCCATGAACGAAACCGGCGGAGGTGACGGCAACGATATTATTCTGGATATGAAACCTTACGACGACCAGCATATCCTTTGTCTGGTAGCTTCGAATACCAACCAATGGCCATTTCACGGCAATCACGGAGAATATGACCTTTTTTATGTACTCTTTTCCAATGATTTCGGCCTTATTCACAGCAGGCCTTTTGGCGGATCAAGCTATGACGGGTCACATGAAAATGGTGGCAATTTCATTATGGATGGTGCAATGGCTATTTGCGCCAGCAGGTCTTATTCCGGCGATGGCGACGTTCCGGGAAACTATGGCTCTTACGATGGCTGGATTTTCAAAGCGGACCCTTTATATTCCCTTGGTTTGCCGGATGAAGGGTTTGCTGCGGTTGCCGGAATACATGTATCCCCCAACCCGGCTGAGGATGAAATCCTTGTTTCGGGGATCCCGGATGACGCGGCTTTCATCACCATCACCGACCTCGCCGGCCGGCAGGTGTTCCATACAGGCGTTGACAAATCATCGGTAAATATTCCGCTCTCCGGCCTTCCGTCCGGGATGTATCTGGTAAGGGCCGCAACAAAAGGCAGGGTTCTGCCGCCGGTGAAGTTTTTCAGGCGCTGATTATAGTGTTGTATTATGCCTAAGCACTCCCGGATGCGTCAGTATCCGGGTAATCCTGAATCAGATCCGCTTGCGGCTATACCCTTATTTTGGTTTGTCCGATGAAAAGCGAGATCTGACGGCAGATTCTGTATATTTGTTGTTTATTGTTCATGCTGTCCGGACAATTATAATATGATTCCCTCTATACATTTAAAATGGAATTTGTATGCTCGCTATCCCAAATTTAAAAAGAATATTGCTGGCTTGGTATGTGATTTCTTTGCCGGTGATTGCATCCGGTCAGGCAGTGCAATGGTCGTTTAATTATGGCGGAAGTAATACGGATTATCTTACGCGCGTTGTTAAAGGCCGCGAGGGAGGCTTTCTTGCTGCAGGACACACCTTTTCATCAGATACAGACATTCCCTTCAATACTGGTTTATCCGACGCCTGGATGATCAGCACGGATGATGAAGGCAATAAAGACTATGTTGCAGTGCTTGGCGGCTCAAGTGATGAACTTGTAAAGGATCTCATTCAGCGGGAGGATTCGGTATATCTGGTACTCATCAATTCTAATTCATCCGACGGGGACTTTCCGGTAAACAACGGATCGTTTGATGTCTGGGTTAAGTGCATGACTTCCGGTGGAGTGAGCATTGAAGGATTTCATTTCGGAGGCAGCAGTAACGATGAGGCTTTTCGCATAGTCCCCACCCATGACAACGGTTACCTTATTGTCGGGCGAACCGGCAGTTTCGACGGCACTTTCTCAAATTCAATCTCAATGGGAGGCGACGACGCTTTTTGCATCAGGCTGGACGCTCAGTTTCAGGTAATCTGGGCCAGGAAATACGGCAGTGAAGACAACGATGGCTTTGTGCATGCGGTGGTGCTTCCTGACAGCAACCTGATGTTCTATGGGAGTAAGCATATCGGAATAACAGATAAGCTGTGGCTCATGAAAACAAATCCGGAGGGGGAAGTGATTGATGAAGAATGCCCGTCGCATTTAACCGGTACCTATCCGGTATGCATGTTGTATCATGCTGACAGTTATTATCTGGCTCGAAATACCGATAACACTATCAATAATACTCCGGGGCAACATGCTGATATTATTGTTTTTGATGAATTTGTTGGTGATACACTTGAACAACGGATGGGAATCACAATGGGAGGGATCACAGGATCTGATATTATTGCGGACATGAAAATTTATAATGATGAATATCTGCTTTGCCTGATTGTTTCCAATTCCAATTCAGGAATGTTCCCGGCCAATCACGGGGGTTATGATATTTACACTTTATTGATGACAAGCGGTTTTGTTAATTGGGGGGAAATTTTGAGTACGTGGCCCCTGGGAGGTTCTGACAATGAAGGTTGGGCATTGAAATCAGCAAGCCTCTGTGTTGATGAGGATATGGCTGTAATAGCCAGTAACTCCTATTCGTCCGATTGGGACCTGCCTGCACATTATGGGCAGGGCGATGGATGGATGCTAAGGACAAATCCGCTCCTGGGTGTTGGCCTGAAGGGTAGTTGTTTTCCGGATGCGCGGCCGGCAATGGTTGTATCCCCCAACCCGGCAGAGGATGAAATCCTTGTTTCGGGTATCCCGGATGAAGCGGCTTTCATCACCATCACCGACCTCGCCGGCCGTCAGGTATCCCGGACTGTCGTTGACGGGTCATCGGTAAATATTCCGCTCTCCGGCCTTCCGTCAGGGATGTATCTGGTAAGGGCGGAAGCAAAAGACAGGGTTCTGCCGCCGGTGAAGTTTGTCAGGCGCTGAGAAAGACCGCGGCAAAACGCAGCTTTACCAGAGCGCGGCATAAAGCACGGTCAGTATCAGCATAATCACATAAGCCGCGATGTTGAAGTTCCTGCCGGTTTTAAAGGTTTCGCGCGGCAGGGGAATGGCTTTCGGATCCTCGTCGGTTTTTGCCGTACTCAGGCTTACCATCACGATAATGGCAATGGTAATCAGACAGGTGTACATCATCTGATCGAGGAAGGGCATCTCAAGCGGCAGCAACTTCAGCAGCAGCGCAACCGGAATGGAGCTTAAAACGCCTGTTATGGCAGCCCGCGTGGTTGCCCGTTTCCAGAATAATCCCATCAGGAAAACGGCCAGGATGCCCGGACTCACCACCCCGGTATATTCCTGGATGTACTGAAACATCTGGGGCATGGTATTCAGCGCCGGAGCTACAAAAACCGCGATGGCCAGGGCTGCGATAACGGCGATGCGGCCTGTAAGAACAAGGTCGGAGCCGTCGGTCCGCTTGGAGAAGTAAGGTTTGTAAATGTCCATGGTAAAGATGGTGGCCGTGGAATTCAGCATGGAAGCCAGCGAAGAAACGATGGCGGCAGCCAGCGCCGCGACCACCAGTCCCTTGATTCCTGCCGGGATAAAGGTTTTGATCAGCCAGGGATAGGAGATATCGTAATTGATGCCGCCACCGGGCCGGTTAAAAACCGTTTTCACCCCGTCAATCACAACGGTGCCTTCCGGCTGCATGTACATAACATAGGCGATGATACCCGGAATAACCACCAGCAAAGGCAGCAGCAGTTTCAGGAAAGCGGCAAACGCAAGCCCTTTCTGCGCTTCGCGCAGCGACTTCGCGGCCAGCGCCCGCTGAATGATGTACTGGTTAAACCCGAAGTAGTAGAGATTGGCCACCCACATGCCGCCGATAATCACACCGATGCCCGGCAGGTTCAGAAATTCGGGGTGGTCCCTGCGAAGGATCATGTGGAATTTATCCCCTGCCACCTGGTAAACATGGTCCAGCCCGGCCAGCACACCGCCGGCAGGTGTTACCTGATCGAGGGCGATAAAGGTGGTGATCAGCCCGCCGGCTACCAGCAATATAACCTGAATTACGTCAGTCCATGCTACGGCCGACAAGCCTCCCCAGATGGAATACGCGGCGGCAAAAAGTGCCAGTCCCAGTATCAGCGGAAATATCATACTCCCGTCGCCGGTACCTGCAATGGTATCCAGGGCCTTTGCCCCGAGAAACAAGACCGAGGTAAGGTTGACAAAAATAAACAGCGCCACCCAGAAAACGGCCAGGATGGTTTTCAGGTTGGTATTAAACCTTTTTTCGATGAATTCGGGAATGGTAAACAGCTCCTGCCGGATAAAAACAGGCAGAAAATACTTGGCCACCACAATCAGGGTAATGGCGCCCATCCACTCGTAACTGGCAATGGCCAGGCCAATGGCAAACCCCGAACCCGACATGCCGATAAACTGCTCGGCGGAGATGTTGGCCGCGATGAGCGAAGCGCCTATGGCCCAGAAGGGAAGGCTCTTCTTTGCCAGAAAGTAGTCCTCGGCACTCTTTTTCTCCCCTTTTTTGCTGCGCGACACCCAGAGCCCTACCGATAGTATTAAAATGCCGTAGGCTGCAAAGATCAGGTAATCAATCAGTTGAAAATTTTCCATAATGGCTGTTTTAAAGTGGGGGACTGAATATTTCAGGGACTGGCCAAACGCTTACCGGAAACAAATATATAAAGTCACCGGTCATCTTCAAAATCAAATCAGCGCATCCTCCCGGCAACCGTTTATGCTTTTATAAAGGACGGCAGCAATAAATATTTCCGGCCTGCGGACATTGGCAGGTAATTGTGGATCAGCAGCTAAACCCATATAGGTCAGAGTCATTCTGATCCCGCATTTTGCGGGAGAAGAATCTCGTAATTTACCGGACAGCAGTGATTGGAAATTAATCCTGCCCTTCTTTCAACGGATACCCCGGATATTTAACGATCAACCCGTATCTTTGTGATTGGCGCTGCCTTTGCAGCGTATAATCCATTTCCCAAACAGGTGATTTATATGCAGCATTCTACCACCTCCTGGAAAACCGGCGACGGGCTGACCATTTTTGCCCAATACTGGCAACCGGCCGGACCTGTGCCCAAAGCGGTTGTCTGTTTTGTGCACGGCATCGGCGACCACTCTTCACGCCATGTACATGTTGCCCGGGCTTTTACAGATGCCGGATTTGTCTTTTTCACCGCCGACCAGCGCGGGCACGGGCAATCGCAGGGGCAGCGCGGCCATTTCCCTTCGCGGGAGGCAATCCTGCACGACACCGATCTGTTGCTGCAACATGCTTCTGAATTGTTTCCGTGTCTTCCGGTGATACTTTTCGGGCACAGCATGGGAGGGATACTCGTCCTGTTTTATGCCCTGGAAAGCAATCCCGACATCGCCGGGGTTATTTCCAACAGCCCGGGACTGCACAATGCCCTGAAAAAGAAACCCCTGCTGATTTTTGCCGCTCGTGTGCTCGGCAGCATATTTCCCCGCATGTCTATTTCCAACGGGCTGGACCTCAATGGTATTTCGCGCGACCCGCTGATGGTTCAGGCTTACAAAAGCGACCCGTTGATCCACGACTGCATCACCATGGGCCTCGGAAAAGTAATGCTTAAAGTAACCAGCCAAACCCTCGCACGGGCAGCTTCGTTTCCTTTGCCCCTGCTGCTGATGCATGGCAAAGCAGATATCATCACCTATGCCTCGGGCAGCGAAGCCTTTGCTGCCGTCAATCCGGGCAAATGCAAACTGATTCTTTGGGAAAAAGCCTTTCATGAAATTCACAATGAGCCTGAACAGCAGGAAGTGATGTCGGCAATGACCTCATGGGTGCAGGATCTGATCAGCAGGTAAGCGGCATATGGAAAAGTATATATTAGCCCTCGATCAGGGCACCACCAGCTCAAGGGCCCTGATTTTCGACCGGCAGGGAAACATTTGTTCCATTGCCCGGAAGGAGTTGCGGCAGCATTACCCGCAGCCGGGATGGGTTGAGCACGACCCCGCCGAAATCTGGGCATCCCAGGTGTCGGTCGCGGTGGAAGCGATGTCGAAGATCAGCATCAGCGGCAGGCAGCTGGCGGGGGCGGGCATCACCAACCAGCGCGAAACCACGGTAGTGTGGGACAGAAACACGGGCGAGCCTGTGTACAATGCCATTGTATGGCAGGACCGCCGCACTGCTGCCTACTGCGATGAGCTGAAGAACCTCGGCCTTTCTGCGTTGCTGCGCGGGAAAACAGGGCTTGAATCCGACGCCTACTTCAGCGGGCCGAAGATCCGCTGGATACTCGATCATGTTCCGGGGGCCAGGCTGAAGGCTGAACGGGGGCAACTCGCGTTCGGCACCATTGATTCATGGCTTGTGTGGAAACTTACCGGCGGACGGGTGCATGTGACCGATGTGAGTAATGCCTCGCGCACCCTGCTTTTCAATATCCATGACCTCTGCTGGGACGAAGAGTTGCTGGAGCTGATGCATATCCCCGCTTCACTGATGCCCGTGGTGGCCTCCAGCAGCGAAGTTTACGGGTTTGTGACGGATGCTTTCGGCGGCGCGGAGGTGCCCGTTGCCGGAATCGCCGGTGACCAGCAGGCGGCACTGTTCGGGCAGATGTGCCTTGAAAAAGGGATGGTGAAAAATACTTACGGCACCGGTTGTTTTATGCTGATGAACACAGGGGGGGAGCCGTTTATATCGGAGAACCGCCTGCTTACCACCGTGGCCTGGCAGATGAACGGACAAACCACCTACGCCCTTGAAGGCAGCATATTTATGGCGGGCGCTGTGCTGCAATGGCTGCGCGACGGGCTTGGCATTATACAATCATCGGCGGAAGCCGATGCCCTGGCCCGGCAGGTAAGCGATACCGGCGGACTGTATTTTGTCCCTGCATTTACAGGCCTGGGCGCCCCGCACTGGGACCAGTATGCCCGCGGACTGATGATAGGGCTGAACCGGGGCACCACCCCTGCGCACATTGCCAGGGCCGCGCTTGAGAGCATCGCTTTTCAAACCCTTGATGTGCTGCAGGTGATGGAACAGGATACAAACCTTAAGATTCATGAACTGCGTGTGGATGGAGGCGCCTCGGCAAGCAACCTGCTGATGCAGATACAGGCCGACCTGCTGGGCATTCCCGTGGTGCGCCCGCGGATAACGGAATCCACGGCAGCCGGGGCTGCCTGCCTTGCCGGACTGGCCACCGGATTCTGGAAAGATATCAATGAAATTGCCGGTCAATGGCAACGCGAGCTTGTATTCAGTCCATCAGCCGACCCCAACCAGGCCCGGATTAAGAAACTGCGATGGGCCGATGCGGTGAAAAGATCCGGAAGATGGGAGCGGGAATGAACAGGAGAGCTGCCTTATGATTATTCGTATTTGAGCATCAACCATTGTTCAATATATCCTATTTCTGTTATAAGCGGCCCAGCCGTGGGCATCTGCTTCCAGTCCTCCAGAATTTTTCTCATTTCAGATAGAAATACCTGATCTCTTTCCTGATTAAAATAAAGATACAACGCCATTACCCGCAGCCAGTCCAGGCGCTGGTAATTATCGGCAGGATCGGTGGATTTGGTCAGGTAGTTATGAAAGGTTTGCAGCAGTAGGTCTTTTTGAGGTAAAGGCGGAACCAGAATGTTCAGTTTGCGCACTGCAACGAAGCCCGGTAGTTTGGGTACCACTGTGCGAAGGGTAAAATAGTCTTTTGGAATGTCGATGACTATTGTTTCTTTCTGAAAATTTACTCAGAGGTACAGTGAATCAATGGGTTGCTGGGCGCGGGAGATGCCGCTGATGGCGATAAAGAAAAGGAGTATGATTGTTTTTTTCATGGGACAGGTTTTGTAGTTTTTTTTTGACAGGATTGACAGGATTTACAGGTTTTTTTCTCAGTTCTAATTATTTCGGCTTGTCTACCGGTGGTCCCGACTCCGCGAAACCCGGATGGTCCCGGCTTCGCTCGACCACCGGTTTTACAGTTGTTGATTGATTCTTTCGTTGCATGAGTGATAGCTGGTGGGCGCAATCGAACCAAGCTACCGGATGGTCTCGGCTTCGCTCGACCACCGGTTTTACAGTTGTTGCTTTTATTAACGGTTGGTGGTTGAGCGAAGCCGAAACCACCAAAAAAAAGCGAAGCCATTAGTGGCAAAACGGTGGTTGGTGAGCTTTCGTCGAACCAAGCCGTTGGTGGTCGGGCGGTACCGATAGCAATCGGTACGAGACCACCAATAACCTCACTCCACTACAAACCTCGCCTTGCCCATTTGTTTATTACCTGCATACACCACCGCCATATACATGCCCGGCCGCCAGCGCGAAACATCCAGCCCGGTTTCGTGTATGCCTGAGTTTACGGGCAACTCAGCCAGTTGCCGGCCTTGTATATCGTAACACACCACCCGTATTTTGCTGTGATACTCTGTGTTTTCAAGCAAAAAGCGCACATAATCGCCGGCAGGGTTGGGTGCAGGCGTAATGGGTATTAAACTGACGCGGGCTTCGTACTCTTTACGGGTGGGTATATCCTTTACATCAACAATTACCTCGCAACTGCTTAAATCTATGGTTTTTGAAACAATAGGCTCGGGGCAGAGGTAATCGTGATCTAGTGCGAATGGATACTGAGTATCATATTTTAAAGAATCTGTAAGCTTAATAAGAATAATGTCTTGGTATTCGAGAGAAGTTGCACCTATTAAAAATCTGTCATCTGAGGTTTTTACAAATGCGAATGGCCATGTAGCTTCAGTCTCAATAAATGAATTTACCCAGCCACCTAAAGTATCCAACTCATGAATTGCAATACAACCTGTAATCCCGAAAGGATGATCACTCATTTGAGTCATAGTAAATAGGCGGTCGTCATTAAAGAATGTCAGACCAAATAAGTTATTTGATGGCACGTATTCACCAAAATCCGGAATTAATGGAATACTGTCTAATAAAATCACACCTAAACTATCAGCAATAAGAAGTGTTGGGTTAGTATTTCCATTGGTATAGCCCGAGCCCAGATAAAAATTTCCGGTATTTTTCTCAACCAGTGAAGCAATAGAAATGTAGCCTTCAAACTCTTCGCCAGTTAGAATACTTATCCATTTTTCGTTTCTTAAGCTATCAGCCCCTATTATAATCCCTTTGGTAATTGATGCTCCGGAAACAGTATCAATCCAACCACAAGAACCCACAATGTAATAATCGCCGTCAGATGTTATTATAAAATCATTTCCATGGCTATCCGATATTAATGGATGAATAATACGTTCTGCATATGGTTGTATCCATAAAATGTTGCCATTAGCGTCTAATCGGAACAAACTGAGATCAGATTTTGTAATACTTGGATATCTCTCAAATCCATGAGCGAGCATTGTGTATCCTCCATCAGGTGTTTGAATAATTTTTTGCCCCCATGCAATATCCGGATTTGCAAAATGAAGACACCATTCCAGATTTCCACATGGATCAAATTTCATTATTCCAATATCTGTACTACCGGTATTGGTGAAACTTCCACTAACTATAAATCCACCATCCTGTGTTGAAAGAAGGCATTCCGGGATGTTTCGTTGACTGACACCCATACCTGTTCCTAAAATGAAATCATAGAGAATATTTCCATTAATATCAGTTTTTACAATCCATGATCTTGAATCAGGATAATCGTTCAATCTGCCTAAAATCAGGTAACCCCTGTCATACGATTCTGCTATATGGCTGAACACCTCTTGTCTGTTACTGAGGCCCAAAACTCGTTCCCAATTCTGTGAAAAACAAAATTGATTGAGTATTAAAAGAAGTAATAAAAGTATCTTTCTCATAATAATTTGGTATTAATCAGTAAATCAATGATAATCGCTGGTTATATTATTTTGTTATATTATTGATTAACACATTACTGTCCCATTAAAATATTAAAAAGTTCTTTGAAATATTTGAAATTTAGTTAGTTACATGCGTTTTTCGATTAAACGGATTTCAATTTGCACATTTGCAGTTCTTAGAAAAAATTGCAAATGCATAAGGATAAATACGTTTTCGCCCAGCTAACATCTTTCTTGGATAGGAATAAGTTCAACTATATTGTCCGCAAATATGACGGGGACAGATATGTTAAACACTTCACTTGTTGGAACCAACTTCTTTCCCTGATGTTCGGACAATTGTCAAACCGTGAAAGTCTCAGGGATTTGGTTGTCGCGCTTGACGCCCATCACTCCAAAGCTTATCATTTGGGTTTGGGCAAGAACGTATCAAAATCATCTCTGGCCAGAGCCAATCAAGACAGGGACTACCGCATCTTTGAAGAGTACGCTTATTATCTGGTAAACGAGGCCAGACATAAACGGGCTTCTGACATCTTCAAACTTGGGGGCAATGTCTACGCTTTTGATTCAACGACGGTTGACTTGTGCCTTTCCGTGTTCTGGTGGGCAAAGTTTCGCAAGAAAAAAGGCGGGATCAAAGTGCATACATTATATGATGTGGAGACAAAGATACCGGCGTTTTTCCATATCACCGAAGCTTCGGCGCACGACTCTACCGCGATGAAAGAAATCCCCTATGAACCAGGATCATATTACATATTTGACCGTGCGTACAACCACTTCAAGATGTTGTACAAGATTCATCGGATAGAAGCTTTCTTCGTTGTCAGGGCAAAGAATAACCTCCAATACAAGACAATCAAATGGAAAAGAAGGTTGCCCAAGAACGTGCTTTCAGATTTAACTGTTGAATTGACGGGGTTTTATCCCAAACGATATTATCCAGAGCAACTTCGATTGGTCAAATATTGGGATGAAGAACAAAAACGCGAGCTGGTATTCTTGACCAACGCCACGCACGTTTCAGCGCTTCAAGTCGCCGAACTTTACAAGAACCGCTGGCAAGTCGAGCTTTTCTTCAAATGGCTGAAGCAACACCTGAAAATCAAGAAATTTTGGGGAACTACAGCAAATGCAGTTCGGATCCAAATCTACGTCGCTATGTGCACGTACTGCCTAGTAGCGATCGTCCAAAAAGACATGCGACTCGACAGAAGTACATACGAGGTCTTGCAGATCTTGGGCATATCATTAACAGATAAAACCAATCTTCTGGATCTGTTCGATAGAACTAAATTTCAAAATGACAAAGAACGTTTTAGGCTTAATGAGCCAAATTTGTTTAATTTTTAATAACGTCCCAGTTTTAATGGGACACTAGTGTGATTAACAATAGTCTAAATCGTAAATAATTATTAAAATAATATTCAACAAAACAAAAGTATGCCATTGCTTCGGATTTTGCAATCATATCTAATAAATAATTTTTATCCGGATAACAGTATGGAATCAGTCGTTCAGCCCCAAAAAGCTTAATATTGAATAATCCCGATTAAGTATGCCTGAATCAGTTTGCCCGTATCGCCCGGTTATCAGCGGCTGAAATGATCAAACGTTTATTATTGTGAAATTTTTTATCACAGGTTATGTCAGGGAGGCTGAATTATTATAAACCCGTTTAAATTTTAATCCCGGCCTGCACCGCAAAGGTCCTCGGTGGTCCTACATCGGCGGGCCGGGTCATATATTCGCGGTTGAAGAGGTTGTTGATGATAAAGGAAACCTTTAAGCGTTCGGCGGGCTGCCAGGCAAAGCGCCAGTTGACCAGTACATCGCCGGTGTTGTGTTTTTGCCTGTATTCGTATAGTCCGGGCAAAATAAAGATGGGCACCGCCACGCCGTTTACCCTGAGAGAATCCTCAAAAGCGCGGTCGATGTTGATGATGTGGCTGTGATAATCCAGGTTAAGGCCGGTGGAAAATTCTTTTACGGAGACGTCGAACGCCACTTTCACATTGTGGTAAAACCGGTATTTAAGGATGTTTTTATTGGTGGAGGCGGTATTTTCGCGTTTGCCGAAATCCTTGTCAACAGGGTTGGTATAGGTATACCCGGCGCTGAAGGTGAACTTCGCGATGCCGGCACTGCCCCTGCCTGTGAAATTGACTTCCATACCGGCAATGCGGGCGTTGGTGATGTTGAATGCCCTGAAACCGGTGTAACTGAAAAAATCAATCAGGGTGGGATTGGTCAGTCCGGGCGGGTAATGCTGACCGAAGGTAAATTCAATCATATCCCTGTATTCGGTCCAGAACAGGGCGGCATCGGCATATCCCTGCACATTCCCCAGCGAAAAGCCCTGCTTGATGCCCATCTCCGCATTCCAGCCGTATTCCGGCATCAGGGTGTCGTTGGGGAAAATTTTCAACGCCCCCACCGCGGTGGCTGCATACTTTTCGGCGATGGCCGGATAGCGGAATCCCTGCCCGAAACTGCCGCGCAGAAAGGTGTATTTCCCCGCCTGGTAATTTACCCCCGCCCTGAAGAGGGGCTTCGACGCCTGGCGCTCACGGTTGATGCGGTGCCATTCATAGCGGCTCCCGAATGAAAACCGCCATTCCCTGTATTGCTTTTCTGCCTGTATGTAAACCGACTGATTGGATGCGGTATGCCTTGCGCTCCCGAAAAGGTTGGAGACGGTTTCAACACTTGTTGCGCTTGCCCCGGCCGTTATTGAAAACTTGTTTTCCCATTTCTTCAGGTACTGATACTCCCCGAAAAAGGTATTGTCGTAGTTGTGCAGCGAGTCGCTGTCGTAGGTCACTTTGTAAAATCTGCCTTTCAGCGTATGCCGGCTGTCATCGTTTCTGTGCCATGTAAGATGGGGATCGAGGTTGAAGCGGGTATTTTTAAAATGCTGGTCAAAATCGGGGGACGCCCTGTAAACGCCGGTGTCGCCGTTGAGCCAGAGCAGAAAGTTGCCGCCTTCGTTAAACATGGCGTTGGCATTGAGCCCGGCAGCCATTCCTTTAATTTTCATGAACCTGTACCGGGTATTCAGGTTGGCACGGATGTATTTTTCGTTTTCGTTTTCACGATAACCTTTGTCGGTGTGCACATTGGCCCCGCCGACGAGGTCGAGGTTACCTATCCTCCGGCTGTGCGAGAAACGTGCCCCGGAATAGAAGGGCTGCGCATCCCACCAGGCAATTTCACGGCGCCGGGGATTCCCGTAGATTCCGCTGTAAAGCGTGAATGCTGTTTCGGGTTTTTCGCCGGGGTAGGCGGTGCGGATGTTGATCACCCCGTTCAGCGCGGATGATCCGTACAATGCAGAGGAGGCCCCCTTGAGGATTTCTATCTGGCTGAGGTTTTCGAGCGGCACAAAGTCCCACTTGGCCTCACCGCCACCGCCGGTGAGCATGGGCAGGTCGTCGAGCAGCAGCAATACCCTTGACCCCACGCCGTAGCTGTAACCGTTGCCGCCTCTGATGCTTACCTGGTCGTCGAGAAACATCACCCCGGGTACCTGTTGCAGGGCGGTCTCCACCATAATGGTATGGGTGCTCTCAATGCGCTCAGCGCCCAGCACATCCATGGAGACAATCACATCTGAAATCTTTTGTTCATAACGCGCGGCGCTCACCACCACCTCGTCGAGCATACCGGCCTGCACCTGCATGCCTACATCAAGCGTGACGCGCTGCCCATCGCCGGCTTCAATGGTTTTCTCGACAGGCATGTATCCGATAAAACGAAACCGGATGGTGTTTTTCCCCGGCGGAACCGATAAGGTATACCTGCCTTCGGCATCCGTCGCCACCCCGTGGCTGCTGTTCAGGAAAACATTTACCCCGGCAAGGGCTTCACCGGTTACCGCGTCGGTTACGCTGCCCGTAACCATCGGATTCTGTGCGTTTGCCAGGCTGATGAAAGAGAGGAAAATCAGGACCCAACGCGCAATCATGGAATATAGGCCATTGGTTAATGGTTATTTAAGCTCAGGGTTTAATCAGCCTGATAATGGAAAAGTCTTTCCCGTCTTTCCTGCTTAACGCGCAGAAATAGATGCCCGGAGCCAGGGCACTTCCGTCAACCAGCCCGGTATTTTCACCGGGGATGACGTCAAGGGTCTGCGTTTGCAGCAATCTGCCCGTTGCATCCACTATCCTGCACGAATAAATTCCTTTTTCCCGGGCATAAAAAGCGAGGCTGATCATGCCGGTAAACGGATTTGGGAATGCCTGTAACCGGAGTGCATTGACTTTTTCATCAATCCCGTAGGCGGAAGCAGGCAATATGGTCAGGCTGTAATACGTAATTTCATAGGGGAACGGCAGCCCCAGTCCGCCCATATAGCCTACAACGGTAATGCTGAGCGGATAAACGCCCGTCTGGCTTTCGGTGGGATTACCGGCAATCAGCATACATCCCGAGGTGCCTCCAAGCCAGTATCCTGACGGGCGGTTGGGTATCGCCTGAAAGCCTTCAGGCAAACCCGTGATCTGGGCAACACCGATGGAGTCAATGTTCATTCTCGGGAAGGGCGAAACAATGGTATCGGCCGGAATTACAGCCGTAAATACCGCATTGTATTCATAGGTGGCAACAGCCGGTGGCAGTCCGGTGGCGCTGTCGGGATAGATGCCCGGCTGGGTGTATTTCGGGTCGGGTATGCATTGTCCGTAAGAAAGGCTGGTATATATCAGGCTGAAGATAATCAGGGTCACACAAGTTCTCATGGTTAATGGGTTTTGAGTGATTTGAATATCAAAGATACGGAATTTCCCTTAAATATGCCAGTATTTCAATATGAGGTGAATGCAGAAGTGATGTTGTGCCTGATGATGGGGCTATTCAGTTTGACCTGACAGGTGCTGTCATGGTGAAGTATTTCGGCTGACTCCTGTTGAACTGAGCTTAAATCCGGTTTATCTGACACGGATGAGTTTTACCTGATCCAAAAGGTTAATATAGAAGTGTACTTATTGTGGTAAAACCATGGAAATCTTCTTCCTGATTATACATTTTCTCAATAATAATCAGGTAGGAACAAAGCCGGAAGTCACTGCTAATCATACTTGCAGTTTTCTCTTATCTGACAATCACGCTGAAAAACGCCGACTCCAGTGCCTTGATCTCATTGCTGTTGCCTGCAAGCGGAGTGCCGTTTACATCGGTTCTTACGCAGGGCAGCAATTCGCGCTGCGAGGCATATTGCGGGGCAATGGTTCCGGTTTTGCCCGCTGTTTCACGCAGGTGCAGCAAAATGGATCTGCCGTCGGCAGCCGGCATGGCGCTGATAAGCATCACATGGTCGGGTAGTCCGGTGAGCAATGAGTTTTCCCATTGCGCTTCACCATTTCCGCCACCGGGCAGCACACGGGCGGGCATGGGGGTGCGGTGTCCGCGGCCAAAACGGGCTGCATCCTGCATCGAATTGCCTTTAAGCGATGTGATGGAATACAACCACTCGTGCCCGCCATGCTGATCGGCATTAAAATTGGTTACCCAGTAGTTGTTCATCGGCCAGCCAAACATATGGGTGGTTTCGGGGAGCGCCCCGGCTTTAAACCGGCCTGTGTTGATATTTCCGAACTGCATCAGCGGAACTTCAACCGAAGAAACCACCAACTGCGCCTGTTCATTGTAAAGCCGGGCGTAAGTCTGAAGGGTGTTCCAGTCGTTGCTCGAGCCGGGAATCTGATCAATGCCGGCGCGCATTTCGCCACCGGGAACATCCAGCGCAAGCTGTCCGCCGTCCAGCGCAAAAGGCAGGGCTATGTAAATACCCTCGGGATCGGTAACCAATTTCTTTTCAATGGCATAAAACAAATCAATGCGCTTGGCAGTGTTAAACAGCCTGATTTCAAAAACATACGTCTGATCGCGTTGGGCAGCGGGGGTGTTTCCTCTGAATTTCAGAGTATTCCAAACCTCGCCGGTTTCGTACCCATCATACCACACCGAATCGAGGCCCTCACGCGTAAAATTGGTAAGCTTGTACGATTCCATTTGTGTGCGGTTGTTGAGCAACTCGTATATAAACTCTCCGAAACTGTACTTTGCCTTTGAATCAACCAATTGCAGGTTTAATTCTTTGTCGGTAATGCTGCTGATGGCGCCCCTGGCCACATCAAGATCAATGTGGTACCATTTGTTTTCGAGGCTGCTGATGGCTTTGCGGGCTTCGGGGACTGTGGCAATTTTTGCAGATTTATCTACTTTGATGATGTACTTTTTATATCCGAAAGCAGGGACATCGTCAACCCATATGGCATAATAGGTTCCATCGGAATGTTGCTCAACCGGCTGAGCTTTGGCTTCATTTCCCTGCTGGTCAGTAATTGCAAAAGGAGTGTAGCGGGGCAGAATCTGATGGTCAATATATACTCTGAGCAATCCGCTGCGCTTCCAGTTGAGGGTATTGTACACGATGAGCGAAGGTTCTTTTTCTCTTTCAACAAAATGCTGAAGCAGCCCCATGGTTTCTTCGCCCAGCATTCTGGCTCGGCGGGCAGCCTCCCAGGCATAGGATTCTTTGATACGCCGCTGCTCCAGAGTATATTTGTGATAAGGTTCGCGAACGCTGTTGTGATAACCCACAGTATGTTCCGTGTAAAACAGCAGTGCGGAGTTGGTGGCATCTATGCGGTCGGTGATTTTTTCGGGAAGTGCGGCACCTTGCAGCAAGGCCATGCTGAGTCCGGCGGAGTTGGCAATCAAATCGCCCTGTGCCTGCCTGCTGGCTGCCACTTCGCGTGCCGATGCACCAAATCCATCGGTCCACCAATCGGGCCATGCTCCGCGGATTACCTGAAACTCATGGCCATGTTTCTGCTCCATTTCTTCAAAAAATGAGGTAGCAGTGGCTGTTTGCAGCTTAGGCCAGGTGTACTTTTCGTTCCACTGACGAATCATCTCACTGGCGTGGGTCGAAGGGGGTGAATTGTCAACCAGAAAGCCTGAATGCTGTATGGAAATCAGGTCGTAGGCATATCCTTTGGCTTCCAGCTCGGTGAGATAGGTGAGCAGTTTGTCTTCAAACACATTAAAATCGCCGGCATGAATTTTAAACACCGTATTGCCGGTCATATAATGCTCAGCACGGAAAGCCAGCATACGGTTGCCAGAGGGCGACTCCCACCAGAACAGGGTGGGCTTGTCGAAACAGATGAGTGCCCGGTGCCCGTGGGTGCCCATATTCAGGTATTTAATGCCCAGATCGTGGTAATAATCGCAAAAGTTCCAGCCAATGCCGTTTACATCGTTCTGCATGGCTGTTTTTACTTCCATTCCTTTCGACTTTATCAGCGAAACGGGCCTGAGCGAGGCTGCCAGGGTTTGTTCGTCGGGAAGCTCATCGAAATTGAAATACATGCCGGTGAGTTCAATTCTGCCTTCGGCAACTCTTTGTTTCAGGCGTTCGGTTTGTGCAGCGGGACGGCTTTTCAGGTACTCGTCCACGGCCCAGGATGCTTCGCAGGTCCAGCGGAATTTTGCCTCTTCAGGATAAAGATCGGTGTTGTCGCAATAGTCAAGGGCATAGTCAATGTAGCGCAGATGCTCGGCCAGAATATCGGTTTGTGAGCGGGTATAACCTATGTCGGTATGTGAATGCTGCACAAAGTTGACGCGCCATTTTTTTACCGGCTTGAGTTCCAGAACTCCTTTCCAGGTATCGGCTTCGGTTTCAACCCTGTAGTTCACTTTTTTAGCCTTGTTTACCGCGGGAAGGTCAAGTTTAATGTAATTGTAACCAAAATTCAGTGTGGTTTCCTGAATGAGCTTACCATCCATAAAGAAACGGACGGGGCTTTCTTTTCCCAGGTGCAATATCACTGCAACACCAAGCTGATATTGTTTTCCATCCTTTTCCTTTAATGCCGGAAGGGCTTTCAGCAGTATTCCGTTTTCAACCTTAAACCTGAAAGTCATCAGCCAGGTGGTTTTGTTTAGCCCGGCACCGGTGGCCTTTATGCTGAGTTTTTCTCCGGCTTTCAGATTTTTGGCAGGCACGGTAAGATACACAAACCCGAATCTGTCGCCATGCTGATCAACCATATCCTTGCTGAAATACAAGGATGAACCATCGGAAGCATGATGTGTCCATTCATCGGAACCATCGGCAATAATGGTAAAAGCCGGTTTGCCGTTGACTTCAATGCTGAAATCGCCTATCCCCGGCGAAGAGCCGATACCGGCCAGCCAGACAAAAGAAATGTTTTCTGTGTTCACACCGGCAGGCACAGGGTCGGTGAGCCATTCCATGGAGTCGCTGCCATCGGTGGTGCGTATAATCATACACGATTCGGCTATGGGAATGGAGGAATGGTAATCAAAATCGGGGCCATATACCTCTGATCCGTAACCATTTATAATGGTGGTGTTGCCGGTAAGCGGGTTTTGCCCGAACACGGCAGCGCTCAGCAGCGCAAATACAAACAGCAGGACTTTTGTTTTCATTTTTTTGTGTTTACTTGACAAATGCTTTTACAAGAATGGCAGTGCCCCCGCCTTCATTGACAAGGGTAATAAAACCGGCAGCGGCCGGAACCACAAAGGTTTCGGCATAATTAAAATGCATGGTAATTCCGTTGTGCGAGGTGAGCGAAACCCGGCTGCCTTCCACCAGGCTGAAGACCATGAACTTTCCTTCGGTGGGTATTACAACCGTGGATTTCAGATGAATGCGGTGCACATCGTACAAGTGGTCGGGATGTGTTTTCAGATGAAACAGACTGTGTGCTTTGTCTTCGCGGATGAGTGCAGGCCGGCACACCAGTTCCTGCTCCACTTTTGCTCCCCGGCGGTCGAAACATAGGTTCTCCATGGCCCGTTTGATGTTGAGCGGACGGGGTTTCCCATCGAGGTCGGGGCGAACCCAGTCGTACATTTTGAAAGTAAAGATATAGGGTGTGGAGCTGATTTCAAGCACCATATTGTTTTTTCCCGAGGCATGCACAGTTCCGGGAGGAATAAGAAAAAGATCGTGTTTGCTTGCAGGCAGCTTTTTTACGTACTTTTCTATGTCTAATTCGCGGTTTTCCTGATAACTTTCACTGAGCGCCAGTTCAAAGGCCTCAGGATTAATATCTTCCTGAAAGCCAAGATACACCGTTGCATCTTCAGCAGCATCCAGAATGTAATAGGTTTCTTCCTGTGTAAAGTTTTCGTTGAAATGTTTTTTGGTATACTCCTTATGCGGATGGCACTGCACCGACAGGTTTCCCCCACTGAAGGTGTCGAGGAAATCAAAACGTATGGGGAAATCGGTTCCAAATTCCTGGTATGCATCGCCCAGAACGGCTTCAGCTTCGAGAAACATCAGGGTGTCAAAGGATACCTCAAGCAGGGAGTTGTTGTGGGAGAGCAGCAAACCGTTTTCGGGAACAATCAGCTCGAAGGACCAGGCATAATTAGGCACTTCCCGATTAAGACCATCAATATTTCGCAACATCCAGTCGCCTCCCCATGTGCCGGGCTCAAACCACGGCCTCACCCTGAAAACATTCTTACTCAGGCTTTTTATGGCTTTGCGGAGATGTGTGCCTTTGATCCAGGTAATCTCATCCGGGCGCTGGGCATCAATAACTATGTCAACCGAAGGCAACAGCGACTGCTTGTGGCGGTTGAGTACCACCCAATCCACAAAATAGAACTGTTTATACATCGCTTTGGGGTCAACCGGATTTTGCCGGCCCAGGTTGGAGACTGCTCCTGCCCTTGCCCTGAACTGAAGTTCGTTTTTGGGAAGGTCGGCGTACACAGTAAAACCCTTCAATCCGCAAAGGCTGGCACCACAGCCATACACAACGGTAATGGCTGCTAAATCATCGTTATTAATTGCAGTGAGTTTTCGGGCATCGAAAAAATCGCTCAGCGCTAAGGTAGTCCGGGTTCCGAACAGCGGGTCGTCACCTCCCAGAAAAGGAGCTGTAAGGTTGCTGATTTCCGTTTCCGGAAGCATAGCTTCATAAATATCAATCCAGGAGGAGCTTATATTCTGCTCTTCAAAAAGCCGGATGAGTTGTTTTTTGATATCCTTAAAAAACACGCCAATGTAGCCATCGAGCAGAACCACCCGGTGTTTCATCAGTTCGGCGGCAAGTGTTGTAAAACCTGTACAAATTTCGCCTTCAGGCAATGGGTGGGCAGGGTAAATGTCATAGCTGCCCGGTGTTGTTCCCGGATGCTGAAGGGGAAGAAGGTACTGAGCGGTTCTTCTATGGGAGCCGGCCATTATCGGGTATTTTTCTTTGTGAATTCATAAAATGCGAGAAAAACGAGGAAAGCAGCACATGCCGCCAGCACCATCATGCCGCCCGAAACCCCTGAAACATCGGTAAACCAGCCAGCCAGCGGAGGCACAAACGCACCCCCCGAAACAGCCATAATCATCAGCCCTGAGATTTCGTTGTTGCGTCCGGAGTAACGGGCAACTGTACCTGCAAATATGAGCGGGAAGATATTGGCGGCTGCCAGGCCAATGGCAAACATCAGCGAAAGGGCAACTGCGGCGGTGGGTGCAAATATCAGTGAAACGATAAGCACGAGGGTAAGTACAGCAGACGACAGCAGAAATTTTCCCGGATTGAAGCGGGTAAGCAGCATGGCGCCGGCAAATGTCCCTAACATTTTACCAAAGAAATAGAGGCTGCGCCCTTGTTTGGCTGGTTCGGGGTCCATGCCCAGCTTTTCCATCAAAAACTGGCCTGAAGTGGAGTTAATTCCCACATCAATCCGTAACTTTTCAACAATACGTAATATTTATTAACAAAAGGCCTGATTTGCTTGACATTTCAGGTTTTTTAGTGTTACTTTGATATTACGTAAATACGTTACATTATGGTTTTACATCCAGAGTGGGCAACCCGCCACAAACGTAAAGGAACTGAGCTTAGACTGCTCAACGGTCATTACTACCTCTATGAGGTTAGCAGTAAATGGAACCCGGAGAAAAAGAGACCCCAAAAGATTACTGGAAAACTCCTGGGAAAGATTACTGAGGAAGACGGTTTTGTTATGTCCGATAAAGACCGGCTTCGAACAAAAGAACCCATGATTTCTCACCTCTCGGTTAAGGAATATGGAGTTACTCATTTTATTACAGAGATATTGGAGCAATATCCAAAACTTCTGCAAAAACACTTCCCCTTACATTGGCAAACGATCATGGCTCTTGCCTATGGCCGGATACTTCACCAGGCGCCATTAAAAAACATGGCATTTCATTTTCAACACAGCTTTTTATCCGAGCTATATACAGATACAACTCTGTCAGCCAAAGAACTTGGATGGGTTTTGCGTGAACTTGGCAATAGCCGAAGCGATATTGTGGCGTTTTTCAGAGAATTTAGCAAAGCCAACGACTGTATTCTGTTTGATGGCACCGACATTAATTCGTGCTCGGAAAAGATTGGCATAAATAAGAATGGAAAGAGCAAAAAAGGGACTTACGACAAACTTATCAACCTGATGTTTGTCTTCTCAGTTGGACAGCAGTTGCCAATATATTACCGGATCACACCAGGAAACATAAAAGATGTGAAGTCCTTCAAACTCTGCCTGAAGGAGAGTGGGGTAAAAGATGCCGTGATAATTGCTGATAAAGGGTTTTATTCCGAGAACAACGTTAATCAGTTGTATGGCGAAGGGCTAAAATTTATAATCCCCCTCAAACGTGATAGTTTGCGGATTGATTATTCAAAGATCAAGCAGACAGATAAACAGATTTTTGACAACTATTTCAAATTCGAAGACAGGTTTATCTGGCATTACACCATTCAATCAGGGCAATTCAATACAGTTGTTTATTTGGATCCGGAGTTGAAAACGAGAGAAGAACGTGATTTTCTTGACCGCATAGAAACATGCCCTAAAAAATTTACCATTGAGAAATTCCATCAAAAACAACACACTTTTGGTACCATCTCCTTACTGAACAACCTGGAGAAAACCCCTAAAGAAATTTATGAAGACTATAAGAGCCGCGACCAAATCGAACTGATGATAGATACATTGAAAAATGTTGTCGAAGCAGATAGAAGTTATATGCAGGACGAGCAAGCCCTTGAAGGCTGGATGTTTATCAACTACATCAGTTTGCACTGGTACTACAAGTTATTCCACCTGCTCATCAAGAACAATCTCAACAAAGTGTATTCCCCGGCTGACTTTCTGAAAATACTAACCGAAGTGCGCAAAGTAAAAATCAACGAATCGTGGCATAATGCCGAGATCACACGGAAAACCGCTGACCTGATCGGAAAAATTGGTGTGCATATTACGTAACTAAGAAAAGTTACGGATCAATACCAACTACAAAAAAGATTCCGAGCACCATAAGGAGTATATAGGGAATGCTGAGCAACTGAAAAGCCGACCTGAAAGTAGCCCGTTCGGCGTTGGCCTGTATTTCAGCAACCGGTGTAAGATGCAGCCAGACAGCCGAGAGCAGCGAAATGGCACCAAAAACCAGAAACACTATTTTCCAGTTTCCGGTCTGCAAAGCGAAATAGCTGGCCACAAAGGGTGCAATCATGGAACCCAGCGCTTTTACAAACTGCGAAAAACTCAGGAAACTGGCACTGCGGCTTGCAGGAACTACTTCAATAAGCAAGGGGTTGGCAGACACCTGAAGTATGGTGTTGCCGATGCCCAGCAATACAAATCCAAGCAGCAGGGTGAGGAAAGTATAGTACAAAAACGGCAGCAGTAAACCGGCTGCAGTAACCAGCATCCCGATGTTTACCATATTGCGTTTGCCAATGCGCTCCTGCAGCAGACCCACCGGCAACGACAATGCAAAAAACCACACAAACACAGCCATGGGAATCAGCTGAGCCAGGGTGTTGCTCACATTAAAGTCGTTGCGGGCATTGTCAACGCCTATGCCTACCAGATCGCAGAAACTCATTACGAAGAATGAGAAAAGCACCGGTATTACTGCTTTGTAGGAAATGTGTTGTTTTTCCATTTTCAGGGATTTGTTTTCGGTATTTATCAGTTATTGTCAATCAAAGGCACAGGCAGGCACTTCCGCTCAGGGCTGAATCTTCCTGATGCTGAGAAATATAAGTCTGTGTATTTACATTATGAAGTGTAAAGACATGCTGCATCTGTTCTCCGAAAAGGGGAAAAGCAGCGGAGATATTGCCACCAATCACCAGCCCTCCTGCATCAAAACCGAGCAGCCAGGGTGCCAGAAATTCGCCCAGCGCTTTGCCGAAATCCATAAAGATGCCGGCAACAAGTTCATTATGCTCTGCTTGTTGTGCCAGTTCTTTCACCCCGGCAATGGTGTTGCCTGTAAGCCTGAGGTATTCCTTTAAAAACCAGCGGGTGGAAAACTGATCGTCGGCAATGCTGTTGCCTGCTGCGATATGGTACAGAAAACCATCATCCGGAATACCATATTTCCCGGCCACGGGCAAATGGTCTTTAATAAAGGTAGTGCCGAAGCCTGTGCCCAGGGTAATGGCCAGCAGGCGGCGGTGCGCAGCCACTTGTCCGGTATATGACTCACCTATGGCAAAACAGGCGGCATCGTTCTGAAACCGGATTCTGAAATCCTTCGGCAGCTGAAAGCGGGCAAGCAGTTCCTCACGGATATTGACACCATAGAGTTGTTCAAATTTCCCGACATTTTCGAACCAGGCCACTCCACTTTCGTAGTCGAAAGGACCGGGCATAGCCATACCAATCCCGGCAAGCGAAGAAAGCGGAATCTCACCGGCTGCCTGAATAACGGACGATGCCCATTTATCCAGAATTTCGCCGGCAGGGGCATGGCAGTCAACCGCACTTCTAACGATTCTGCTTCCATCAAAGGAGTTGGTATGCAGGTCGAACAGTCTGCAGGTGATGTGTGTACCCCCGATATCGGAGCCAATGGCTGGTTTAATCATCATGCCGGTGGATTTCGATGGTATAGGTGAATTTATCGGCGATATAAAACCCTAAGTTGTATTCCACGGGCCTGTCGCCGGGGTCGGAAACAAAACGTTTCCTGAGCAATACCGGGTCTCCGGGATTGATTTTTAATCTTTTGGCAGTGATGCTGCTTGCCCTGCGGGCGCTGATTTGTTCGCGCGATATTTTTACTACTGTGCTGAATTCCTTTTCGAGAAGTTCGTAAAGGGGCCGCGTAAAATCTGCTTCAGGGGTAATTCCGGTGCGGGGGTGAAAGTAGCTTTCAAAATACACAAACGGACCATCGGCATCACCACGGAGACGGCTGAGTTTCACTACCGGCGTATCCGGCGAAATTCCGAAGAACTCTGACACTTTTTCACCGGCTTCAGTCCATACAGCTTCAACCTGATAATTAGTAAAAGCTATTCCCCTTTCATTCATTTCCTGTGTGAAGGAGTGCCAGCTGCTCAGGCGGGTGGTCATGGTTTTGGCAACTACTTTGGTACCAATGCCCTTTTTACGGACAATCAGCCCTTCGTACTCCAGTTTGTTGGTGGCCTGCCTTACGGTATTCCGGCTGATGCCCAGTTGCTTGGCAAGATCAACCTCTCGCGGAAGATATTCCCCGGCAATATACCGGGGCTGTTCAATCAGCCGGCGGAGTAAGGCTTCCACCTGCACATGCATGGGTATGGGGCTGTTGTGGTCAATCTGAATTTTTTCCATTGTTCATATGTTCAGACATATTGCAAAAGTAAGTGATAATTTTCAATTTTAACGGGTTGCTGAATTTATTTTTTTTGACGGATTTTATATCAGGGATAGAGGACAAGGGTGTGTGACAGGGTTGCTGGAAAATATGGTTTCATGCTGTTGATAAGGAATAGACTGCGGCTGAAGCGAACGAGCGCGAAACAAAAATGGAGTTGATTAAGACTCAAGGTTCTGTTTTTCAGTTCCGTAACATAAGTTAAAATAATAATCAATAACTACCTTTTAAATTCAGGAATACGGAACTTTTTTCAAAATTATCGGAAATACAGGCGCCATTTCATAGTTCCCGCTTCTCCTGAAAGATAGTTTTCATGGACGGAATAACCATTTTATCAATCTGGAAGCACTTTTCATAGCAAACTTATGTTTAACCCGGATACCAAGATGGAATTGACAGGATATAATATGCAGATGCCGATCCCGTTGATTATCTGGCTAAGCTATCCTGCTGATCTCATTTCTGATGGAAATACTGGACTTTCTTCATCACTCAGTAAAAAAAGGTTATTTTTGAAACCTAAAACAAAGTATTTATGCATATGAAAAACCTGCTGCTTGTTGTACTTGCTGCTGTAGCGATGGCGGCCTGCAATAACCGTAAAAGTGATGAATTTATAATTAACGGCCTGGTTCAGGGTGAACAGCCCGGAGAGGTTTATCTCCAGAAGAGCAAGGACGGCCGTTTTGAAATTCTTGATACCGCCAAAGTCGAAAACGGCAGATTCACTTTCAGGGGAACCGTTTCAACTCCGGATATTTATTATATCGCGCTTGACGAAAACAAATACATATCTTTCTTTAACGAACCGGCTAAAGTAAATGTAACCTTTCATACCGACAGCCTGATGTCGCCAAAGGTGAGCGGATCAGCCTCAGATGTGCAATACCGGGAGTATTTGAAAATGCAGGAAGAGCAGCGTTCGGCCAAGATCGGGCTGTTCTCCGGATATAACGAAGCCAGCCGCAGCAACGATACGGCAAGAATGAAGGCCCTCGAAAAAGAGCTGGAGGCAATGGAGAAGGATCAGCTGGCGGTTGTCATCGATTACATCGGCAAAAACAGCAAATCATTCGTTACGCCTTATATCGCGATGCGTCATTCTCATTATATGGAGCTGGAAGATATGGAAAAGGTACTTGCTACATTCGATAAAAGCATACTCCAATCGCCTTTTGCCGTGATGTTTGCCGACAGGATTGCCATTCTTCAGAATGTTGCCGTTGGTAAAACCGCTCCGGAGTTTACCATGAACAATCCCGACGGCCAGCCGGTTGCCCTCAGCCAGTTCAGGGGGAAGGTGGTACTGGTTGACTTCTGGGCCGCCTGGTGTGGTCCCTGCAGGGCCGAGAACCCCAATGTGGTGGCCGCCTATAAAAAGTTCAACAGTAAAGGATTTGATGTGCTGGGCGTGTCGCTCGACCGCGATAAAGAGTCGTGGCTCAAGGCCATTTCGGATGACAATCTCACCTGGACACATGTGTCGGATCTGCAATACTGGCAGAATGCGGCTGCCAGGCTCTACGGGGTGAACTCCATCCCCTCCAATGTGCTGCTCGATCAGAATGGGGTGATCATTGCCCGGAACCTCAGGGGTGAAGATCTGCATAAGAAACTCGAAGAGTTGCTTGGCGCCGTCTGAGAAGGTTTCTTTGCAGTGAAACTGACTTTTTCAGGTTTCTGAAATTCTATTGGCGACTGTAAAACGGTTTTCTGAGTTTCATTCTCTTTTAATAATTCTTGCATCCGGCAACAACCGGTTGGGTTGCTCCGCCTTGGGCTGATGTTGTCTTAGAATGTCTGTAAGATTATTGAAAATGTTTTCACGGATTTACAGGATGACGACCCGCTGAACTGACCGGATGCTGCCATCTGAGATTACCAGAAGATAAATGCCTTTATTCCTGCTGAAGATCTGAAATCTGTTATCGGTTGATTTCCATGTGCCTGTTAATCTTCCATCGGTGGTGAGCATTGTAACAGTAACCGGTAATGAGAACCCGGAAAGGTCGATTCCGATATGACCGGCAGAGGGGTTAGGATAAACCCGCGGTGCAGGATTTGAATAGCTGATCCCCGTGGTACATTCGCCGTAAATATTTGTACCGTTTGAATTGAAGCAGAGCAGGGTGGTAGTATTTGCATACCAGGCAACATAGGAATAATTGAGTTCTATACCTCCGAAATGCACATCGCCTATCCCCTCTATCAAAAGCGGGCCTGATCCGTAGCATTCAAAATTCTGGAAGTGTATTCTTTTTCGCATGACTCCGCCGATCATTACCGAATCAACCATGTTTACCGTTTGATTCAGTGTCCCGTAAGGGTAATCGGGGCCATAGAACTCAAAACTATCGCCGGTTTCCAGTCCGTAGTCAAACAGCACACGGAGGTTGCCGGGGTCTTCGCCGCAGTAAACTTTCAGGCTGTCGGTAGTGATATAGACAGCGAAAGCATTGCCGTCGTATAATTTATAGAAGGTATTTCCGTTGATCAGGGTATCTCCGTTGATCCAGTAAGTATTGTAAGTGGTGATATCCCAGAGCACTTCACCGCCATGTCCCCAGGCGATGGAGTGATATTTGCGGTACCAGGAACCGTTATCTGGAAATACTCCCTGTGCCTGCGCTGTTGTTGTGAAAGCAATCAACATCAGCATGACGTTCAGGATTTTCATCGGGAAATCTGCCGGGATTTGATGTTGCAGGCCTGTTCCGGCAGAAGCATCAAATATACGGAAATATCAGTAATTAATCAAGTATATAGCGCTGTTAAATAGTCTGTTCCGGTTGAAGTATTTAAATTTTCTGTTATCTCTTCTTTTTAAAAAATGAGGTGATTATTTCACTGCATTCTGCGGCCAGAATCCCGCTTCTGACTTTGGTTTTCGGATGCAGCAGGTTCGCGTGCAAGGTGGTATAACCCCGTTTGGGGTCGGAGGTGCCGTAAACAATTTCGCCCAGCTGCACCCACAGGGAAGCAGCCGCGCACATGGGGCAGGGTTCCAGGGTAACGTACAGGGTGCAATCGTTCAGGTATTTTCCGCCGATATGGTTGGCTGCCGCAGTAAAAGCCTGCATTTCGGCATGGGCGGTGGCATCGTTCAGGGTTTCGGCGAGGTTATGACCGCGGGCTATAATTCGTCCGTGACTCACAATAACCGCACCAACCGGCACCTCATCCCGCTCCCCTGCCTTCTTTGCTTCCTGCAGGGCTTCCCTCATAAAATGCTCATCAGTTTTAACTAAATCAATCATGGCAGCAGTTCGTTTCTGAGTTGCTCAATGGCTTTATTTCCTCTTACAAAGATAGTGAATCCGCTGTCAGAAAAGGGCCGCTCAGGCAAGAGCTTCCACAGGTGTTACCTGCACACGGATGCGGGGCTGAATGGTTTAATTCAATCTGGTCAAACATTTTGTACCTCAGCTTGTTTATTGCAGTGCCCGGAATAAAAATATTGCAACAGAGCCGTATAAGTCATGCAGTAATATTTTTAACAGCCGGTGAGTTGCAGATTAATTTTTCCTATAATTGCATGCCTGTATTACGATCAGGGAGATTTTAGGTACCAGGGATTACAGAACTTCGGAATGAAAAAAGGATTACTCTTTATCTTCTTATTGCTGAGTGGATTGCTTGCATATCCGGCACCGGCAGCGGCCGGCACTGGTTCGGGCGAATCTCACGATGAAGCGTTCAACGCCGGCCACCTGATTATTGATCATATCGTTGACAGTCATGAGTGGCATATAGCCACCATCGGTCATACACACATTACAATCCCCCTTCCGGTTATCCTTATCGATCAGGGGAAACTGCATGTTTTCAGCTCTTCAAAATTTCATCACGGACACGATGCTTATAAGGGGTTTAAAATTGAAACCGAAAGGAATGCAAATAAGGGGAAAATCGTTAAAGTGATTCCCGGCACCATGGAGACCGATACTTCGGCATCCAAACCCATTGACCTGAGCATTACAAAAAATGTGGTCGGCATTTTCGTTAGTTTTCTGGTACTGTTGTTGATATTTTTCTCTGTAGCCAGGGCGTACAAACGTAATCCCGGGCATGCACCCAGAGGCATACAATCGTTACTCGAACCACTGATTCTGTTTATCCGCGATGAAGTCGCAAAGCCTTCGATTGGTAAGCATTATGAAAAGTTTATGCCTTTTCTCCTTACCATGTTCTTCTTTATCTTTTTCACCAACCTGATCGGTCTGATTCCGGTTTTTCCCGGGGGGGCTAATGTAACGGGTAACATAGGAGTTACCCTGGTGCTGGCTTTGTTTACTTTTATGATGACTTCTTTCAGCGGGAATAAATCCTACTGGCAGCATATTTTCAACGCCCCCGGCGTCCCCTGGTGGCTGAAATTTCCCATTCCCCTTTTTCCGATTATCGAAATCATCGGCGTGGTTGTAAAACCTTTTGTACTGATGATCCGTCTCTTTGCCAACATCACGGCGGGGCATATCATTGTGCTGGGTTTTATCAGTCTGATTTTTGTGTTTTCGCAGATCAGTCCTTTGCTGGGCTACGGGGTTTCAGTGGTTTCGGTATTTTTTGCCATTTTCATCAGTGTGCTTGAGTTGCTGGTCGCCTTTATTCAGGCTTATGTGTTCACGCTTTTGTCAGCCCTTTATTTCGGGATGGCCACCGAGGAGCATGCTCATGCTGAAGAACATCATTGATTTAATCGAAAATTAATCTTTAATTCACCCTTAAAATCACCAATTATGACAGTTTTATCCGTTCTTATGCAGGTAGCAACCGACCTGGCCCCGCTGGCCAAGATGGCTGCTGCTTTCGGTGCGGGAATCGCCGCCATTGCTGCTGCTTTCGGCATCGGCAACATCGGCCGTGCAGCTTTGGAATCCATTGCGCGCCAGCCCGAAGCTTCAGGTGACATCAGGTCAAACATGATCGTGTCGGCCGCCCTTATCGAAGGGGTTGCCTTCTTCGCCATCGTGGTTTGTCTGCTTATCCTGTTTATCTGATTAAAACAACAGAGACTACCGGTACAACGGTTGGTTGTGCCGGTAGTTTTGATTACTGTTCATCATTGTAAAGAAGGAACAATATGGAATTAGTCAACCCCGGAATCGGTTTGATCTTCTGGATGGCCCTTGCCTTCGGGTTATTGTTGTTTATCCTGGGCAAGTTTGTCTGGCCACCCGTTATGAGGGCTTTGCGCGAAAGGGAGCAATCCATCGAACTGGCGCTGCATGAAGCAGTTAAAGCGCGTGAAGAGATGAAAAAGCTGGTTTTCAGCAATGAACAACTGATGCGTCAGGCTGAAGAAGAACGTGATGCGCTGATCAAGGATGCCCGCAGGGTGCGCGAATCACTCATCGAGGAAGCCCGGCAGCGTGCCAACGATGAGGCCAACCGCATCATCGACAATGCCCGCGAACGGATACATTTTGAAAAAATGGAGGCCATTACCGAGCTGAAGAACCAGATTGCCCATTTATCCATTGAGATCGCCGAGAAAGTGTTGCAGAAGGAACTTTCGCAACCCGATAAGCAGAAAGAGTTTGTGCAGAAGTCGATCGATGAAATGAACCTGAATTAGCCTTATGAATAATCCGAGATTAAGCATCCGTTATGCACAGGCCCTGCTCGACCTTTCTGTTGAAAGAGGGGAAGTGGAAGCGGCCCGGAAAGATATGGAACTGTTGCTTCGGGTTTGTAACGAGAACGCCGGATTGAAACAGATGCTGAGCAGTCCGGTGATCAACGCGGATAAAAAGATTTCTGTAATGCGTGCGCTTTTCAGCGAAAAAATCAGCAAATTGTCGATGGCGTTTATCAATCTCATCATACGCAAACGCCGTGAATCACTGCTGTATCAGATTGCCGGAAAATTCGGGGAACTTTACCTTGAATACAAAAATATTAAAACAGCCCGCATTACTTCAGCCGTTCCCCTTCAGGAAGAAGTGCGCAGTGAGCTTGTGTCACTGCTTGAGGAGCAAACAGGATCACAAATCAGGCTAACGGAAGTAGTTGATGCAGAAATCATCGGCGGGCTGATCGTTAAAATTGAAAACAGTCTGTTTGACGACAGCATCAGGAAAAAACTTCAGAACCTTCGCAAAGAGTTCAGTGTAAATGTTTACACAAGAGAAATTTAATAAAAAGTAAACCAGATGGCAGAAATTAAACCCGCAGAAGTATCTGCAATACTCAGGCAGCAACTTGCCGGATTCAGGTCGGAAGCGGAACTTGATGAAACAGGGACGGTATTACAGGTTGGCGACGGCATCGCCAGGGTATATGGTCTCAACAATGTGCAGGCCGGAGAGTTGATCGAGTTTGAATCGACCGGCATCAAAGGGATTGTGCTTAACCTTGAAGAAGACAATGTAGGGGTGGTAATGCTGGGCGAAGGCAGTGGTATCAATGAGGGCGACCAGGTAAAGCGCACCCGCACCATCGCCTCCATTCCTGTAAGTGAGGGCATGCTCGGCCGTGTGATCAACACGGTGGGTGAGCCTGTCGACGGCAAGGGCCCCATCCTTGGAGAAGTTTATGAGATGCCGCTTGAACGGAAAGCGCCGGGGGTTATTTACCGGCAGCCGGTAAATGAACCGCTTCAAACGGGCATCAAGGCCATTGACGCCATGATTCCCATCGGCCGCGGGCAGCGTGAACTGATCATCGGCGACCGCCAGACAGGAAAGACCGCCATTGCCCTCGATACCATCATCAATCAGAAGGAGTTTTTTGATAAAGGGGAGCCTGTATATTGCATTTATGTGGCCATCGGGCAAAAAGGAAGTTCAGTGGCCGGCATCGTGCAAACCCTTGAGCAAAAAGGAGCCATGCAGTACACGGTGGTGGTGGTAGCCACCGCCAGCGATCCTGCGGCCATGCAGTTTTACGCGCCTTTTGCCGGTGCTGCCATCGGAGAGTATTTCCGCGATACGGGAAGGCCGGCGCTGATTATCTTTGATGACCTTTCGAAACAGGCCGTAGCTTACCGTGAAGTGTCGCTGCTGCTCCGCCGTCCGCCCGGACGCGAAGCCTATCCCGGTGATGTATTCTATCTGCATTCCAGGTTGCTTGAAAGGGCTGCCAAAATCATCTCTTCCGATGAAATCGCCTCAGGCATGAACGATCTGCCTGCCTGCCTGCAGGGAAAAGTAAAAGGGGGAGGTTCCCTGACCGCCCTGCCCATTATTGAGACCCAGGCCGGTGACGTATCAGCCTATATCCCGACCAATGTAATTTCCATCACCGACGGCCAGATCTTTTTGGAAACCAATCTTTTCAATTCCGGGATCAGGCCTGCAATCAACGTGGGGATTTCAGTATCCAGGGTTGGGGGCAGCGCCCAGATTAAACCGATGAAGAAGGTTGCCGGAACCCTGAAACTTGATCAGGCCCAGTATCGTGAACTGGAAGCCTTTGCCAAGTTTGGTTCTGACCTTGATGCAGTAACCAAATCCATACTTGATAAGGGCGCCCGCAATGTGGAAATCCTGAAACAACCTCAGTATTCGCCCATGCCGGTAGAACAGCAGATAGCCATTATTTTCTGCGGCTCCAGAGGGTTGCTTCAGAAGATACCCATGCAGAATGTGCATAATTTTGAAGTTGAATTTCTGCATAAACTGGAAGATCTGCATGCCGGTTTGCTCGAAAAACTGCGAAAAGGCCAGTATACCCCTGAAATTGAACAGGAGCTTGAAACGGTGGCCCTTGAGCTTATCCGCAAGTATGAAGCCAAATAAAACCGACTGAGATGCCCAGCCTGAAAGAAGTCAGAACAAGGATCGCCTCCGTTAAGTCAACGCAGCAGATTACCAGTGCCATGAAGATGGTTGCTGCTTCAAAACTGCGCAAGGCCCAGACCGGTATTCTTCAGCTGAGGCCTTATGCCGGGCAGCAGCAGAAGTTGCTCATGCAATTATCCGCCGGTCAGGGTGATGCACTGTCAGCGTTTAATGTGCAGCATAGTGCAAACAGGGTTTTGTATGTTGTTTTTACCTCAAACCGGGGCCTTTGCGGGGCATACAATACAAATGTGATCAAACAGGTAAGCAGCCTGCTGCTTACTGCGGCTGACGCACAGGAAGAAGCGGACCTCATTACCATCGGGCGGAAGGCAACCGAGTTTTTTACCAAAATGCCGGTTAATATTGTAGCGTCTTACGACGAACTCTATGATCAGCTGAGTTATCCGAAAAGCGCGGAGGTGGCCGAATCGTTGATTGAGTTATATCTGTCGGGGACTTATGACCGGATAGTATTTGTCTATCACCAGTTTAAAAATGCGGTAGTTCAAAAGCTATTGGTTGAGCAATTCCTGCCGGTTCAAAGCGGAAGCGCTGAATCCGGACATCATGATCAGGAGACGGAGTATATTTTTGACCCATCTCAGAAAGAGATACTGTCCGAACTGATCCCCAGAATTCTGAAGACACAGTTCTTCAAAGCCCTGCTCGACTCTTGGGCATCGGAACTTGGCGCGAGGATGACCGCCATGTCGCAGGCTACCGACAATGCTTCGGAGCTGCTGAAGGAGTTGCGGCTGACATATAACAAAGCGCGTCAGGCTGCCATCACCAAAGAAATACTTGAAATTGTCGGTGGTGCCGAAGCTTTAAAAAATGCTTAAATTCGCTGCTGTTTTAACGCATGAACGTTAACCCTAAAAAAATACGAGTATGATTTCGAAGAAAGTTGAAGATGCCATCAATGTTCAGATCATGAACGAAGAGCATTCATCCCGGATTTACATGGCCATGGCTTCATGGTGCGAAACAAGCGGATTTCGTGGCGCTGCCGACTGGCTCTACAAACAAAGCGATGAAGAGCGTATGCATATGCTGAAATTTATCAAATACCTGAACGACCGCGGTGGAAATGCCATTCTTTCACCCCTCGGAGCACCGGCTCCGAAGTACAAAAATCTGCTTGATGTATTTGAGCAGGTGCTGAAACATGAGGAGTTTATCACCGCTGAGATCAACAAATTGTATGAAATTTCCCTGAAGGAAAAGGATTACACCACCGGTAACTTCCTGCAGTGGTACATCAACGAGCAGATTGAAGAGGAAAGCACCGCTCACGGTATCCTCGACAAGATGAAACTGGTTGGCAGTGACAAGGCCGGTATGTTCCACATCGACAAGGACCTTGAGATGCAGGCTGCTGCGAAGGTGATCGACCCGATGGAGTAAGCTTGATTTGCTGAAAATATGATTTAAAGGCTGTCCGGAAGGGCGGCCTTTTTGATGCTGCTACTTTTTGCTGTTTTGCTTTTCAATGGTCTCGCAGAGACTTGCATACCACTGTTCCCCGTACTTTCGTATGAGAGAATCACGGAGGAATTTATAAACCGGTACGTTCAGCCGTTTTCCCAGTTCCAGGGCGGGTTGGCAAACGTGCCACTGGTGGTAGTTCACGGCGTCAAAATCATTGTATTTACTGATCCTTACCGGATATAGATGACAGGAAACCGGTTTCCGGAATGATGATTTTCCGGCTTCCCAGGCTTTTTCGATGGCACAGGCGGCAATGCCGTCATCCGAAAAAACCACAAAAGCGCATTCCGCTCCGTGGATCAGGGGGGTAACGTAATGCCCGTGGGCGTCGTAATCAAAAACACCGAGTTCCTCCACAATTTCGATCCCCTCCGGCCGCATAAATGGCCTGATGTAATCAATATTGTCTTCCAGTTCCGCTATTTCCGGCTCCTCGAGCGGGGCGCCGGCATCGCCTTCCACACAGCAGGCGCCTTTGCAGCGCTGCAGGTCGCATACAAAACAGACGTTCGCGAGGTCGTCGGAGTTCAGGGTCTTATCAATCGCTATCATGGGGCAAAGTTAAGGGATATTGGTATTGCATAATCACAAAACTACCGGGACGTTGATTGAGCTTTCCCGGATTGCTTACCTGATTTTGAAGCTGATTCCCTTGAGGGTTTGCCACCCGGCTTTATCAGTAAGCCGGACCATCAAATGATAATCACCGGGATCGACATCTGCAGGAATGTTTATTTCAACTTCTGCAAGATGGCTGGTCATTCCTGACGGAATCTGATATTCCTTTATCAGCCTGAACGGATTCACCGGATCCTTAATTGGTTCCGGTTCACAGGGAACCGGATCGGTGCTGTGTGTATGGTGGTCAAAGTTATTATGAATATCGAGGCTGAAAGCGCCGAGTTCTTCATTGTCGGAAAACTGAGCTACAAAGGTGAAAGAACTTCCGCGATCCACTTCATCACAATTAAGCGGGAATCCGCCGCAACAATCCATTTTAATTTCGGGATACACATCATCCTTAGCCTCTTTATCACACGAAATAAATAAAGTAAGTAACAGAAGAATGACAAAAAATGGTAATACAGGTTTCATGGTTTTTAAATTGAAAGAGCAGCGTGCTAACTGAAAGCACGCTGCTCCGGGGTGATTAAATATCTGTTTGAACGGGATATCTTTGTGAAAAGCCCCAGTTACCGCCAAACGCATCTTTCGCTTTTACAAGAATGTAGTATTCTCCTAAGGTCCAGGCTATGTCTCCGGTAATTTCCTTGGGAGGGGTATTGTTGTCGGATGAAGCACCAACTTTAATTGAAGCCGAAAAATTATGGTGCTTGTCTGTATCAAAAATATGGGTGTGCAGTAAAGTGATGGTATTGGTAGCATTCACTTCCGAATCCTGTAACCCCTGCGCAACCCTTACCAGGCCGATATACATACCGCCAAGGGCGGTCTCATCGGTTACAGTTCCTGAAATTGTAATGTCCTGCCCGTATGTAAAAACCTGTGCTTCGGCCGGAGCGGAAGATATGCTTACCACAGGAGCGGTATTGTCGGCAGGTAAAACAAGAAGCAGTTCAGCCTCTTTTTCGGTGCGGTTCCCTTCCATATCGGTAACAATCAGGTGAAAATGATAGTCACCGGCTTCTGCTGTTCCCGGAATATCGATGTGTTCGTGAAAATCAATGTTTTTGGCCCCGGCATAGCTGGTGGTGTAAGTGCTGTCAACTTCCCACTCTTCATCCAGCAGAGATGTTTTCCCATGACCGCCTTCATGATGAATGGTAATCCGGATATTTGCGACTTTTCCTTCGGCAAGAATTTCCGCATCGATATGCAAATCATCGCCAATCACCGCGGAGCCGCTGTTGTTGTAACCCAGTTCAAAACTTACAAATTCCGGTGCTTTGATTTCATCTTCTTTCTTGCAGGATGTGATTGCAAGGATTAATCCCAAAGCCATCGCAGGTATTAATAATCTGTTGTTTTTCATTTCGTTAAGTTTTTTTTGTGTTAATATTAAAAGGCATTCTCAGGCTAAGTTGAAATCCGCGGCCCGGGTCGGGAACTTCTATAAGCCTGTAAAACCCGGTATGGTCGAGATACCGGCGATTCAATAAATTGGTAATCCGTAAAGTAATTTCAAGCGATTGTTTCCCTGCTTTCAGGGTTGACCCGGCTCCAATATTCAGTACATTATATCCGGGTGTTTTCTTCTCGGGAGGTACAATGTTGTTTTGGGCTGCAACCATTTTAAAATCAAGAGAAATCCAGGTGTCAGACATCACTCCTCCCAAAACCGGCTCACAACTAAGATTCAGCAAGACAGATGCCGGCGGTGAAAATGGAAGCCCGAAGCCTTTTTTAATGCCCGACATCTGCTGAGACCAGACGTACTCACCTATGGCCCCTGATTTCAGTTTCCTGAGTATTGTATAATGCAGATGAAATTCACCGCCGGCCCTCAGAACATCTGCCTGGGTGTAATTAAAAACCTGTAACCCTTCATAATAATCCGGGGTGGGGTTCAGGTAAATGTAGGATGGAAACCAGGAGATAAATGGAGAGATTTCTGCAGCCCATTTCATCCGGCTGACTTCAAGGCCTGCATCAAGTTGCCAGGCGGTTTCGGGTTTGAGCAGCGGGTTCCCCTTTTCGAACCGGTACATATGGTAATTCACCCCGTCCGAAGCCAGCTCTTTGGCTAATGGAAGCCTGAAACTGTTTCCCAGGTTGGTTTTTACCACCACACTTCCCGACTTGTAAACAAATCCTGCGGAACCGCTCAGGTGGCTGAATCGGGGAGAAGTTGCAAAAGCACGCTGTTTGTAGATCATTTGCGTATTGTTTTCCTCTGCCGGACTAAGAAACCAGTCGAAATACTCTTCTATGAGTACCGAACCGGCATCCATACGTAACCCGGACAGAATCAGCCATTTTGCGGAAGGTTTTGTTTCTCCCAGCAGATATGCTCCGGCTGTATTTCTTTTGAATGAAGGCAGGATAAAACCCCATCCATCTGAAGTATTGTGCTGATGTTCGGCATTGATACCGGCAGAAAGCCTGATTGCGGCCGATTCACGGTTTTTTACGGCATAAGCCAGCGACCATGTTTGCTTTACGAATCTGCGTTCGAGGCTGTCGGGAGGTTTTGGCATGTAACCGTGTTCCACCGCTTCAGAAAACTCTTTGCGGTTGTTGTGTTGCAAGGCAATGTCCATTCGGTGAGTGAATCCGGCATGTTCCCATGAAGTTTGCCAGTGCATTTTCAGGTGATTTACCTGTTGCTTCGGCAGATCAATGTCGCGGTCGCTGCGGTCGTAGTCAATCTGAGAGTTGCGGATTTCAAGCCCGTGGGCATTGGCAAAAAAGCCGCTTTTTGAAGAGGTATTGTTAATATAAAAGGTTGAATTAAGCTTCCCCGAAATATATCCCAGGGCTATGTTCCCGTTTTTCTCCTCTCCGGCTGTATTCCGCAATTTTCGGTCTTTAAGCCTGAAATAGTACGAATAGTACTCAACACTATCGGCGGGAATCCGGTAATCGGCGTAATCGATGACGGTGAACCGGGCTTTGGCCCACCATTTTTCCTTTCGGGAATAAAGCCCGATGGAGGCTGCTGCCTGCATGTTATTACTCTGTCCGCTCAGGGTGATATCACCGCCAGCTTCACCCGGTGCCGGCACAAAAGACTGTTTGAGATCAATCACACCTGCTATCGCATCTGATCCGTACATAAGAGAAGCCGGCCCTTTAATTACTTCCACCCGCTCCACCGCAAACTGATCTACTTCCACTCCGTGGTCGGCACCCCATTGCTGGCTTTCGTGTTTAACTCCGTTTTCGGCAACTATCACCTGATTAAAACTCATCCCCCTGATCACAGGCTTGGATTGACCGGAACCTATGGACATAGCGCTCACACCCGGTAGCCGGTCCAAAGTTTTCATCAGGCTGCCTGACAAGTTTTTACGTAAAAACTCATCAGTGACAACTTCCACCGCTCTTGAATCTCCGGAACGCCGGAAGTTGTGGTAGTCGCCATCAATAGTCACTTCGGACAATGTAACCACCGCAGGAAATAGTATAATTTTCAGACTGCTGTCACTTTTCAGGCTGAGGTTCACTCTTTGAGTTTCAAAACCCACGGAAGAAATTATTATATAGTAATTTCCTTCCGGAAAACGACCCAGCGTGAAACGGCCTGTTTTGTCAGTAACGCCGCCTGTTGTATGGCTTTCCAACCTGACATTAACACCGGCCAGAGGCTTGTTTCCGGATGATAAGACCTTTCCGCTAAGTTCATACTTTTGCTGGCTGTAAGCTGCAGAATACGACAGCATCAGCATTACAACTGCCGTTGCAAAAAATTTCATTATTAATATACTTGAGGTAAAGTTTAAAAGAAACGCTGCTGGCCATGTAACAAAAAGCCAGTTCTCTGAAACATGATGTTATGCTGCAGGAGGAGCTCTCAGGCGGGCATATACCGGAATGAATATGGCATCTGAACTCTTGTATAAAAACTCAGTATCTGTTTCAGTAGAAAATGATGAGGGTAAGTTTACGGATTCGGCAGAAACCCCCGGTAAAATTTCGAAACTGCATATTCTGCAGGAATGATGATCGTGGTGGTGATAATACCTGTTCAGGCCCTCGGGTACATTGATGTGGCAACAATGCGAGTGGCTGTGCCTGTGCAAGCCCTGAATAATAATGGGGGCAAGCAGAATAGCTGTCAGCATAACCGACAACATCATCCTTATTTTATTGGCACGACTTTTCACAATGCTGACAATCAATTTATGAATGAGTACATTTGTCGCACAAGCCTTTGATAATTATTTCCGATTCCTCCGGGGAAAAACCTTTCGGGAGTTTATAGGGTCCCGGGTGAATTTCATTCAGGCAAATAAGTCTTTTGCAGTGATGGCAATAAAAATGAGCATGATCTGCCGGATTATTTATTTTGTCGGGTTCATTCAAGGCATATTTGACCTGAAGTTTGTCGATCACAATTTTGTGGATGATGCCTGATTCTTCCAGTGTCAGTATACTGCGGTAAAAGGTAGTCCTGTCGTAATGGCTGCCCATGCTTTTGCTGATTTCTGTTTCTGACAATGGAAGGTCTGCCGATTGCAGCGCTTCAATAATGGCCAGACGCGGAGAAGTCTTTTTTAGCTGAAAATGTTTTAGTATTTCAGAAGCTTGCATAGGGTAAGAATCTTCAGGTGAAATAACGTTACAAATGCAACATTGTTGCAAAAATATAAAATTTTTCTGAATCCGGGGAAATAAAAAAGTAGCAAATGATGAATGAAATGCCGTCAGAAAATCATCAATGGTAAACTGACCAATGATTATTTCCCGGTAAAATGGTTTTACTGAAGCGGGTAAAAGACTTTAATAACTGAAAGCAAGCTTCCGCTTCTGACCCCCGGATAAACTGGCATCAACAGGAGGGCGGTGCTCCGGAATTACCTTATTTCACTTCCATTCTTCATCAATGAAGTCGGAGCAATAAAACATAGTTTTCCGTCGTGATCCTCCGCCATCAGGATCATTCCCTGCGATTCAATGCCTTTCAGGTTCCGGGGGGCAAGGTTCACCAGTATGGCTACCTGCTGTCCGATGATGTTTTCCGGTTCATAATACTCGGCAATGCCCGAAACCACGGTACGTTTGTCGATACCGGTGTCGACAGTAAGCTTCAGCAGTTTTTTTGTTTTGGCAACTTTTTCTGCCGCGATGATGGTGCCCGTTCGCAGGTCCACTTTTCCGAAGTCGTCAAATTCAATCACATCCTTTGCGGGACGGGCAATTGCATTGGCGGCTTCATTGCTTTTTCTGGTGTCCAGAAGTTTCTGAATCTGGGTTTCGATGGCAGCATCTTCAATTTTTTCGAACAGCAGTCCGGGCTGATTCAGTGTATGCCCGCCGGGAAGCAGGCTGGCTGAGCCGGCATCTGCCCACTTCAGCGGAGTGATGTTCAGCATCTGCGTGAGCTTTTCAGCGCTGAAGGGGAGGAAGGGTTCGCACAAAACCGACAGGTTGGCGCAGATCTGCAGGGAGATATTGAGGGTTGTCCTGACCTTTTCGGGATTCGTTTTGAATACTTTCCAGGGTTCGGTGTCCGTAAGGTATTTATTGCCAAGCCGGGCCAGGTTCATCAGCTCGTTCAGGGCTTCGCGGAAGCGGTAGAGGTCAATGCTGCGGGCAATCCTTTCCGGGAAACCGGCCATTTCAGCCAGCACTTCACGGTCGTAATCCTCCAAAGGTCCCATATCGGGTACCTTTCCTTCAAAATATTTCTGTGTAAGCACCAGGGTACGGTTAACAAAGTTGCCGAATATGGCCAGCAGCTCGCTGTTGTTACGGGCTTGAAAATCGCGCCAGGTAAAGTCGTTGTCTTTGGTTTCCGGGGCGTTGGCGGTGAGCACATAACGCAGCACATCCTGCTTGCCGGGGAACTCCTCAAGGTACTCGTGCAGCCAGACGGCCCAGTTGCGGGAGGTGGAAATCTTATCGTTTTCGAGATTCAGAAATTCATTGGCCGGCACGTTATCGGGCAAAATGTAGGATCCTTCGGCCTTCAGCATGCCCGGGAATACGATGCAGTGGAAAACGATGTTGTCCTTGCCGATAAAATGAACAAGTTTTGAATCTTCCGATTTCCAGTATGGAACCCAGTCTTTCCCGGTTTGTTCGGCCCATTCGCGGCTCGCCGAGATATAGCCGATGGGCGCGTCGAACCACACGTACAGCACCTTGCCCTCCGCATCCGGAAGCGGAACCTTTACACCCCAGTCGAGGTCACGGGTAACGGCCCGGGGCTGCAGACCGTGGTCGAGCCACGACTTACACTGCCCGTAAACATTGGTTTTCCAGTCATCCCGGTGACCCTCCAGTATCCATTCGCGCATCCACGGCTCGTATTTGTCGAGGGGTAAAAACCAGTGTTTTGTATCCCTCATCACCGGCACGCTGCCGCTGAGGGCTGACTTTGGATTGATAAGGTCGGTGGCGTTCAGCGAAGTGCCGCAGTTCTCGCACTGGTCGCCGTAAGCCCGTTCGAATCCGCAGTGCGGACAGGTGCCGGTTATGTAGCGGTCGGCCAGGAAAGTCTGGTGCTCTTCATCGTAGTATTGTTGAGAAATCTTTTCGATGAATTCGCCTTTATCATAAAGCTTCTTAAAGAATTCCGAGGCTGTTTCGTGATGGATTTGGTTGGAAGTCCGGCTGTATATATCGAAGGAAACGCCAAAATCTTCGAACGACTTTTTGATGATGCCATGGTAGGTATCAACCACCTGCTGGGGCGTCACCCCTTCCTTGCGTGCTTTGATGGTAATGGGCACCCCGTGTTCGTCCGAACCCCCGATAAATAAGACATCCTCCCCCTTCGAACGCAGGTAGCGGGCATAGATATCGGCCGGGACATACACCCCGGCAAGATGTCCGATATGGATGGGCCCGTTGGCATAAGGGAGGGCGGAAGTAATGGTATATCGTTTGAATTTTTTTTCGGATTGCTCGTTCATGGTCAGCCTCTTTTTGATTGCAGGGTGCAAAGATAAACAAATGAACCGGGTTGGTAATTGCTTGTTGATAAGGCTTTGGATCCGTGGAAGAGAAAATGTACGGCGCAATGAACAAGCGGTTAATATTTTTAACCGTAACCCTGACCTGGCGGACTTTTATTAAAATTCAAACATGATACCTTTAAAATCTTGCAGGAATCCATCCTGTCCATCCTGTCCATCTCGTCAATCCTGTCTTAATGATCATAAAAGAAAAAAGGCATGCGGTTTAGGCATGCCTTGTATAGGAAAATCAATGTTAATCAGTAGTTTTCCTGTTTCATTTCAAAAAATGCCTGCGGATGTTCGCATGCCGGGCAGTTTTTGAGGGCTTTCCTGCCTTTATAGTGATATCCGCAGTGGCGGCACACCCAGATAATCTCTTCCTCTTTTTCAAAAACCTTGTTTTTATTAAGGTTTTCGAGCAGTTTCAGGTAGCGTTTCTCATGTTCCACCTCAACGCTTGCCACCAGTTTAAAGGTGTTGGCAATTCTTTTGAAGCCTTCCTCCTCGGCTATTTTCGCAAATTCAGGATAGAGCAGGGTCCATTCTTCATTTTCGCCTTCGGCAGCAGCCTCGAGGTTTTCGGAAGTTGAGCCAACCGCGCCCGCCGGGTAGGCGGCTGTGATCTCGAGCATTCCGCCTTCGAGATACTTAAAGAACATGCGTGAATGCGAGTCTTCCTGATTGGCGGTTTCTTCGAAGAAAGCGGCGATTTGCTCGTAGCCGTCTTCCCGGGCTTTATTGGCAAACAGCCTGTAGCGCCTTGCGGCCTGAGATTCTCCTGCAAATGCCTTCAGCAGGTTTTTTTCTGTCTGTGTTCCTTTGATTGATTTGTCCATGCTATCAATTGTTTAAAATATTCTCTGTGTATTGATTTATCTGATATTCTTAAATCCAGCCCCTTTCGAGATACAGGTCATATCCACTCCGAAGGGCATCCGATATCTGCTCACTCAGCTGATCATCCATTTTTTTTACGTGGAAGCAGGATTTTCCTTTCAGCAGTTTCAGCAGTTCAGGTTTAAAAACTGCTTTCAAATCCTCATCCACATACACCGGCATATAGTAAAAGCCCAAATAGTTGCGCTGGATTACGAGTCCGGCAAAATAAACGTCGTTTCGTTTCCTGCCTTCAATCACCACCTTCTTTTCTGACCAGAGGTCGTAGCGTTTCTCTTCGTCTACCCTGGCTTTAACGGAGCCGGTTTCATATGGCTTCATCAGGGATCTCAGATGATTAAAAATCAACGTCAGGTCGGTTGTTGCTTCCATGAACTTTTCCTGCTTTTTCCCGGTTATCCGATTCTTAATCCGTTGTCAACCCTGCGTTCGGTCTGCAGCAGCACGACCTCTCCTGTTTTTGTGTAAACCCCAAGCACCAGGCATTCGCTCCGGAAAGGACCAATCTGTTTGGGTGGGAAGTTTACCACTGCCACTATCTGTTTACCCGGCAGGTCCTCCTGCCTGTAAATGGAAGTGATTTGCGCCGAAGATTTCAGCACGCCAAGCTTCCCGAAATCAATGGTGAGTTTCCAGGCCGGCTTGCGGGCTTCGGGAAATTCCTCAGCCGTAAGTATCGTCCCGGTTCTGATTTCTACCTTTTCAAAATCGTTCCAGCTTATCATAGATTTGTTTGAACAAAAATAGAAAACCATGCTCAATCCCTTGCGCTAAAAGCATTTAGAATGATTCTAAATTTTGAGGATGCGGCCCTTGGGGATTTCCTTTATCTTTGATCTGTTAAACTAAAAAATATGATCACCCCTGCATTTCTGAAGCCCGGAGATAAGATAGGTATTGTGGCCACGGCCCGCAAGGTGTTGCCGGCCGAAATTGAGCCTGCTGTCCGTTGGTTTGAATCACAGGGATTTGTGGTGATTACGGGAAGAAACCTGTATGCTTCTGACCGGCAGTTTGCCGGAGCGGATGAACTGCGCAGGGCCGACTTACAGGAGATGCTTGATAATTCTGACGTCCGGGCTGTGGTTTGTGCGAGGGGAGGTTACGGGACTGTAAGGATCATTGATAAGCTTGACTTTTCCGGTTTCCTCAGGGATCCCAAATGGATTGTGGGTTACAGCGACATTACCGTATTGCATTCGCACATTCAGCGGCACTACGGGATAGAAACCCTGCATGCCACCATGCCGTTGAATATTCCGGCGGATGGACCTGTGGGTGAGCCGGCCGAAGCCATGCTGCGCTGTCTTTGCGGCGAAAATCCGGCCTACCGGGTGGAACCGGGAGCTTTTTCCGTGCCGGGTCATGCCCGGGGCATTGTGGTCGGCGGCAATCTTTCCATCCTCTATAGCCTTTCCGGAACCCCTTCCGATATTGACACCCGGGATAATATACTCTTTATCGAGGATCTGGATGAGTACCTTTATCACATCGACCGGATGATGATGAACCTGAAACGAAGCGGCAAACTCGACGGGCTGGCGGGTCTCATTGTTGGTGGTATGACAGAGATGCGCGACAATACCATCCCTTTTGGCAAAAATGCTGAACAGATCATTCATGAAACTGTGGCAGAGTATAAATATCCTGTGCTGTTTGGTTTCCCTGCAGGTCATATAAAGGAAAATATGCCGCTCTTACTGGGGCGTGAAGCATTACTGGATGTGTCGGCGGGTATCGGAAGTCTCTCTTTTCAACCGCCCGATCAGCGATCCGCCTCGGGTAAACTGAAGTCACTGTTTAAACCGGCAGTTTTCATACTGGGATTTTTTGCGCTGCTCTATTTGCTATATGCCCTGTTATTAGGCAATCTTTGATAGTTTTTCAGGAAAAGAAAACGTAACTTTAGCATTGTCTTTCTTGCTATCTTTAAGAGTCCAAGATTGAAATATTAAAGCAGTATCAATTTAATAAACAGGATATTTCCGGAAGCAATCAGCAGCTTGCCGCAGAGCCTGACTTTATAATGTTTTATTCTTATACATACAGGAAAACATATGGCAGAGCATAATGACCTTGGCAGGGCAGGGGAGGAGATTGCCGCAAAACACCTGCGGGATCATGGGTATACCATCCGCGATACCAACTGGAGATTCGGGAAAGATGAAATAGACATCATCGCCGAAACAGATAATTGCCTGGTGGTGGTGGAAGTAAAAACGCGGACATCCAACTATTTCGGTGAGCCTGAAGTGTTTGTTAATTCAGCCAAGCAGCGCTTTCTTGTGCGCGCCACCCAGGCATATATTGAGAAGAACAATATAGAAAAAGAAGCCCGCTTCGATATCATTTCAGTAATCCTGAACAATACCACGAAGCGGGTTCATCACATCGAAGATGCCTTCTATCCTGTGCTGTAATTTTTAAGATGATTTGAATACAAAAAGCGGTTTGTTGATCCTGCCCAGAACCATTTTCGTAATACTCGGTGTAAAGAGTTTTGCCAGCAATCCGCGGTTATGGTTGGTAAGGGCGATTACATCAATAGACTGGTTGCGCATATAGGTTTCCAGCCCGTTGATGATATCATCGCTGACAACAATCTCGTATTTTACCGGATATTTAGGATATTCCTTTTCCATGAAATATTCCAGGCTGTCCATTTTTACTTTTTGCCATGATTTCCGGAGGCCGATGCTGACGTGCACACAGAAAAGGGCTGTATCAAAAGGGTGCAGCAGGTTGATCAGCCGGCTCATGTTCAGGTGGTCCGACTCGTCAAAATCAGTAGCATAAAGCACATTTTTCAGATTCTCGACACTGGTGTAACGGCAGTTTTCGGGAATCGCCAGCACCGGTGCAGCGGTTTTTTCTATCACCTTTGCTGTTACACTGCCCAGAAATCCGCCGGTTTGATGACCGATACCCCTGGTGCCTATCACGATAAGGCCGGGTTTATAATTGCGGCTTTTTGCAATAATTTCATCTGCAGCAATCCCGTTGGTGAGTGAGTAGGTTATCCGTGTATCCGACTTCTTCTTCTTCGCTTTTGCTTTCAGTTCTTTCGCCAGGTTTACCAGCTGATGCCGGGCATTTTGTTCGGCTTCGTGCAGGTAATTGACCAGATTTACCTGGTAGGCATGGCTGGTATCAAAGGGGGCGATATCAATCACCGGATTGTAATAAACATGTAAAAGCTTGATCTCGGCTTTGAGTTTGGTGGCCAGACCAAGGGCAAAACTGCATGCCTTCAGCGAAGCATCGGAGAAGTCAACGGGAACAAGTATCTTCCGGACACTGCGCAGCGATTTAACTGCTGCTTCTTTTTGAATTCCGTGTTCTGCCTTCGATTGTTCAATAAGACGTAATGCTTTCTCAACATCCGATTTTTTTACCCTGATTTCCACGCCTGATGAAAATGCGCCCTGAAGCAGGTTCTGATGCGACAGGAAACACTCAATTCCTTCTGCAGCAAGCCTGGATTGCAAGAGTAATGCCCTGGAGTTTGAATGACGGGCAATGACTACGATTTTTTCTTCCTGCGGTTCCATAATGCCAAATTTTTGTCGGTTTGCGGAGAATATTTATGCAGAAATATTCTCTGTAAATGTCGTTTTACGAATATACGAAAAAAAACGATCAGCTGCGTATTTTCTCATTAAAAGATTTGGAGTTCTTATTCGTTAAAGAGCGACCCACAGGTGTAAATTATTTGAAAATCAGTATTTTTATATTTCATGCGCATGTGATAATCTTCGCTAACTTTGCAGGCTAAATTTTAATCAATGAGTGCAATGAAAAGGATTCCCGGTGATAATGATTCTGGGAAACGCAAAAAACCCGACGGGGCCCGTCCCGGTAAGGGAAGCAGCAGCCGGAAGCCGGCTTTCGGTGGTAAGCGCGGAAATAAGGATGCTGGGCATTCAGGAGATACGGCAAGCGCAGATGCCAAAACCTTCAGGAGCCGTAAGCCTTACGAGAAAAAACACGAAGAACCGGACGCTCCCCGGTTTTCAAAAGACAGAAAAGATAACAGGCCTTCCCGCCCCTGGAAACGGGATGAGGAATCCGGAGCGCCCCGTGAAAAGAGATCGTTTGATCGTCCATCCGGTGAACATCCTGATAAAAGCCGCAGACCTTTTGAAAAAAGGCCGTATAGTGCTAATGCTCCGCGATTTTCAAAAGACAATAATGAAGGAAAACCTTTCCGTCCCCGAAAGCGCGACGAGGAGTCCGGAGCTCCGCGTGAAAAGAGATATTCTGATCATCCATCCGGTGATGTTCCTGATAAAGACAGGAAGCCTTGCAAAATAAAGCGTGAAGACACTGACGCACCGCGGCCTTACAAAAAGCGGTTGGAAAAGGGGAGCGGGGAACCATTCAGCCCCCGCGAACGGAATTCTGAAAGCAGTGAAACATCTGCAGGGGATAGCACCTGGAAAAGAGGCGACCATGAGTATAAGCCGGAAAGAAGGACTGGTAGCAGGGATACCGGAACAAAGCGGCCTTCGTTCAAAAAACGTGAAAGCGACTATGCTTCACCTAAACCAGGAGGATTCCGCCGGGATAAATTCTCTTCACAGGATAAGCCAGCCAGAGGAAAGCGCGGTTATGGTGAGGATGGCACCATCAGGCTTAATAAGTATCTTGCCAATGCCGGCATCTGCTCCCGCAGGGAAGCCGATACCCTGATTGAATCCGGCGCTGTTTCGGTGAATGGCAAGGTGGTAACCCTGCTGGGCACCCGCATTTCGAGAGAAGATCAGGTGCAGTTTGGCGGAGAAACCCTGAGTATGGAAAAGAAGGTCTACCTGTTGCTCAATAAGCCCAAAGGTTATATTACTACCGTGGATGATCCGCAGGACAGGAATACCGTGATGATGCTGGTGAAGGACGCCTGCCGCGAAAGAATTTATCCGGTTGGCCGTCTCGATCGCAATACGACGGGCCTGCTGCTGTTTACCAACGACGGGGATGTTGCCAAGAAGCTTACCCATCCCGGACATAAAGTCCGTAAAGTTTATCATGTTGAGCTGAATAAGGGCCTGAGCAAAGCGGACATGCTTCAGTTATCCGAAGGCATAGAACTGGAAGACGGGTTGATGGCTGTGGATGAAATTGCCTATACCGGAAACGCCGATGACAAAAAGAACATCGGCGTAGTGATTCACTCCGGGAAAAACAGGGTGGTCAGGCGTTTGTTCGAAGCGCTTGATTATGAAGTGGTAAAACTCGACCGGGTGGCATTTGCCAACCTTACCAAAAAAGACCTTCCGCGTGGTCGGTGGCGTTTTCTTGAACAACAGGAGATCAATATGCTGATGATGATCTGAAATTCTTAGTAAGTGAAATTTAAAAGCTGCCCCATACGGGCAGTTTTTTTTTGAACTACACTGAATAATTAACCATTTCCGGTGATCCTTCTACCTGCAAAATCATGGATTTGGACCGGCCCGATACAGACAGCCGCTGCCAGATGTACGCATAATCCAGATAGGTGATTTCTCCATCCTACGTATAAATACCCATGCGCTGCAGGCCGCGTCAGACCTAAAAAGTAGTATTAAACCGTATTGCGCAGTCATGTTCCACGGAATAATTTTGTACCGTTAAGTTCTGTGTATCTGAATGCAAAAGTTAATTGTTTCGGAGATCAATCAAGGTGTTCTTTTAAAGCACTGATAATCAAAGGACAATCGAATGAAAAGCTGCAAGCACGCATCTGGGGGGATGGGTCGGGAGCAGAAGGATACAGGAAACATCGAACCTGCCACCCGGGCAGTATAAATGGGGAAAACAAAGAAATATCAAAATACCTAGTTATGAAAACATCTACCAACGGCCACAGGGCTGGTGTATTAATGACAGCAGCATTCGCCCTGTTTACAGTTTTATCTGTAACCGCTCAGTTTGGAACGCAGGAATCCATTGTTCCTAACCGGATTCCGCCTGCTGATATCCCGGGGATATCAGTTGACGGAGGAAATTCTTCGCAAAGGGCTCCTTCAGGCTCCATTTCAGTGGCTGAAAACGCTACCTATAATGCGATGACTCCTCAGCAGTTGGTTCAGAATGTGCTGGTGACAGGATGTTTGCAGGCTGAAAATATCAGATTTGGTTATTATAACCGCAATAATGGAAACTGGACAAATCACACCTGGAGCAGTACCCCCGGAAACCGGATGCTTGGTTATTTTGAAAGGGCTACATCCGGCTTCGCGTTGGAAGAGGGACTTGTTTTATCAACCGGGCGGATAAGTTCTGCCATGGGGCCTAACAACAATGCCGGCCGCAGCGATCAGATGGTCTCCAATGCCTCTGACCCTGACCTTGCCACCATTTCGGGCAGAACCATGTTTGATGCGGCTGTCCTTGAATTTGACTTTATTCCTGCCGGGAATACAGTGGAGTTTAAGTATGTTTTTGCTTCCGAAGAATATCTTGAGTATGTTCATACCAATTTTAACGATGCTTTCGGATTTTTCCTCAGCGGCCCCGGCATCTCCGGACCTTATTCAAATAACGCTATCAATCTTGCCACCCTTCCGAACGGAGAAGATGTAACCATTAATACCATCCACCCTGCAGGGGTAAATACCAACGGTCAGTCTTATCCTGCCCATAATACTGAATACTACATTGACAATCCTTCGGGATCCCTGACCATGCAGTTTGATGGTTATACGGTTGAGTTAACCGCAACTTATCCTGTTACCCCCTGTGCTACATACCGCATTAAAATGGCCATTGCCGATGCCTCTGACCAGCAGTGGGATGCCGCAGTATTTCTTGGCGCCAGAAGCTTCAACGCCGAAACGCTTTCATTGGCCCACTTCGGTAACGGAATTCAGGATAACAACAATGTATTTGAAGGTTGTACCAACAACAGGCTCGTTGTTACCCGTTTGACTACTGATCTGACGGAAGATTATCATGTAGATCTTATTCTTGCCGGCTCTGCCATTAATGGTACCGATATCCTTACTTCCGACGGCCAGCCTTTCCCGACACAAATTGTAATTCCTGCCGGACAGGCTTCCTATGAAATTCCTTATTATGCTGTGAATGATGGTACGGGTGATAATGCAGAAACCTTTATTGTCAGGGTCAGAAATTCCTGCCCCTGTGATGAAAATATCTCTTATGTTGAAGAAATCATCAATATTTACGAACAGGTAACCATCGCTTCTGTTTCTGCTACCAATGCACAGTGTGCCGGCCAGAGCAACGGTGTAATTACTGTCAATGCTACCGGAGGTTCCGGAAATTATCAGTATTCCATTAATAACGGTACAACCTGGCAGGCATCAAATACTTTCACCGGATTGTCAGCAGGTTCTTATACGGTTCTTGTAAGAGATCCGGGAAGCTGTTACGAACCGGTTTCAGCTGCCGCCACCATTGGAGAGCCTCAGCCGATAGTTGCCAATGCCGGAAGTGACGTTTCCATCTGTTCTGGCACCAGCACCCAGCTGAACGGAACAGGCGGCGTTTTATACTCATGGAGTCCAGCCACCGGACTGAGCAATCCTTCTATTGCAAATCCTGTTGCATCTCCGGCTGCCACCACCACCTACACCCTGACCGTTACCAATGCATCCGGACAGTGTGCATCTACTGATCAGGTAATAGTAACAGTTAATCCTTCACCGGTTGTAACAGTTAATCCAGCAGAAATCGAAGTTTGCCGCGGAACTGAAGTGACCATTACAGCTTCGGGAGCAGCCTCTTATGTTTGGAATCCGGGTGGCGCAACCAGCGCATCCATTACAGTGAATCCGGTTTCGAATACTTCTTATACAGTTACAGGTACTGCAGCCAATGGTTGTACAGGAACTGCTTCTTCATTGGTGATTGTAAAGGCTACGCCCGGCAACGTCAATGCTGGAGCCGATGCAAGCATAGGCCTTTGCGAAACACATCAGCTGCAGGGTTCCGCAACCGGATCAGGGACACTGCTCTACACATGGACTCCCTCAACAGGACTGAGCAATGCTAGTATTGCCAATCCCGTTTTCACTCCTCCGACATCCGGAACCTATACATTTACACTTACAGTTACCAATCAGGCAAGCGGTTGTTCAGTATCGGATGAAATGAGCATTGAAGTTGCCGAGCCCCTGGCTGTAACTTCTGTTGTGAATAACAACTCATGCACTACCGTTGCAGACGGGTCCATCGATATTACCGTTACCGGGGGATCAGCTCCTTATGCTTACGGCTGGACCGGTCCCAATGGTTATACTGCCGGAACCGAAGATCTGTCAAATATTGTTGCCGGAACCTATACAGTTGTGGTTACAGATTCGGATGGATGTACATTCACCGGCAACTATACCGTAGGAACCGTTCCCGATACCACTCCGCCAACGGCAAGTAACCCTGCCGATATCGTCCTTTCCGGATGTAATGGCACATTCCCCGATCCTGACATTCTGGTTGTTACCGATGAAAATGACAATTGTGAAACTCCGGTTGTGTCTTGGGTAAGCGATGGCTCACCTGTACTTGACGGATGTACCGAAACAATTGTAAGAACATACAGTGTTACCGATGGTTCCGGTAATTCGATCAACGTATACCAGAACCTGATCAGAACCATTGACACCGACGCTCCGGTAATTTCAACCGTAGCCGAAAGCGCTGACCTGGGTTGCAACCCGACCGTTGTAGCTCCTGTTTTCACCGGACTTGACAACTGCGCAGGTGAATTTACGCCTGAAGTAACCACCACCGGCGTGATCAGCGAAGGATGTGCCTACAGCCAGACCTGGACCGCCAACTATACCGATGCTTGTGGCAATGTAGCCGAAGCAATCAGCATTACCTACACCTGGACCGTTGACACTGAAGCTCCGTTAATTTCGACCGTTGCTGAAAGCGGAGACCTTGGCTTTAATCCGACTATTACAGCTCCTGAGTTTACAGGACTTGACAATTGTACCGGAATTTTTGCTCCTGTGGTAAGCACTGATGGTCCGGTTGCTGATGGTTGTGATTACAGCCAGACATGGACCGCCAATTATACCGACGCCTGTGGCAATGCAGCAGCACCTGTAAGCATTACTTACACCTGGACAGTTGATGATGAACTACCGGTAATCACTACTGTTGCTCAGAGTGGTGAACTTGGATGTAACCCGGTTGTAACTGCTCCTGTATTTACAGGACAGGATGGATGTTCAGGTACTTTCGAACCGAATGTATCAACAGAAGGCCCCTTAGCCACTGGCTGCAGCTATACTCAGACCTGGACTGCCACTTATACGGATGCAGCCGGAAATGTAGCTGAACCTGTAAGCATTATTTATACCTGGACCGTTGACACCGAAGCACCGGTGATCTCAACCGTAGCCGAAAGCGCAGACCTGGGTTGCAACCCGACCGTTGTAGCTCCTGTTTTCACAGGTCTTGACAACTGTGCAGGTGAGTTTACTCCTGAAGTATCTACTGAAGGTACCTCAAACACTGGCTGCGCTTACAGCCAGAACTGGACCGCCAACTATACCGACGCCTGTGGCAATGTAGCCGAAGCAATCAGCATTACCTACACCTGGACCGTTGACACCGAAGCTCCGGTAATTTCTACCATAGCTGTAAGCGGAGACCTTGGTTTTAATCCGACTATTACAGCTCCTGAGTTTACAGGACTTGACAATTGTGCCGGGGTTTTTGCTCCTGTTGTAAGCACTGATGGTCCGGTTGCTGATGGTTGTGACTACACCCAGACCTGGACTGCCAATTACACGGATGCCTGTGGCAATGCAGCAGCACCTGTAAGCATTACTTACACATGGACAGTTGACTCCGAAGCTCCGGTAATCAGCACTGTTGCCCAGAGTGGCGAACTTGGATGTAACCCGGTTGTAACTGCTCCTGTATTTACAGGACTGGATGGATGTTCAGGTACTTTCGAACCGAATGTATCAACAGAAGGCCCCTTAGCCACTGGCTGCAGCTATACTCAGACCTGGACTGCCACTTATACGGATGCAGCCGGAAATGTAGCTGCTCCTGTAAGCATTACCTATACCTGGACTGTTGACACCGAAGCACCGGTAATTTCGACCGTAGCCGAAAGCGCTGACCTGGGTTGCAACCCTGAAGTTGTAGCTCCTGTTTTCACCGGTCTTGATAACTGCGCAGGTGAGTTTACTCCTGAAGTATCTACTGAAGGTGCCTCAAACACTGGCTGCGCTTACACCCAGACCTGGACCTCTAACTATACCGACGCCTGTGGCAATATTGCCGAAGAGGTCAGCATTACCTACACCTGGACCGTTGACACCGAAGCTCCGGTAATTTCGACCGTAGCCGAAAGCGCTGACCTTGGTTGCAACCCTGAAGTTGTAGCTCCTGTTTTCACAGGTATTGACAACTGCGCAGGTGAATTTACGCCTGAAGTAACCACCACCGGCGTGATCAGCGAAGGATGTGCCTACAGCCAGACCTGGACCGCCAATTATACCGACGCCTGTGGCAATGTAGCCGAAGAGGTCAGCATTACTTACAACTGGACCGTTGACACCGAAGTACCGGTGATTTCAACCGTAGCCGAAAGCGCTGACCTGGGTTGTAACCCGACCGTTGTAGCTCCTGTTTTCACCGGTCTTGACAACTGCGCAGGTGAGTTTACTCCTGAAGTATCTACTGAAGGTGCCTCAAACACTGGCTGCGCTTACATCCAGACCTGGACCGCCAACTATACCGACACTTGTGGCAATGTAGCCGAAGAGGTAAGCATTACCTACACCTGGACCGTTGACACCGAAGCACCGGTGATCTCTACCTTAGCTGTAAGCGGAGACCTTGGCTTTAATCCGACTATTACAGCTCCTGAGTTTACAGGACTTGACAATTGTGCCGGGGTTTTTGCTCCTGTTGTAAGCACTGATGGTCCGGTTGCTGATGGTTGTGACTACAACCAGACCTGGACTGCCAATTACACGGATGCCTGTGGCAATGCAGCAGCACCTGTAAGCATTACTTACACATGGACAGTTGACTCCGAAGCTCCGGTAATCAGCACTGTTGCCCAGAGTGGCGAACTTGGATGTAACCCGGTTGTAACTGCTCCTGTATTTACAGGACTGGATGGATGTTCAGGTACTTTCGAACCGAATGTATCAACAGAAGGCCCCTTAGCCACTGGCTGCAGCTATACTCAGACCTGGACTGCCACTTATACGGATGCAGCCGGGAATGTTGCTGAGCCTGTCAGCATTACCTACACCTGGACTGTTGACACCGAAGCTCCGGTGATCTCAACCTTAGCCGAAAGCGCAGACCTGGGTTGCAACCCGACCGTTGTAGCTCCTGTTTTCACCGGTCTTGACAACTGCGCAGGTGAGTTTACTCCTGAAGTATCTACTGAAGGTGCCTCAAACACTGGCTGCGCTTACAGCCAGACCTGGACCGCCAACTATACCGACGCCTGTGGCAATGTAGCCGAAGAGGTCAGCATTACTTATACCTGGACCGTTGACACCGAAGCACCGGTGATCTCTACCTTAGCTGTAAGCGGAGACCTTGGCTTTAATCCGACTATTACAGCTCCTGAGTTTACAGGACTTGACAATTGTGCCGGGGTTTTTGCTCCTGTTGTAAGCACTGATGGTCCGGTTGCTGATGGTTGTGACTACAACCAGACCTGGACTGCCAATTACACGGATGCCTGTGGCAATGCAGCAGCACCTGTAAGCATTACTTACACATGGACAGTTGACTCCGAAGCTCCGGTAATCAGCACTGTTGCCCAGAGTGGCGAACTTGGATGTAACCCGGTTGTAACTGCTCCTGTATTTACAGGACTGGATGGATGTTCAGGTACTTTCGAACCGAATGTATCAACAGAAGGCCCCTTAGCCACTGGCTGCAGCTATACTCAGACCTGGACTGCCACTTATACGGATGCAGCCGGGAATGTTGCTGAGCCTGTCAGCATTACCTACACCTGGACTGTTGACACCGAAGCTCCGGTGATCTCAACCTTAGCCGAAAGCGCTGACCTGGGTTGCAACCCTGAAGTTGTAGCTCCTGTTTTCACCGGCCTTGACAACTGTGCAGGTGAGTTTAATCCTGAAGTATCTACTGAAGGTGCCTCAAACACTGGCTGCGCTTACAGCCAGACCTGGACCGCCAACTATACCGACGCCTGTGGCAATGTAGCCGAAGAGGTAAGCATTACCTACACCTGGACTGTTGATACCGAAGCTCCGGTGATCTCAACCGTAGCCGAAAGCGCTGACCTTGGTTGCAACCCGACCGTTGTAGCTCCTGTTTTCACCGGCCTTGACAACTGCGCCGGAGAATTTACGCCTGAAGTTACCACCACCGGCGTGGTCAGCGAAGGATGTGCCTACACCCAGACCTGGACCGCCAACTATACCGACGCCTGTGGCAATGTAGCCGAAGCAATCAGCATTACCTACACCTGGACCGTTGACACCGAAGCACCGGTAATTTCTACCTTAGCCGAAAGCGGTGACCTCGGTTGCAACCCGACCGTTGTAGCTCCTGTTTTCACCGGCTTTGACAACTGTGCAGGTGAGTTTACTCCTGAAGTATCTACTGAAGGTGCCTCAAACACTGGCTGCGCTTACAGCCAGACCTGGACCGCCAACTATACCGACGCCTGTGGCAATGTAGCCGAAGAGGTAAGCATTACCTACACCTGGACCGTTGACACCGAAGCACCGGTAATTTCTACCTTAGCCGAAAGCGGTGACCTCGGTTGCAACCCGACCGTTGTAGCTCCTGTTTTCACCGGTCTTGACAACTGTGCAGGTGAGTTTACTCCTGAAGTATCTACTGAAGGTGCCTCAAACACTGGCTGCGCTTACAGCCAGACCTGGACCGCCAATTATACCGACGCCTGTGGCAATGTAGCCGAAGAGGTCAGCATTACTTACACCTGGACTGTTGACACTGAAGCTCCGGTAATTTCTACCATAGCTGTAAGCGGAGACCTTGGTTTTAATCCGACTATTACAGCTCCTGAGTTTACAGGACTTGACAATTGTGCCGGGGTTTTTGCTCCTGTTGTAAGCACTGATGGTCCGGTTGCTGATGGTTGTGACTACACCCAGACCTGGACTGCCAATTACACGGATGCCTGTGGCAATGTAGCAGCACCTGTAAGCATTACTTACACATGGACAGTTGACTCCGAAGCTCCGGTAATCAGCACTGTTGCCCAGAGTGGCGAACTTGGATGTAACCCGGATGTAACTGCTCCTGTATTTACAGGACTGGATGGATGTTCAGGTACTTTCGAACCAAATGTATCATCAGCAGGCCCTGTTGCCAATGGTTGCAGCTATGCTCAGACCTGGATTGCCACCTATACGGATGCAGCCGGAAATGTAGCTGCTCCTGTAAGCATTACTTATAGCTGGACAGTTGACACCGAAGCTCCGGTAATCAGCACCACTGCATCAAACGGTGACCTCGGTTGCAACCCGACCGTAGTTGCTCCCGTCTTCACCGGTCTTGACAACTGCGCCGGCGAATTTGCTCCCGAAGTATCCACCGAAGGTCCGTCAAACGAAGGCTGCGCTTACACCCAGACCTGGACCGCCAACTATACCGACGCCTGCAATAATGCAGCCACCCCGGTAAGCATTACCTATACCTGGACTGTTGACACCGAAGCTCCGGTAATCTCTACCGTAGCAGCAAGCGGTGACCTTGGCTGCAACCCGACCGTAGTAGCTCCCGTCTTCACCGGCCTTGACAACTGTGCTGGTGAGTTTACTCCTGAAGTATCTACCGAAGGTCCGTCAAACGAAGGCTGTACTTACACCCAGACCTGGACTGCCAACTATACCGACGCCTGTGGCAATGTTGCTGAAGAAGCAAGCATTACCTACACCTGGACCGTTGACACCGAAGCTCCGGTAATCTCTACCGTAGCAGTAAGCGGTGACCTTGGCTGCAACCCGACTGTAGAAGCTCCTGTCTTCACTGGTCTTGACAACTGTGCTGGTGAGTTTACTCCTGAAGTATCTACCGAAGGTCCGTCAAACGAAGGCTGCGCTTATACCCAGACCTGGACTGCCAACTATACCGACGCCTGTGGCAATGTTGCTGAAGAAGTAAGCATTACCTATACATGGACCGTTGACATCGAAGTTCCGGTAATCTCTACCGTTGCAGTAAGCGGTGACCTTGGCTGCAACCCGACTGTAGAAGCTCCTGTCTTCACCGGTCTTGACAACTGCGCCGGCGAATTTGCTCCCGAAGTATCCACCGAAGGTCCGTCAAACGAAGGTTGTGCTTATACCCAGACCTGGACCGCCAACTATACCGACGCTTGTGGCAATGTTGCTGAAGAAGTAAGCATTACCTATACCTGGACCGTTGACACCGAAGCTCCGGTAATCTCAACCGTAGCAACAAGCGGTGACCTTGGCTGCAACCCGACTGTAGAAGCTCCTGTCTTCACCGGTCTTGACAACTGCGCCGGCGAATTTGCTCCCGAAGTATCCACTGAAGGTCCGTCAAACGAAGGCTGCGCTTACACCCAGACCTGGACTGCCAACTATACCGACGCCTGTGGCAATGTAGCCGAAGAGTTAAGCATTACCTATACCTGGACCGTTGACACCGAAGCTCCGGTGATCTCAACCGTAGCTGTAAGCGGTGACCTTGGCTGCAATCCTGAGGTTGTTGCTCCTGTCTTCACTGGTCTTGACAACTGCGCCGGCGAGTTTACTCCCGAAGTATCCACCGAAGGTCCGTCAAACGAAGGCTGTGCTTACACCCAGACCTGGACTGCCAACTATACCGACGCCTGTGGCAATGTTGCTGAAGAAGCAAGCATTACCTACACCTGGACCGTTGACACCGAAGCTCCGGTAATCTCTACCGTAGCAGTAAGCGGTGACCTTGGCTGCAACCCTGAAGTAGTTGCTCCTGCCTTCACCGGTCTTGACAACTGCGCCGGCGAGTTTACTCCTGAAGTATCCACTGAAGGTCCGTCAAACGAAGGCTGCGCCTATACCCAGACCTGGACTGCTAACTATACCGACGCCTGTGGCAATGTTGCTGCTCCTGTCAGCATTACCTATACCTGGACTGTTGACACCGAAGCTCCGGTTATCTCAACCCTGGCAATCAGCGGTGACCTTGGCTGCAACCCTGAAGTAGTTGCTCCTGCCTTTACCGGTCTTGACAACTGCGCTGGCGAGTTTATTCCCGAAGTATCTACCGAAGGTCCGTCAAACGAAGGCTGCGCTTACACCCAGACCTGGACTGCCAACTATACCGATGCCTGCAATAATGCAGCCACTCCGGTAAGCATTACCTACACCTGGACCGTTGACACCGAAGCTCCGGTAATCTCTACCCTGGCAGTAAGCGGTGACCTTGGCTGCAACCCTGAAGTAGTTGCTCCTGCCTTCACCGGTCTTGACAACTGCGCCGGCGAGTTTACTCCTGAAGTATCCACTGAAGGTCCGTCAAACGAAGGCTGCGCCTATACCCAGACCTGGACTGCTAACTATACCGACGCCTGTGGCAATGTTGCTGCTCCTGTCAGCATTACCTATACCTGGACTGTTGACACCGAAGCTCCGGTTATCTCAACCCTGGCAATCAGCGGTGACCTTGGCTGCAACCCTGAAGTAGTTGCTCCTGCCTTTACCGGTCTTGACAACTGCGCTGGCGAGTTTATTCCCGAAGTATCTACCGAAGGTCCGTCAAACGAAGGCTGCGCTTACACCCAGACCTGGACTGCCAACTATACCGATGCCTGCAATAATGCAGCCACTCCGGTAAGCATTACCTACACCTGGACCGTTGACACCGAAGCTCCGGTGTTTACTAACGCTCCGGTTGATTTAACGGTAAACTGCAATGGTTCCGGAAATACCGGGGATCTCAACAACTGGCTGAACAGCGCAGTTGCTGAGGATATTTGCGGTGAGGTTACCATTACCAATGATTTTGAAGGGCTTAGTGATCTTTGCGGTGCTACCGGATCTGCAACTGTTACATGGACTGCTACAGACAACTGCGGAAACGCTGCAACTACCACTGCAACCTTTACCATAGCTGATACCCAGGCTCCTGAAATAACCTGTCCTCAGAATATTGTAGCTGAAACAGAACCTGGAATGTGCGGTGCATGGATTGAAGTACCTGTTCCTGCAGCAATCGATGCTTGCGGAGAAGTTACCCTGGTGAATAATATTACCGGAACCAACAATGCAACCGGTTCTTATCCTTTAGGTGTAACTACCATTATCTGGACAGCTACCGACGAATGCGGCAACGTTTCAACCTGCAGCATGACCATCACCATCAATGATAATGAGGATCCTCATATTATTTGTCCTCAACATATTACGGTTAATAACGATCCCGGCGTATGTGAGGCATTTGTAAATGTTCCCCAGCCTCTCGTAAGCGACAATTGTGAAATCCGTACCCTTGTTAATACCTACACCCAGACAGATGATGCCTCCGCAGTTTATCCTGTAGGTACAACAGTAGTCTGGTGGACTGTCGTGGATATGTCAGGAAATTCAAGCACATGCTTTATGAATGTTACAGTAGTTGATGCGGAAGCGCCGGTTATTGTATGTCCTGAGGATATTGCCGTAAGCACTGATCCCGGAGTTTGTGAAGCTTATGTTACTGTGCCTCTGCCTGAAGTTTCCGATAACTGTGGCGTTGATAACGTTATTAACAGCTTCAACGGCACCAATGATGCCAGTGGTATCTATCCGGTTGGAAGTACCACCATCATCTGGACTGTTACCGATGTACATGGTCACATTGCTGAATGCTCCATGACGGTTACAGTATCCGATAATGAGCTTCCTGTTATTGAGTGTCCTGAAGATATCGCTGTTAACACTGATCCTGGTGTTTGTGAAGCATACGTTACCGTACCTCAGCCGGTTGTATCCGATAACTGCGGAATTGAATCTGTTGTAAACTCATACAATGGCACCGGTGATGCAAGTGGCATCTATCCGACGGGCACAACAACCATCAACTGGACAGTTGTTGATATCCATGGTAACCAGTCTGAATGTGTTATGACTGTCACCGTTACTGACAATGAACTTCCGGTAATTGTATGCCCCGAAGATATCTCTGTAAATACGGATCCTGGCGTTTGCGAAGCCGATATAACCGTTCCACAGCCTGTTGTATCAGATAACTGCGGAATTGAATTTGTGGTGAACAGCTTCAACGGGACAGATAATGCAAGCGGAGTTTATCCGACAGGTACAACCACCGTTGTATGGACAGTTACTGATATTCACGGATTGACTTCAACCTGTGAAATGATTGTGACTGTTTCTGACAATGAGCTGCCGGTGATCGAATGTCCTGAAGACATCACTGTTGTTGCAGGAGCCGGATGCACTGCACTTGTTGAAATTCCTGAGCCTGTTGTTTCTGACAACTGTGGAATAGAGAGTGTGGTAAGCAGCACAGGCACTGCCGGCAGTATTGAACTGCCTGCAGGTATCCATGAGATTTCCTGGACTGCCACCGATATTCATGGAAATCAGGCAAGCTGCAGCATGCTGGTAACAGTAATAGCCGGACCAATCGCCAATGATGACAATGATGTTACGGAAATGAATATTCCGGTATCGGTACCTGTTCTTGAGAACGATACAGATTGCGATAACAACATCGATCCTTCAACAGTAACCGTGATTACCAATCCTGCAAACGGATTCACCATGGTTGACCCGCAAAACGGAAACATTCTTTATACTCCGAATACCGGCTTCCACGGAACCGATACCTTTATCTACCGGGTATGCGACCTGAGCGGTCTCTGCGATGATGCCACTGTAACCATCGTGATAGAAGGAGAAGACCCCCCTGCACCCATTTATCTTATTGCGGTTGCTGACCTGGACACTACCCTGGTAAATACGCCGAGACTGATAACCAACATGTTCAATGATATAGTCCCTGAAGGCATTACTGCAGGCATTGAAATCCTGACCCAGCCTTCAAACGGATCTCTTGAACTCCATAGCGATATGACGGTGACTTACACTCCGGCTCCTGATTTCACCGGGATGGATGAGTTTACCTACATTCTCTATGATATCAATGGAGTTGCCATCTCCGACACCGCAGTTTCCGTTATTGTAGTGGTACCGGATCCGGGTCGTGCCGAGGTCATCATCTACAATGGAATAACACCGAACGGTGACGGCCGCAATGACAAATGGATCATAGACGGAATAGAAGAGTATGGTGACAATGAAGTCCTTCTTTTCAACCGCTGGAGCGACCAGGTTCGGTATTTCGAGAATTACAACAATACCTCGGTAGTATGGGACGGAACCAATAAGAATGGCAAAATGTTGCCTGATGGTACCTACTATTATATCGTCAAACTGAGGTCGGTAAATGAAATCTATACAGGCTGGGTGATTATTCACGGCAGCAATTGATATACCGGAAGAGCGCCGGCCGTCAGCAGGAGGGTTTAAGGGGTTTGAATCCGATGCCGGCCGGTAGCTACCGGTAAAATAAAGGAAAACAAAAAAAGGAAACAAGGAACAATTTTATAACAGCCAATACAATGAAAAAGTCAATACTCATCATCGGACTGTTTCTGGTAACAGTAAGTGCCATGTCGCAGAGAGATGCACTTTACAGCCAGTTTATGTTTAACCGGTTGGTTATCAACCCGGGTTACACAGGAAGCCGTGACATGCTTACCATGACGCTGCTGAACCGTTACCAGTGGGTGGGGTTTGGCGATGGCGCACCCAGAACGCTCACTTTCAGCGCACATTCACCCCTGCGTAATGAAAATGTTGCGCTTGGTATGTATGTATATGCCGACCAGACCGGCCCTTTTACCGATGTCGGATTTATGGGCAATTATGCCTATCGTGTTCGTCTGTTCAAAGGAATTCTTTCATTGGGCCTTCAGGCAGGTTTCAACCAGGTGAATGTTGACTGGGATGCCCTGGAGATGCGCGACGGCGACGATGAAGTGATCCTTAACAGGCCAAAGAACAAGCTACAGCCTGATGCGAATTTCGGGATCTACTATTATACCCGTTCATATTACCTGGGCGTATCATCCAAGCAGTTATTTGAAAGTCAGTATGGTAAAGTTGAATTCGAAAACGGACTCACATCCTATGCCACCCTGGCCAGGCATTTTTATGGTATTGCCGGTTTGGCGCTGCCGCTCTCTGATAACGTTGTTTTCCGGCCTGGCATGATGTTTAAGTACACCGCCAATGCCCCGCTCAATATGGACCTGAATGCCAGCTTTCTCTTCAATGATGTGTTATGGGTCGGCGCATCCTACAGAACCAATAAGAATGCCATAACCAGCAAGAATGCCATCGTGTTTATGGTGGAACTAAACCTGACAGACAACTGGAGACTCGGTTATTCATACGATGCTTATCTTACGGAGATGAAAACCCATACCCAGGGATCGCACGAGGTGATGATTTCTTATGACATGAACCTGTTTAAGCCCAGATTATTGACTCCGAGGTATTTCTGAGGAGGCGGATGAAGTGGACAGGAATGCTAAAATGGAATTAAAGAATAAAATTATGAAAACTAAATATCTGGTCCTGCTGATTTCGGTTGCTGTTTTGATCAACCCTCAGCTTTTTGCTCAAAAGTCGAAGGCCGACAGGCTTTTCAACCGCTTTGAATATGCGAAGGCGATCCCTTATTATGAGAGACTGGCACAAAAGCAGAACAAGCATGAAGTCTATGCCCTCACAAGGTTGGGCGATTGTCACCGGTTGATCAGCAATTTTGAAGCTGCAGCCTCTTATTATGAAAAACTTGCTGTTGCAGGAGTAAACGATGCCAGCGTTTATTTTAATTACGGACAGGTATTACGCAGCATGGGTAAGTATGATGAAGCGGCAACGCAGTTTCAGCGCTATGCGGTAATGAATCCGGAAGATCAGAGAGGTGCGCTTTTTGCAAGGTATAGCACTGAAGTCAAAACCTGGGCTGAACCTGAATACTTATATGAATTGTTCAATGCCGGTACAATAAATTCCGAATATGCTGATTTCTCGCCGGTCTATATGAATGACGGAATGGTTTTCACTACCGACCGTATGGCTCAGTCGGGCGAGAAACGCTATGGCTGGACCATGGCTTATTATCTTGACCTGTTTTTTGCCCAGCTGAAAGCGGATGAGCAGTCAGGAATTATGGTTCCGGGAAGCCCGTCGGTTTATTCCAGCCGGATTAATCAGGCATACCATGATGGACCGGCCACTTTTTCAAGCGACTTTAACACCTTGTATTTTACAAGGGTGAGTCGCAAAGCCGGTGAACTGGATTCTACAAGATATTATACCAACCGCCTGAAACTTTTTTCAAGCAATGCTGAAGATGGAAAGTGGAGTGATCCTGTTCCATTCTATCTTAACAGCGATGCCTATTCTGTAGGACATCCTGCCTTATCGGCCGACGGGCAAACCCTTTATTTTGCTTCCGACATGCCGGGCGGATTCGGAGGCACTGACCTTTACCGCGTGAGACGTCAGGGTGATGGCTGGGGCCCGGCAGAAAATCTCGGGGCAACCATCAATTCTTTTGGAAATGAAATGTTTCCTTATGTTTATAAGGATAGTGTCTTATATTTCTCTTCAGACGGACATGCCGGGCTTGGCAGTCTTGATATCTTCAGGTCGGAAACAGATGGCGAAAGCTGGGGAAAACCTGAGAATATGAAAGCTCCGGTAAACTCACCCGCCGATGATTTCGGGATCGTTTTCCACAGCAATGGGACCGAGGGCATGCTCAGCTCAAACAGGCCCGGCGGTAAGGGACAGGATGACATATATTTGTTTAAGGTCAGCGAAAGGATTCCCGATTCCGTACTGATCGCCGGATTGGTCAGGGACAAGGAAACAATGGAAGTGCTGCGGAACGCAACCGTTTTTATGCTGAACACAATGAATAATGAGGTCCTTGTATTGAAAACGGATGAAAACGGAAAATACACTGTTAAAATTAAAAGAGGCGCTTCATTGCTGTTTAAAGGGATTAAGGGCGGCTACTATCCCGATTGCATTAACCTGGAGCTCGGAGCGGAATCTAAAGAAGCTGAAATTGAAAACAGGGACCTGCTCCTTGCAAAGTATAAGGTTGATCAGATTTTTGTCCTTGAAAACATTTATTACGATTTTGACAAGTGGAACATCAGACCTGATGCCGCCGTTGAACTTAACAAAGTTGTTACTTTCCTTACCGAGAATCCTGATATTCTGGTTGAACTGGGTTCGCACACCGATGCCAGGGGAAGCTTCAAATACAATGAACGGCTTTCCGACCGCAGGGCTGAATCTGCGGTGGAATACATTATTTCCCGTGGAATTGCCAAAGGGCGTATTACAGCCAATGGTTACGGAGAATACAAACTGGTAAACAAATGTGCCGACGGCATAAACTGCAGCGAAGAAGAACATCAGCAAAACAGACGCACTGAGATTAAGATTTCAGGTGACGCTGCTACCGATGACGCCGGATCACAGGAACCACTGAATAAGTATCAGGCCGGACAACTTCTGCAGCTGAAAGATTTTGATGAGAACTTCTTTAAAAACTGCGGAGGTACAGGTACTGGGAATGAACTACCTATTTACACCCCAAAGGAATAAGCTTTTACCTGATTCGCGCCGGATTTCCGGCTGAATCAGCTTACATCGCCCCCTAAGTTTCCTTTATATTTGTTTTCCCGCAGAAGGGCCTGTTTCCGGGCCCTTCTGCATTTCAGGATATTTGGCCACATGACCGGATAATCGTGGGATCCAAGTATTTTTTCTGATGTGTGGCTGATCCTCCGCTTTACACCCGGTCTGTATCCGGAAATGCCACGGAAGGATAAACCGGCCGGTTACTGATTTATGAAGCTCAGGCTAAGCTTAAAAACCGTTTATCATGGCCGGACTAGCTTGAGAAGCGGAGATTATTAGTTTGCTTCAGGATATAAAAGCAGTTGTCAGCATTATTTTTCACCCGGAGATAAACAAGGGATTACGCCCCTGAGCGACATACGAAGTTAACCGGAAATCTGACCAGCCAATAATTCCAGGATCATGGATTGATTTAAGATGGTTTGTATCTATAGCCACGGAAGTTTCACAAGCCACTGATATACAGGCTTTGCGCACGGTACAGCATGAGCGCTGGATTTCCGATGTGTCAGGTTTAGAAGATGCGTTAATGCCGAACAATAAAAAAGCCTGCAACCGGAGTTACAGGCTTTAACACTTCTTTGAAATATTTTATCCGGCAAGCGTGAACTTGATGGGCATATTAAACTGCACACGAACAGGTTTTCCGCGCTGTTTACCGGGGTTCCATTTGGGCATGGCCTTGATCACGCGGATGGCTTCTTCGTCGCAACCACCGCCGATACCGCGGAGTACCCTGACATCGGTCACCGAACCGTCACGCTCAACAACAAAGGTAACATAAACAGTTCCCTGAATGCTGCTTTCACGCGCCATCTGAGGGTACTTGATATTCTGCTGCAGGAAACGGATCCTCGCTTCATCACCACCCGGGAAACTCGGGGCATCTTCCACAACCATGAAGATCTCAGCCTCGGCAACCTCTTCTTCTTCGGTCACTGCAGGAGGAACATAAGCAGGGATTTCTGTCAGCTGTGAAGCTTCTGCGTCTATGGAAATGTCATCTTCCACCTCAACGTCATCCTGTACAATATTGATCAGGGTGGTTGTTGGAGGCGGTGCAGGGGGTGGGGGAGGTTTGTTCTGCTGAGTGATCTCGATCATCTCATCCTCAATATTTTCGACCTGACGTGCACCAAGATCAAGCTGTTGCTTGTCGTAGGTTTTCCATTCGAAAGCTACGAGAACTGCTGCAAGCGCGACAATCAGTCCGATCTGGACAAAGAACGTGCGTTTACGTTCCAGGTCAGCTTTCGGGGTCTTTTTTGCTTCCATATATTTAACTGATAAGTAGTTACACTTAACCTTACTGCCTTTAAACAGCAGTGTGCTAAATTAGTTATTTTTTCAGTCGGCCGGTAATTTTTTTTGCTTTTTCTTGCGGTATTGAAAAAAAATCAGCCAACCCATTGAGATGCCGGCGAAATCAGCAATGGTGTCGTACACATTTCCGCTTCTGCCCAAAGGTAACATTGCCTGAAGCAATTCGGTTAATACTGCCAGTAAAATGCTGAATGCAAGCACCATTCCTGTAATATAACGTTGGTTCCGGCCCGGATATTGTTTGAAGAATCCGCTGAATAGCAGCAAAGCAAGTACAGAAAACAGAAAGATATGTATCAGTTTGTCCGGCGAAAACAGATTCCAGAAACTGCCAACCCTGGGGATATAATTACCCGGTAACAGGGTCAGCACTAAAATAACAGCCGTCCATATTATGGACGGCAGGAAATTTCTGGCTTTCGCAGGCATACCCGGAGAGCGGACGGGCGATTTGGAATCAGGCACCGATCAGGTCGCCGTAAGCAGCTGCATCGAGCAGTCCGTCAGCTTCCGACGGATTGGTCATTTTAAGTCTGATGATCCAGCCTTCCCCGTAAGGATCCTTATTGATCAGCTCGGGTGCGCTGTTTAATGCATCGTTGAATTCAAGGATTTCTCCCGAAACAGGAAGGAACAAATCACTGACAGTCTTCACTGCTTCAATGGTACCAAAGGTTTCGTGCTGGTCAAGCGTTTCCCCTACAGTCTCAACTTCGACGAAAACAATATCCCCGAGTTCACCCTGGGCATATTCAGTTACCCCGACAAGCGCAGTATCGCCTTCAATTTTAATCCATTCGTGATCCTTTGTGTACTTCAGATTGCTTGGAATGTTCATGATCTTTATGTTTTTTAATGTATGCCGTATCGGGGTCAAAATTACTAAAACACTTTTGAATTCAAATTAAAATCGGGATTATTATCTTTCACTCAGGGTTTATTCCGGAAATTGGGGAAAAAACCTGGATATCAGCAGTATAAACAGGTGATTCTACCCTCTTCAATGCCGGTATTCCGGATGCAGTCCCCATGAACACCTTTGAAATGGCCGCTCCATAAATGCTTAAAGGCTGCAACAAGGCAGCCTTTAAGCATAAAGAGTTATCACTTATTGCGCAAGGGTGAATCTCAGGCTCACACCGGCATTGGTCGTTGAATTGGGAAACTGTGAGGAAACAAACGGGTTGGTAATCGTTTTATCAAAGAACAGGCGCACATTAAACCGCTGGTTGATCACATAATCGGCTGAGGAGTTGATGGAGACCATTCTGTTTCCGGTTGAAATCTGATTGATCTCTTCATCGAGCCGGCGCAATACCGTTTTGTTGTCCCTTACCGAAAGGTCAAGTTTGACATTCAGGTCGCTCTTCAATTGCTGCCTTCTGCCTCCGCTCGAGAGGTTCAGTTTAACATCCTTGAAGCGGTATCCCACCCCGATGATCAGTTCATTGCTCCTGACTTCGGTAACCTGGTTGTTGACAAAGCTTAACTGCAGTGAACGGGCTTTCTTGATTTCAAACCTTGAAAGCAAACTATTATTCCAGGTCATGTCGAAATTGATCAGCGGGCTGAACTGTTCGGTAATGGCAATGGCATCAATCTGGTTTTTTGGTATGAAATTCTGATTGAAGTCCAGCGCGGACTGGAAGCCAAGATTTTCAAGATAATCCACATTCGATACGTAGTTGCCTATGGAGTAAGTGGACAGATAGGCATGTGAGATTGTCAGATTCTTCAGGTATTGCTTGAAATAGGGTATTTTGCTCAGTCCCGTGTATGAAAATCTCCAGTTGGGGATGGGAATTTTCGGGAAGGGCGAGAGTGAAACTTTCATCGGGTCGCGACCGGTATAGGCAGCTATAAATGCTGGTATGATGACATCCTGTGATCCGCTGCCGTAGCCGGAGGGGAAAGTGTCGGTGAGCATGGAATTCGGGTTCAGTTCACTCAGCCTTTTCGCGATGATGATGCGATAGTCCTTGAAATTCTCGAAGACTTCATTGATGTTTTCTTCCCCGTCCTTTTTGAAGGCGGTTTTAAGGGTATAGAATGAAATGCTGAATGAGCCCCTGTCCTGCGGGGAGGTTGAAGTGAATTCCCCGTTTGCGTTGGCCTTGAAATATTCCTGGTAAGCAAATGATTCCTTCTTTTCAGCGGTAAATTCCACCCTGAATTCAGGGAATGGTTCATAGGTAATCCTGGCATTCAGATTCTTCGTAGCCCGGGTGATGTAAGCGCTGTTAAGCAGGGTGTCCGTTGTCAGCCACTGATTACGCACAGCCCTTGACCGGATGTCTTCCTGGCTTCCGAAGGCGAAGCCGAAGCCCGGTGCCATATCGGAAAGTCTGCTCCCAAGGATGTCGGGCTGTGGCATAAATCCTGGCAACAGCGTCCCCTGGGATTCGGAGTAGGTAAACTGAACATCTTTAATTCCGATAATCAGTTTTACAATGCCGATACCCAGCGCTTTGGCGATCTGGGGAGATTTTTTTGCCGTGGTGTCTGCCTGGGCCGCGGTCTGCTGTGGGTCGGGTTCTTTCGGGGCCTGACGTGCAGCCTGCCCGGGCCTTTGCGGAGACTGACTCCTCCCTTGTTGCCCGATCTTCCGCAGGAATGACCATTTGTTATAAAGATTGGTCATGCGCGCACTACCATTGATGTTGATGGTATTTGAATTTTCAATGGTATTTCCCATTATCGACTGTATGGACCTTGGCGATGCTTCCCAGCGGAAAGTGCTGGCATACCTGGCATTCAGCGAAATCCAGTTCAGTAAGGGAATCTTGTTGATGGGCACGATGTAATTCAGGTTCATGTTCTGCGTGAAGCGGTTCATGCTTCCGAAGTTCATGATTTCGTCCCAGATTGAATCCCGCTTGGCCTGCCAGTCATCCGCGGTCCGGTTGATCTGTCCGGGAGGCTCACTGATGTAAGCGTTGGCATTGGCCTGATACTCCAGTTTCAGTGATTGCGCCAGGTCGAACTTCAGGTCATACAACCTGTTCCAGTCCCACGATTTGGTATACGTAGGCTCAAGTATGATCAATGCATCACTCTTGTTCCGCAGCAGCCGTTCATTGTATTGCCTGTTCATATCCGTCCTGAATCCGAACATCTTGGGCATATAGAAGAAGTTGAAATCCTTGATGATCGCCAGTGACTTGCTCTGCAGGAATTTGACATTCTGGAATGGCTTAACCGGTTTGGGATTATACAGGAAGTTATAGCCTATCCCGCCCCTGAACTGCTTGCGGCTGTCGTATTCAATATCTATGTTTCTGTGGAATATTTCAGAGTAAGCGTAAGTAAAGTCAAAATTTTCAATGTCGTAAATGCGCGTTTTGCCCTGGGCGCCAACTTTCTCCTTGCGCATATTCACAAAGTTGATGTTGGTTCTCCGGGTAATGTCCTGCACCTTGTTTCTTACCGAATCCCTTTCATTCCTTTCAAGGTCGTTCATCACCTCGCTCATCAGGATATCGGGGTCCAGCGGATCGTATTTCGGGGTCATGCGCATTTCGGAATAGTCGATGTGCATCGGGATTTTGATACCGGCTTTTTCCGGAAAGAACTTGCCCAACTGAATGTTGGTGGCCACATCAACCTGCCCGACAGCTTCCTGCTGCCTTTCATTAACTTTTTTCTCAATGCTTCCGAAACCGGCGGTGGAGTAGCTTCCCGAAAGCACGACGTTGCCAAGGTCGGCCAGATTGGCGGCGATCCTGGCCGTGGCGGCAAATCCGCTTTTCTCATCAAAATCGGTAAGCCGCAGCTCATTCACCCATACCTCCACGCATTTGGATTCCCCGTCATCATTGTCGGTTATAAACTGCTTCTTCGGATTTCTGACGCCGATCATAAACGCTTTTACATCGCTCATGCTGGGCATACCCACCACGGTAATCCGGTTTTCTCCGTCGTAAACTTCGTAGGGGGTCATTACCGTGACCATCGATCCGGGGCGGCCCATGGCATCATTGCGCTGTTGCTTGGCTTTCACCAGTTTGTCCAGTTCTATATCCAGCCGGTTGGCATCGGGCCAGATGAGGCCGGGATTGGCGGCAGTGGTGTACCAAGGGGTCATCTCCACGGGAACTTCATACTCATAGTAGTTTTCTGTGAAGTCGGAACCCATCCTGATAAAGACCGTTACATCCCCTTTTGCCAGTTCCTGGTTTTCGATGGCTTTCTCGGCATGAATGTACATCTTGAGTTTTTTGTACTGCCGGAAGTCAAAGTCGGTGGTTTTATAAGTTCCTCTGGCATCGCCGTCGAGCAGGTTACAAACCTTCAATACCATGGCCTGCTCGTTCAGGCGCTGATAGTTGGTGGTTCCAACATTGATCTCGCGCTCAATGTCAGGCGGCAGCACATAGGGAATGGGAGAACGGCTGCCATTCTCTTCGATACTGACGGTGGAAATATCGAAGGAGGTTTCGCTCTGGTTGGGATTGGGGATATATTCTCCCGGAGCCAGCAGGTTGCTGTAATATTTTCTCCACTCGCCCCGCACCAGTTCAAGGGTGGCAAACCTGAGGACAACCGGCTGGTCAAAATTCCGGAGGAACATACGCATAAAACGGATGCTTTTGAAGTCCTGGATATTTCCGACAACCTCGTCGGGACTCTGAACAGGAACTTTAAACTGGTACCATTTTACATTGCCGCGTTTGCCGTTTTCAAGGGGGATGTCTCCGGCATTGAAAATATCGGTAATGTAGTTTTCCCCGATATTCATGCGGTCGGGGGTCAGCCTGATTTTGTACTGGAAGTAACGTTCCTGCTCGTTCAGGGTATTGTCGCGGTTGATATCTTCCACATTGGGCAGGGTGGTGGCCTGCGTCTGAAACTGTTCGTTCGATTGTTCGGTGGCCGGGGAGTTGCCTTCAACGCCGTTATACATTTTGTAACGTTCGATCACGCTGCTGTACTTCGGATCGTTATCATAATCCGCCCCCCTGAAGAAGTGATAATTATCTCCCGAAGGGTCTTCAAAGGCCTGTTGGTAGGCTGCTGAAGATGTCCCGTACTGGTTGGCGATCACCTGAAGATAATCCTCATCAAAGAAGCTGCGCTCATCGGCATCCGGCAATCCATCATAGCCGACATCCTGGAAAGGCCTTGCCGCGATGTCGTTGTCGAAGGCATTTACCAGTGCCTGCAGGGTAGGTACGCGTCCCCAGATGGTGGTATCCACATTCTTAACTTCAGCGGAAACCGGAAGTCCGTTCTCATAGCTCTTTCTTCCATCACGCAGAATATCTTCGGAAATGTCTCCCAGGTTAAAATAGAGATCTCCGCCACTGTGCAGGGTGTCCTCGGAGAAAGGATCCATCAGCCAGAATTCGATATACTCAACGTTGGCGGCTTCGAAGTCGGTGGATTCGATTTTGCGCATAATCCCGCCCCAGCGTGTTCTGGGGAAGAGCAATGACCCGTCCTCGGCAAGCCCTCGTGATAAGCTTCCGGGCAATACATCATAATTATATGGTCCGCGCTCTTCAGGGAAGAAGGCAAGATTTAGCACGGGCAGGTTCATGGGCTGACCGTTGGGGGGATCGGCATTGGGGAATACCTCGCTTTCGCGGACCAGCCTTACGGAGTTGCGCGATAATTCATCTTTAGATACATTCTTTGGCCTGAGGTTGCTGTTGCGGTCGTAGAATAAAGGATCAATGGTGTACCAGGCCAGTTTGGCGCGGTTGAAACCATAGGCAAGTCCCGTGCCCTGGGCGGCTTCGGGGAACATATCGCGGCTGGTCTGCCCCTGAGGCGTGCTGGCCAGAAACCATGTACCTACGTTTTTAAGGTCAATGGTTGATTTGGCACCCTCAAAATCATCGATGTACGAGGTTCCGGTTTTTCCAACGGCGCGGGAATGCCCCGGGATAAAGTGGGCAAATTCACCGTTAAACTGAATCCTTGAGATGGTTTTGGTACTGTAGAATGGCAGCTTGTCGATCAGTTTGGTGAGGGCCATCGACTCGGTCTGGTAATTGAAATCAAGCCCCCACATGGTATTGGAAATCGGTTCCTGGCCGAAGTTTGTTTTCTGGGTCAGCGGGCGTTCATGGAGGTTCAGCAGGGTTGCCCCGATGATGAAATCGTTGTTTACCTTGTAGTCAACATGCATACCCATCATGGTCTGGGTTTGCAGGTTAAAGGTGGCATTGTTTTCAAGCGAAATACTTACCGGGGTTCCTGAATTGAGGATCCCTTCGTTGATGATTTTCACGCGTCCCAGCGTATAATCCACGGTATAGTCAACATTCTCGGTAAGCGGTATGCCCCCTGCGGTCACGCGCACGGAGCCCTGAGGTACATTCAGTGCATTGAGCGAAATCTCAGACCCCGAGGACGATTTATACTGCCCCTCAAGAATATACCTGTTTTTATCCGGATATTGCTGCGCCCCGCTTTTGGTAAGGGTGTAAAGCGAGTCGTAGCAGTATTTATCGGCAAGCTGCTGATTGTCGAGCTTTTTCCTGAGGTAACTGCCGAATGGCTCCCTTACGGTGAAAAAGACCCTACCGTTTGAAGCCTGAATGGTTCCGCCCTGTCGCGCGGCATTGTCGATAAAGTCGAAAATTCCGTCATGCGGCGGGTTTTGCTGAGGATCAAGATTGTCGAAATTAAACAACCTGAGCAGCGGAATCCCCTTTACCCCTTCAGGCCCATCGGTAAAATAACCGGTAGGCACGGTGTTCTCATTGCCCGAATAGAGGATATTCAGGATAAAATCTTCGCGGTTAAGCTGGAATGCCCCGATGTTGTATACGTTCTTCATCATCAGGTTCCACATGGGAATTTTGGTGTTGAGGGCGGTACTTTTGAGCAGCTTTACCATCAGGGTTCTGGGAGAGGAAATTCCCTGGTCAGAAAACTCGCCAACCTGGAATATACTGTCCTGGCCAATTACGGTATATTGATAAGCTACTGCAAGGACCTGGTCAGGATTGAGGGTACTGTTGAGTGAGATGAATCCCAGTTTTGAGTTGAAAGTATATTCACTCGGGTTGAGTTTACGTGCGTTTTCAACTTTCTCGAAATCCTGTCCTGAGACATAACCGAATGGTGATCCGGTGAGGTATTGTGTCACCCTGTTGATGTCGCGGATATTGGTGGTGTCGAAGCGGCTGAGCAGGTCGTTCGATTTATTGTCAGGGTATGAAGCGCCGGGGCGTGGGGCAATGCTTTGGTTATAAGGGACCTTTTCCCCGAGGTCCATAAGAGCAACGAGGTTACGGTTGTCGGTAACCGCAGGACCGATGTTGGTTATCCAGACTTCAATCTTGGTAATGTTGATGTTGGAATTGACAATGGGCAGTTTGCTCAGGGCGTTGTCATAATTGTCGACGAAGTACTGGGCGAGGAAGAAGTGTTTGTTTTCTTCATAGTCGAGGGCCCGTACGCTGAACTTACTGGTCTGTGCGCCCCCCTGCACGGTGATGGTCGAGGTTTCGCTTTTCTGCTGCGAGAAGACGCCCGTAACCGTGGCGCGGCCGAACTGCATCTGGGTTTTCAGCCCGAAAAGGCTCTGGCTTCCGGTGATCAGGGTGCTGTTGAGCGGGAAGGTAACATCCCCCGCTTCAATCAGTTTGATAATTTCGTCTTCCTTGCCTTCGTATTTGAGTTTCAGTTTGTTTTCAAAGTCGAAGGTGGCTTCCGTATTGTAATTGGTATTAAATTCAATTTTATCGCCGATCTTGGCCATTACGCTCATCTGAATACGCTGCTGAAAATCGAAGTTGGTGGTGCGGCGCTGGCGGATGTCGAGCGCGGGGTCGTCGCGGCGGTTGGAGAGGATGCCAAAGGTAACTTCGGCGCTTCCCTGCGGACGGATGTCAATGGTGTTACCTCCGAAAATCCTGTCGAACACCTGGCCGCCAATGTGTATCTGGGGAATAATCCCTGTGCGTGACACACCCCCGGATGAAACAGCTTTTTCGCGCCAGTAGCTTTGGAGAGAGCGGTCAAGGTCCAGTTCCTTAAATTCATCAAAGGTGAGCGTGGTTGGCGAAGAAAGCGGCACCGCCCCTGCTTTCCGGACAATGCTGTAAGTGTTGGTGGCCGGGTCGTAAATAATTTCTTCCGTGAAGTTGGAAGTATTGCCGAGGAAGAGCTTATTCTTATCAGAAGGTTCAGGTAAGGATCCGGGTTCCGTGCCCGGGAGAGGATAGGGCAGGGTTCCGCCGGGTTTAGTGGTATCGGGCGGGGATGCAGGTAGTGTTTCCGGCCCGGTTATTCCTGAAAGATCATAGGGAACCGGTATTCCCCAGGCAATGGAAACAACAAAAAAAAGTGCAAAAAGTCGGATAAAGTATTTTATTGTGCGCTCCAAGTAATTCAGTGTTTTGTATGTGTGTGATTACTGCCTGAATCGTCGAAATAGCCTGTCTCTTATTGCTTCCGGTTGAGCCTTTGGTTATTTCAACGGTTTACCAGGGTGTTGCGTGTATTTATAATATTCTGAGGGCATGCTTGATGAGTTGTTCCACCGTCAGCGAGGTGCCTTCTTCTTTTAAAATTTTGTCAATGGTCTTCTCTGCCAGCGCTTTATTGAAGCCAAGCATCGACAAAGCAGATAACGCCTCTTCCTTCTTTGTATTGTGTGTGCTTCCCAAAATTTCTCTGAAGCCCTGACCCTTTCCGAGTTTATCCTTCAGGTCGATGATGATGCGCTGGGCCGTTTTGCCGCCTATGCCTTTAACCCGCTGTAAAACAGGTACATTGCCAAGAATAATGGCTTCGGTTACTTCTTCGGGGGTAAGTGAGGAGAGGATGAGCCGCGCAGTTCCGGCGCCAACCCCTGAAACTGAAATCAGCTGCCGGAAAAGCTGGCGTTCATCTTCGCTGGCAAAACCGTAAAGCACCATCGCGTCCTCCTTCACGGCAAGGTGCGTAAGCAGGCGGCAGGTTTCAAGATCCTTTATCCGGGAATAAGTGTTTACCGAAATGGAAATATCATAGCCAACGCCATGGCAATCAATCACCACTTCCGCCGGATTGATCCCGGATATTTTTCCTTCGATAAATGCGTACATAAACCGGGCGTTTATCTGTTAACCGACAAAAATAGAGATATTTGTTGAATTGGTAATTATTTTCCTCCTTTCACATTGAATGGTTTATTTATCCGAAAAGTAATTTGATTTCCGGATGCAGTTTTATACATTTGTTTTATTGTTTATACATCATCCTCCAACATCGTCAATCCCTGACCTATGAAGACCCCCCTGAGTAAAAAGAACGCTTTGGCTTATCATGCCGAAGGCAGACCCGGTAAAATAGAAGTCATTCCCACCAAGCCCCACCACTCGCAGTATGATCTTACCCTGGCTTACAGCCCCGGTGTGGCGGAACCCTGTCTTGAGATCAAAGCCAATCCTGAGGATGTATATAAATATACGGCAAAAGGCAACCTGGTGGCTGTTATTTCAAACGGTACCGCTGTGCTGGGCCTCGGAGACATCGGTCCGGAGGCCGGCAAGCCTGTGATGGAAGGCAAAGGCCTGCTGTTTAAGATATTTGCGGATATTGATGTATTTGATATTGAACTCAGCGACAAATCCATCGAAGGGATGGTTAATACCATCAAGTCAATTGCCCCGACTTTTGGCGGAATCAACCTTGAGGACATCAAGGCTCCGGAATGCTTCGAGGTGGAAGACCGGCTGAAGGAACTGCTGGATATCCCGCTGATGCATGATGATCAGCATGGCACAGCGATTATTACCTCTGCCGGATTGCTGAATGCGCTTGAAATCAGCGGGAAGAAAATTGAAGAGATCAGGGTAGTGGTGAATGGCGCGGGGGCTTCCGCCATCTCATGTTCCAAATTGTATCTTTCCCTTGGGGTGAAACCGGAAAACCTGGTGATGGTTGACTCAAAGGGGGTACTTAATAAAAAGCGCACGGATTTGAACCCCTGGAAGCAGAAGTTTGTCACCGATCGCGATATCAACACCCTGGCCGAAGCCATGAAGGATGCCGATATGTTCCTGGGCCTTTCGGTTGCCGGGGTCGTTACACCCGAAATGCTGCTCAGCATGGCTGACCATCCCATCGTTTTCGCGCTGGCCAATCCGACGCCCGAAATATCCTACGAACTGGCAACGGCTACCCGCAAGGATCTGATTATGGGAACAGGGCGTTCTGATTTTCCTAATCAGGTAAATAATGTTTTAGGTTTCCCTTATATCTTCAGGGGTGCGATGGATGTGCGGGCCACCGCCATCAACGAGGAAATGAAGCTCGCGGCGGCACATGCCCTGGCTGATCTGGCCAAGCAGCCGGTGCCTGAGGAGGTGAACATCGCCTACCAGGTAACCAACCTCAAATTCGGGAAAGACTATATAATCCCAAAACCCAGTGATCCCAGGCTGATCACCCATGTTGCTCCTGCCGTTGCCAAAGCGGCTATGGATACCGGAGTGGCGCGGAAACCCGTCACCGACTGGGATGCCTACCGCGATGAATTGGGTAAACGGCTGGGACTGAGCAATCCACTAATCCGGCAGATCAAGGCAAGGGCCAAAAAGAACCCCAGGCGGGTGGTATTTGCCGAAGCCGAAAATTATAAGATCCTCAAGGCTGCTGAAATTGTTGTGGAAGAAGGCATTGCCATTCCGATCCTGTTGGGTAACCGCGATGTTATTTTGGGGCTTATCAATGAGCACGACCTTGAATTGCATGATATTGAAATCATTGATCCACGGTCTCCTGAGGAAAATGAACGGCGCGAATCCTTTGCCGTACAGTTTTTCGAAAAGCGCAAACGCAGGGGCGTCACCATGAATGCAGCGCGCGATATGATGACACACCGCAACTACTTCGGTCCCAGCCTTGTTGAAAATGGTTATGCCGATGCCATGATCTCCGGCCTCACCAGCAGCTATCCTGCCACCATTCGACCCGCGCTGCGGATCATCGGGAAAAAGAAAGGGACTACCATCGTGTCAGGTATGTATATCATGCTAACCAAAAAGGGGCCGATTTTCTTTGCCGATACGACGGTGAATATGAATCCGGATGCAGACAAACTGGTCGAAATCACCAAACAGGCCGCCGCTACCGTAAGGCAGTTTAATATTGAGCCCAGAATTGCCATGCTTTCTTATTCCAATTTTGGTTCTGTAGAAGGGAATATTCCCATCATGGTAAGGACTGCGGTGGAAAAGCTGCATAAAGAATGTCCCGATCTGATTGTAGATGGAGATATGCAGGCCAATTTTGCCATCAACAACGATCTGCTGCGCGAAAACTTCCCTTTCTCCAAGCTGGCTGACGGACCGGCCAATACACTTATTTTCCCCTATCTGACGGCCGGTAATATTGCTTACAAACTGATTCAGGAGTTGGGCGGCGCCGAAGCCATAGGACCTATACTCATGGGACTGAGTAAATCGGTCCATGTTTTACAGATGGGCTCAAGTGTTTCCGAGATCGTGAATATGGTAACCATTGCCGTGATTGATGCACAACGGAATGAATCAACCTGAGATGGTTGTCAGACCGGAATTAATTTAACGGTTTCTTTTTCATACTAATATCTAAATTCTTACTTTTGTTCGGTTATTCCGGATAACAGGATCTGGTATCAGAAAAGCCGGGAAAATTTTAAAATTCAATAATATGAAAAAGATCACTGTAATCGGTGCCGGTAACGTCGGCGCAACCTGTGCAAATGTTATAGCACATAAAGACCTTACCCGCGAAGTTGTATTGGTGGATATCAAAGAAGGGGTCGCCGAAGGAAAGGCCCTGGATATCTGGCAGACTTCTTCCATCAATAACTTCAATACGCGTGTGATCGGGGTTACCAATGATTATCTTAAAACCAAAGGTTCCTCAATCGTGGTAATTACTTCCGGGCTGCCCCGTAAACCGGGCATGAGCCGCGACGACCTTATCAAGACCAATGCCGCCATTGTGAAAGACGTTACCGAAAAGGTGGTAAAATACTCGCCGGAAGCGATCATCATCGTGGTTTCAAACCCGCTTGACGTAATGACTTATGCCGCTTACAAAGCCGCCCGCAAGCATTCGAGCCGCGTATTCGGGATGGCAGGTATCCTCGATACCGGGCGATACAAGGCATTTCTGGCTGAAGCGCTTGATGTTTCGCCCAAGGACATTCACTCCCTGCTGCTTGGCGGGCACGGCGATACCATGGTTCCCCTGCCCAGGTTTACCTCTATTGCCGGTATCCCGGTAACGGACCTGCTGAATAAAGAGGAGATCGACAAGATTGTGGAGAGGACCAAGAAAGGCGGCGGAGAGCTGGTAAACCTGATGGGGACTTCGGCCTGGTATGCGCCGGGTGCCGCGGCCGCCCAGATGGTGGAAGCCATTGTGGATGACCAGAAGCGGATTTTCCCGGTTTGCGCCCTGCTCAACGGCGAATACGGACTTCATGATGTCTATATGGGCGTTCCGGTGAAACTGGGATCCAGGGGCATCGAAGAGATTATTGAACTGAACCTGAACAAGGAAGAAAAGAAAATGCTGGAAGAATCTGCCAATTCGGTGAAAGGCGTTATGAAGGTACTTGATGATATGAACCTTTTTGAAGATTAATTTTCTCTGAAAGTTTTGAACTGCTGCCCTGACCCCGGCAGCAGTTTTTATTTCAGGCACTTCTGTTTGCTGGTGAAATTTTCAAATTCGTACTTTTGCGGCATGAAAAGGGAGAAAGTTGTCGTGCTTACCGGCGCCGGAATCAGCGCCGAAAGCGGCATCAGAACATTCCGCGATGCTGACGGACTCTGGGAGGAATACAGGATTGAAGAAGTCGCCACCTGGGATGCCTGGCAGCGGAATCCCGCCCTGGTGCTTGAGTTCTATAACAAACGGCGCGCCCAGCTCGGCACCGTTGTGCCCAATGCCGCACACGTGGCCCTGGTGAAGCTGGAAGAAAAATTCGATGTACAGATCATTACCCAGAATGTTGACGACCTGCACGAGCGGGCGGGTTCAGCGAATATTCTTCATCTCCATGGTGAACTGGTAAAGGTGCGCAGCACCGCGGATGACGAACTGGTTTACAATATCGGATACGGAGAAATCGGGTTGGGCGACCATTGCGAAAAGGGTTTCCAGCTCAGGCCGCACATCGTGTGGTTCGGGGAGGCCGTGCCCCTGATTGAGGCTGCCGCTGACCTCGTGGCGGAGGCTGATATCCTGCTGATAATAGGCACTTCACTTTTGGTGTATCCCGCCGCCGGACTTATGCATTATGCGCCCGCGCGTTGCATGAAATATGTTGTGGATCCGAACAGCCTGCCGGTAGGAGGAATTTCAAGGCTCGAAGTATTGCAAATGAAAGCCGGTAGCGGCGTTCCGCTTCTTGTGAACAGATTATTGAGTGACAATTAAGCATATTTTAAACCTTTTGAAATGAAATACCTGAATCTTCACAAACACAAACTTTTACTGATCACACTGCTGTCGGCGGTATGCTTTCTCAGTTCCTGCAAAAAGGAAGAAGATATCGATGCCATAGACGATCAGATTATCCGTGATTACATAGCCGCGAACAAACTTGAAGCGGACAAAACGGCCTCAGGCCTTTATTATGTAACGGAGGAAGCCGGTACTGAACAGTATCCTACCCTCAGCAACGAAGTCAGGGTACAATACAAGGGTTACTATACTGACGGCGAGGTGTTTGACGCCAATACGCTCACCTTTCCGTTGTCGGGCGTGATCTCGGGATGGCAGGAAGGCCTGCAGAAGTTTGGCAAGGGAGCTAAAGGGAAGTTATTGATTCCCAGCAGACTGGGATATGGAAGCAATCCCCCTGCCGGAATCCGTCCCGATGCGGTACTCATATTTAATATATATCTGATTGATATAAAATAATAAAAACCGGCATCTCAGTGTTTTCAGCATTTTGGATGAAAATTATTTGGTTTTGCCCGGGGATAAATCTATATTTGCATTCAAAATAAATGTATAAACATTCAAGATATGAAAGAACTTGATAAACAATTGTCAAAAATCCGCCGCTGGTGCGCCATGCAGGAGCGTTGTCTGGTAGAAGTAAAAATTCACGCCAACTCACTCGGGTTTTCGGATAAGAATACCGATAAGATCATCAGGCAGTTGGTAGAAGAAGGTTTTATCAACGAGGAGCGTTATGCCAAGCTTTACGCGGGGGGTAAGTTCCGGAATAAAAAATGGGGCCGTTCACGCATCATCGGCGAACTGAAAGCCCGGCAGATTTCTGATGCCGCGATAAAAGCCGGCCTCAGCGAGATAGATGAAGAAGATTACCGGAATGTGATTGTCGGCATGGTGGAGCACAAGATTGCCGTAACCGACCGTTCGAATATGATGCTGTTCAAGCATCGCCTGGCCAAACCGGCCATCGCCAAGGGGTATGAACCGGAACTGGTGGCGGAGATTATTGATGAGCTGATGAAAAGGAAGGAAATTTAAGGATGGTTCAAAAAGAGCAATTGACTGACCTCTCGAAAAGGCTTGACGCCTTAAGGAGGTTCCTTTGACATTGAAGACAAAAAGAAAAAAATAGCAGAGGAAGAAGCGCTGACGCATCAGCCGGGCTTCTGGGATGAGCCGAAAAAGGCAGAAGCCCTGATGAAACAGATTCAGGAGAAGAAAAAGTGGACCATCGATTTTGATGCTGCCGGGTCGGCGGTATCGGACCTTTCGGTTCTGTTTGATTTTTATGAGCTCGATGAAGCCACTGAAGCTGACCTGGACCATCAGTATGCCGATGCCCTGAATAAAATCGAAGACCTGGAGTTGCGGAATATGCTCAGCAACGAGGAAGACCGCCTGAATGCCATTCTGCAGATCAACGCGGGGGCCGGTGGAACCGAAAGCAACGACTGGGCCGAGATGCTGATGCGTATGTACGTCAGGTACGGCGAGCGCAACAACTATAAGGTAAAGGAACTCGACCTCCACGAAGGCGATGTGGCGGGCATTAAATCCGTGGCCCTGGAGTTTGAGGGCGATAACGCTTTCGGTTACCTGAAAAGCGAAAACGGGGTTCACCGGCTGGTGCGCCTTTCTCCTTTCGATTCGGCCAACAAAAGGCATACTTCGTTCGCGTCGGTTTATGTTTATCCGGTGGTTGATGATAACATCGACATCCAGATCAATCCCTCGGATATTACCTGGGATACTTTCCGCTCAAGCGGGCCGGGCGGACAAAACGTAAACAAGGTGGAAACCGCCGTCAGGCTCCGGCACGAACCTTCGGGCATCATCGTGGAATGCCAGGAAACCCGCTCGCAGGGGCAAAACCGCGAAAAAGCCCTTCAGATGCTTAAATCACAGTTGTATGAGATTGAACTTCGCAAGAAGAAAGAGGCCATTGCCGTGATTGAAGGCAAGAAGAAGAAGATTGAATGGGGCTCGCAGATCCGGAGTTATGTCCTTCACCCTTACAAGATGGTGAAAGACCTGCGCACCGATCATGAAACCAGCGACACCACCGCGGTGCTCGACGGCGACCTCAACGATTTTATCAAAGCCTATCTGATGGAATTTGGCCGGGATGCCTTATAAACAGTGTTATCTGTAACTGACCGGGCCGGGGTGGATACTCCGGCTTTTTTTGTATTTTTACCTGAAATGCTGATTTCCCCCAATACTAAAAATTTAAAATCCTTCCTATGATCACCATCTATCACAATCCCAAATGCCGGAAATCAAGGGCCGGACTTGAATACCTGAAAGCAAAAGGGGTGGAATTCGAAATCAGGGAATACATCCGCGAAGGCATTACCGTTGAAGAACTTCGTTCAATGATTGACAAGCTGGGGATAAAACCCTCCGAACTGGTAAGAACCCAGGAAGATTACTACAAGGAGAATTACAGGGGAAAAACCCTGAACGATGAGGCCTGGCTGGAGGCGCTGGCCGCTTATCCGCGCCTGATCCGCCGCCCTGTAATTGTAAAGGATAACAGGGCCGTGCTGGCCGATCCGCCGGAACGCACGGACAAACTGGGGATTTAATCGGGATAGCTATCTGAACGAATAGAGAGGTTTTTACCGGTTAATTTATCCGGTGGATGAAACATCAACCCCCGCATCCTCCACACATAATGATACATTACCAGCACATTGTTGCGGTAAACGGGAATGGTATCCGGTTGTTCTATCCGGATAAAATAATCTTTATAGAGTCCGTTGGGATCGGAAAAAGCATAGCTCGAAGAGAAGTAGTAGGCATCCATGCCCGGGTGGAAACCGCCGCGCTGCTGCGTGATCCAGGCGTATTTGTGGGTGCGGTCGATTTCAGCGAGGGTCAGCACCGTTAATCCCAGCGGCCTGGCCACGTAATAGTCGAGGTTGGCGGCCGGAAACCATCGTTGCTGTATGATCACGGCATCTTTGTGCATCCTGCCGGAGGCCGTATCCTGCCGGTAAACAGGCTCAAATCCTTCCCGGAGCTGCCCCCAGCCGTACATATCCAGCGTAATGTCTTTAATTCCGAGCCTCTTTCCGGTGTCAGGATTAATGCCTTTATTCAGAAACCACCCCTGGCTGATCTGCAGCAGGGCCAGTGTCAGCACCAGCGCCAGAAATCCGGCCGCTCCTTTCAGCAGGGGCGGCAGCCGGTTGCCCTCCCGGCCTTGCGCGGTTTCATTCCTGAGGTATAATGCGGCCAGCGGCATCAGGGTTGTCCATGCGGGACCGGTCCAGTGGGGGAGGGTGCGCCTGAAAAGCGAGAAGCCGAGAAAAAGCAGGATCACCGGCAGGGCGGTGGTCAGCAGCAGGCGATGCGCATCCCTGTTACCAGGTAAGCGTTTTCTGTAAAAGGCAACAATTCCGGCAACCCCCAGCCCGAAAACGAAGGGATTGTTGTAAAAGATCTGTCCGCCCAGTTCGATGGCAAACAGATCGGGGCGCAACAGGGTTTTTACCACTTCCACCCGTTCGCTGTGAAAGCTGAAACTGATGAAATCGTAACGGACATTCCAGAGAATGACCGGCGAAAATATCGCAAGGGCAATCAGGATGGAGGTATAAACCTCCCACTTCCGAAGCCAGCGCCGGTCATACATCAGAAAATACAGTCCCGCTCCCGTAAACAGAAATACGGACGTATATTTCGACATCAGGGCCAGCCCACCGCTTACCCCCGCCATCAAAACCAGACGGCCTGCCCCCGCGCCCTCGGGTCCGGTTTTGACTGCCTTCACGACAAGCAGCAGTGTGAGCAGCCAGAAGAGCATCTGCGGCCCGTCGGGCATCATAAAGATGCCGGAAATCACGAAAGTGTAAAAGGAAACGTTATAGAGCAGGGCGGCATACCAGCCGGTGGTTTCATCTTTTAATTCCTTGCCGGTAAGATACATCAGCCAGGTGTTCAGGGTTCCGGCCACCACTGCGCCCAGGCGGATAAACAGCTCGCTGTCTGACAGCAGGTTCAGGCTGAACAACTGAATAAACCAGCCCACCATGGGGGGGTGGTCAAAATGGCTCAGGTCGGGATAAAGCGCGTAATTGATGTAGTACACCTCATCGTTGCCCAACTCGGTAAAAGCCGCGATCAGCAGGCGGGTGAGCGCTGAAACGGCAAGCAGCAGCCAGAGGTGTTTTTTTTTAAAAAAGGGCGGGATCATCAACAAGTAAATAGAAATGCGAAAATACGAAAAAGTTCCGTGGAGTAAAAGGATGCTTCCGGATGAGGTAATGACAATCAGGTGAAGCAGTTGAACCCGGCGGCTCAGTGGTTGCTTATCTGCTATCAATCTCTGGCATCCCTTGTAACCCTCTTATGAACAGTTCAGCAGAATAGGGTCAACAAGTTTGGCAGTTTTCGCAAATGCAGTTTTATACTTTCTCATTTATTCCAAAGGAGAAAATAATGAACGGCATATTTCTCACAGCCTATCTTTTCTTAAGCAAGGTGCTCATGCTGCGGTTTATTGTCTTTTCCTCTGCTTTTTCGAGGCCTGCCTGTCCGGCATATTTAATTGATTGTTCAAATTCACGTTGTGAAACATGACCTGCCGGTTCAGCAAACAACATCAGTGAACCGGGTTTCATCATCATTGCAAGATCAGTAAAAAGTTTCTGCTGATCGGGGACTTCGTGGGCAACAGCGAACAGCAGAATAAAATCTATGGATTCTTTTATGTTTTCATAAATATCTGATTCATTATTGATCAGGATGGGTTTTATGATAGCTGATAAGCCGTGTTTTAAAGCCCTGGAAGTGAGTTTGCTGAGCATCTTCTGCTGAATATCAAAACAATAGACTGATCCCCCTTTGCCCACCATCCGGGCCATCGGCAGGCTGAAATAACCCATGGCACAGCCAAAGTCAACGGTTTTCATGCCCGGCTGTAGGTATGGCTGCAGGATCTGTTCCGGTTTGTGGGAAATCCGCCTGACGGGATTCAGCAAAAAATACCCCATCCACCAGGGACATACTTGTTTGTTTTCCATGATAATCATTTTAAATCAGGACAAAAGTAAATACCGGATCAGGATCCGGAAAACATTTTCCGGGGAATCAGCCAATAGTGCAGGTAAACCGGGCATATCGCCTGGTGAAAGGGGAAGCAGGTTTTAACTGAGGTCTTCTGGAAAATCGGAATTGTTTACCTTTATCTGCTCAAATATCCAAACCTTCCCAAACAATATGTCACCAAATGTTAAAGTTCCGGTAAGACTTCCGATTCCTTTGGCGCTGTCGTTTGTTTTGTTTGTTCTGCTGATGTTCAGCAGTTTTGTGAAGCCATACGGATTTTTTATCGACGAAGTCTATTTTCTCTCCTGTGCCCGGCGTCCGGCCTGGGGCTACATCGATCAGCCTCCGCTCTCTCTTGCATTGCTTGCTGCGGTGCAATGGTTGTTTGGCGAAAACACTTTTGCAGTGCGGTTGTTGCCGGCACTCAGCATGGCGGCAACAGTATTTGTCACCGGATTAATTACGCGGCGGCTGGGCGGCGGACCATTCAGCCTGCTGCTGGCCTGTCTGGGAGTTATGGTAATGCCGGTTTTCCTGATCTTCGGCAGTTTCTATTCGATGAATGCCTTTGAACCGCTGATCTGGACAGGGGTGGTATATTTTGTGGTGAAAATGGTGCAGGACAATGATCCCCGTAATTGGCTGGCTATCGGCATACTTTCGGGCATCGGACTTCAGAATAAACACACCTTTGTGCTCTACGGGTTTGCCCTGGTGATCGGGATACTGATTTCAGGCAGGCGCCGCCTGTTGTTTAACCGGTGGATTCTTTGGGGCGGCCTGGCGGCCTTTGTTATTCTGCTGCCTAACCTGATCTGGCAGGTTGCCAATGGTTTCCCATCGCTTGAACTTTATCGTAACTCCTTCACCGGAAAGAACATCGAAAAATCTCCGCTTCAGATTCTGACGGAACAGATAATTTTTGTTAACCCGGCTACTTTTCCGTTGTGGTTTGCCGGAGTTATTGCGCTTATTTTCCGAAAGGGGAGGGACTTCCGCCTGATGTTATACGCATACCTGTTTCTGATGGCGGTGATGATCGCCGGGCAGTCGAGCAGGCCCGACAGGATTGCTTCAATTTACACATTTTTTATGGCTTTCGGAGCTGTTGCCATGGAGCACACGCTTAAAAAAGCCTGGCAACGCGGCGTGCAGGTTTCACTGATAGTGGTGATGCTGGCCGGCGGCGTTCTGCTCGCTCCGGTATTTGCCCCTCTTTTGCCACCCGACCGGCTGAAAGCGCATATTGCCTGGCTTGGGCTGAAGATGGACATTGAAGAGGGTAAGAAGGGCGAACCCATCCCGCAATGGCTGGCCGATCGTCTTGGCTGGCACGAACTGGCAGTGGAGGTGGCCGGCGTTTACCATGCCCTGCCACCTGCCGAAAGGCAGCATGCAGTGATTATTTCATCCAATTACGGCCATGCCGGGGCCCTGGAACTCTATGGCCCGGAACTGGGATTGCCGGCCGTTTATGCCACACACAATGCTTTTCACACCTGGGGCCCGCCCCCCGATTCCGTTAAAACCTACATCGCGGTTGCCGTGAACATCGAAAAGGTAAAAACCATGTTCGAAAGCGTTGAAAAAGCAGCAGTGGTCTTCTGCCCCGACTGCACCCGGCCGCAGCGCGAAATGCCCGTATATATCCTCCGCGGACCAAAATTTTCAGTTGAAAAGGAATGGAAAGGGTTCAGGATTTACGGGTGATAAAGCGATTTTTTTGACTTAAAGGCAGAAAGACCGGAAGAAAGATGAGATGCAGCGTCTCAGGGATTGAAACCCGGGAAGATTGAGCGGAAGCCGGTAATGCGGGGATTTCTGATTGGTAATCCCCGGTCAGGCTCCGGCTTTCCGGAGAAGCTTATTTTAAGATTATTCTGAATTAATGAGTTAATTCAAAAGTATGTCGAGATCAACCGAAGCAGTAACAACATTTGCAAGCGGATTCAACTGCGCCCAATCCATTCTTTATCCCTTTGGCCGTCAATTTTTCAGGGATGATGTTTCCGCTTTCAGGCTGGGTTCCGCTTTCGGCGGAGGCATCGCTTCAAGAGGAGAAATCTGCGGGGCGGTGAGCGGATCCCTGATGGTCATCGGGCTGCATTTCGGATATTCGCCGGCGGATGAAGCATCTGCAAAAGCGGAGGTCCGGCAGATCTATGGTGAATTTCTTCAGGCCTTTGAGCACCGCTTTGGCGATCTGCACTGCAATAAATTGCTGCAACACGACCTCAGCACAGCGGAAGGCCGCGAAGAAGCGAAACGCAGCGGGGCTTTTCAGTCGGTATGTCCTGTGCTAATTGAAGGGGCGGCCATGATCCTGGAGGAAATCCTGCAGAGGTATTCTGCTGCAGACCGGCAGAGGACACCGGGGCCGGGGTAGAAGCTCCCCGGCTGTCAATAAGCGGAATATGGTAAATTATTAACTGTATGTCATCAGCAAACTCACCTTCATGAAAAAAATAGGATTGATCGGCGGCACGGGCCCCGAAGCGACGGTTGACTATTACAAAGGCATTATTGATGCATTTAAGGATGACAGCGGCGGGATGAACTACCCCGAGATTGTCATCTACAGCGTAAATCTCGGGAAATTGCTGGGCTTTATGCAATCAGGCAATTATAACGGAGCAATCGTTTACCTGGCTGATGCCATCGCGCGGCTGAAGGATGCGGGAGCTGATTTTGCCGCCATCACCGCCAATACGCCCCATATTTTTTTCGATGAAATCAGTGAACGCGCCGGACTGCCGTTGATCAGCATTGTGGAAGCCACCCGGACCGAAGCCCTGCGCCTGGGGCTGAAACGGCCCGGGCTGTTTGGCACCGGCTTTACCATGGATGCATCATTCTATCCCGACGCTTTCCGGCAGAAAGGAATGGAGGTGGTGGTCCCCGGAAAGGAAGACCGGGAAATGTTGCATCATAAACTCTTCACCGAAATTGAGTTGGGGATTTTCAGGGATGACACGCGTGAACTGCTGATTAAAATCATAGAAAATATGGTGCAACAGCAGCAAATCGACAGCCTGATCCTGGGATGTACCGAATTTCCGCTGATCCTTACCCAACCGGCTTATGCCGGTATCCCGGTACTGAATACCACCAGGATCCATGTCAAAGCCATAGTTGCCCGTTGCCGGGAATCATAGGTTTATGAGATGCCGGCCGTTTTGTGTTGCCCGGTAAAACTTCGGGCATCCAACTTTCCCCGGAGCTGTTTGTTATAGTGACAATCTTCTGAAACAGCTTCCCCGATGAGCGATGACAACCTGAAACGCAAGATTACCCTGCCAGGCCTGCGCCGGCTTTCCCGATTGTTTCAATACCTTAAGCCTTACAAATGGACGTATGGCCTGGGATTGCTGTTTTTATTCGGATCAAGCGCCACCAGCCTGTTGTTTCCGAAATTGCTGGGCGAGCTGGTTGAATATGGCAATAGCGGGAAACTGGGAGCGGAGATCAACCGGCTGGCGCTGATCCTGGTGCTGGTACTGGTGGCCCAGTCGCTGTTTTCATATTTCAGGATTTATCTTTTTGTGCAGGTGGCTGAGCGGGCGCTGGCCGATCTGCGGCGGCACACCTTCAACCACCTGATCCGGCTGCCCATGAAATTTTTTCAGCAACGCAGGGTGGGTGAACTCAACAGCAGGATCTCTTCAGACATTACTTTGCTCCAGGACGCGCTTACCAGCACGCTGGCTGAATTTATCCGGCAGATCATCATCATCAGCGGTGGTATTGTGCTGATGGCAGTAACTTCAGTCAAACTAACCCTCTTTATGCTGGCTGTGGTCCCGGGGGTTTTTCTCCTTGTCGGTTTTTTTGGCAGGTATATCCGGAAACTGAGCAAAAAAGCACAGGCCCAGGTGGCCGACTCCAACACCATTGTTGAGGAAACCCTGCAGGGGGTGCAAAGTGTGAAAACCTTCACCAACGAGTTTTTTGAGATGAAAAGGTACCGCGACATCACGGAAGATATTGCACAAACCGGCATTAAAAACGGGCGTGTCCGCGGCGCTTTCTCATCCTTTGTCATTCTCGGCATCTTCGGAACCATGGTGGCCGTAATCTGGAAAGGCGCGGCTCTGCTGTCATCCGGCGAAATTACAACCGGTGAACTCTTTTCATTTGTGATTTATACCGTTTTTATCGGAGGTACCATCGGCGGCCTGGCCGATGTTTTTGCCAAGGTGCAGAAGTTTATCGGGGCCACCGAAGACCTGTTCGATATTTTCGGAGAAACCCCCGAACCGGTGGAAGAGGTCAGGGAAATCCCCGCCTCCGGTCATCTCAGGGGCCATATCCGGCTGAATGAAGTCAGTTTTGCTTACCCTTCGCGCACCGATGTAAATGTCATCGATCGCATCAGCGCGGAGATCAGGCCGGGTTCGCTGGTTGCCCTGGTAGGCCCGAGCGGTGCCGGAAAATCAACGTTGGTAAACCTGCTCCTCCGTTTATATAATCCGGTTTCCGGCCATATTCTGTTCGATGGCCAGGAAGCAGAAAAGATCCCTCTTTCAGTGCTCCGGGCGCAGATGGCCGTGGTGCCCCAGGATATCTTTCTTTTCGGGGGAAGCATCCGCGAGAACATTGCCTACGGGCGACTCGATGCATCGGCTGAAATGGTAGAGGAAGCCGCCCGCAGGGCCAACGCCTGGGAGTTTATCTCAAAATTCCCTCAGGGGCCCGATACCCTGGTGGGAGAAAGGGGCACACAGCTTTCGGGCGGACAGCGGCAACGCATCGCCATAGCGAGGGCGGTACTGAAAGATCCGCGCATCCTCATTCTTGATGAGGCCACCTCTTCGCTGGACTCAGAAAGTGAACGCCTGGTTCAGGATGCATTGGAGAAACTGATGGAAGGCCGGACCTCCATTGTGATTGCCCACCGGCTGTCAACCATCCGGAAAGCCGATCTGATCCTGGTAATGGATCAGGGCCGCATCGTGGAAAAAGGAACCCATGAAGAACTCCTCAGATCAGCGGACGGGTTATACCGCGGCCTGAGCGAGCTGCAGTACAAATCATGAGTCTGCAAGGAAATCTCTTTTTGCTGATAAAAAAGTCCTGAATTATTTTTTCCTTTGATTTACAATGGAATATTTCCATGTTTGCGCGGCGGATTGTTCTTGCGTTTGTTTGAACACATCTCCAGTGCCTGTATCAGCTTCCGGCGGGTATGTTTGGGATAGATAATCTCATCGATATAACCCTGTTCGGCTGCCTTGTAAGGGCTGGCAAAAACATCCCGGTAATCCTTCACGGCTTTGGCTTTGTCATCATCGGTGAGCTTGTCGCGGAAGATGATGTTGACCGCCCCTTCGGCTCCCATCACGGCAATTTCGGCCGTAGGCCAGGCGTAGTTCACATCGGCGCCGATGTGTTTGCTCGACATCACATCATAAGCTCCGCCATAAGCTTTGCGGGTAATCACCGTAATTTTCGCGACGGTCGCTTCGGCAAAGGCATACAGCAATTTTGCCCCATGCTTGATGATGCCACCGAACTCCTGCGAAGTTCCCGGCAGGAAGCCCGGTACATCCACGAAGGTGATGAGCGGAATATTGAAGGCATCGCAGAAACGCACAAAGCGCGCTGCTTTTACCGAGCTGTTGATGTCGAGTACCCCGGCCAGAAAGGCCGGCTGATTGGCCACAATACCGACCGGCTTGCCATTGAGGCGGCCGAACCCGGTAATCATGTTCTGCGCGTAATGCGGCATAATCTGCATGAAATTGCCATCATCTACCACGCTGTGGATGATTTCAGTCATGTCGTAGGGCTTGTTGGGGTCAAATGGTACGATATCCTGCAGTTTTTCTTCTTCGCGGTTGGGGTCGTCGGTGGTTTTCATCACAGGAGGTTCCTCCATGTTGTTGGATGGCAGAAAACTCATCAGTTCGCGGATCATCATCATGGCCTGTTCTTCATCTTCGGCCATCAGGTGCGCCACCCCGCTTTTTGCATTGTGCGTCATGGCGCCGCCCAGCTCGTCTTTGGTCACTTCTTCATGGGTTACCGCTTTGATCACATCCGGTCCGGTTACGAACATATAGCTCGAGTCTTTGGTCATCAGGATAAAATCGGTGATGGCCGGGCTGTAGACAGCCCCTCCGGCGCAGGCGCCGAGAATGGCCGAGATTTGCGGAATAACCCCGCTGCTCATCACATTGCGGTAAAAAATATCGGCATACCCGGCCAGGCTTTCCACCCCTTCCTGAATTCTGGCACCGCCTGAATCGTTCAGGCCGATAACGGGAGCGCCCATCTTAAGCGCCAGATCCATAATTTTGATCACCTTGTCGGCATTGGCCCGGCTCAGGGTGCCGCCAAAAACGGTGAAATCCTGGGCAAACACATAGACCAGCCTTCCGTCAATTTTACCGTGACCGCTTACCACGCCGTCACCCGGAATCAGGGTTTTCTCCATATCGAAATCGCGGGCACGGTGCACCACGAAACGGTCGAATTCGACAAAAGTGCCCGGATCAAGCAGCATCTCTATCCGCTCGCGGGCGGTCTTACGGCCCGTCTTATGAAGTTTGTCAATGCGCTCCTGGCCACCGCCCAGTTCTGCCTGACGGTTACGCTCTTCGAGCCTGCGGTAAATTTCATCCAGATTTGACATATTCTATTTTGGATTTCAGATTTCAGATTTCGGATTTTTAAGGCTGAGGTCATCCTTCGGCTTCGCTCAGCAACCAAGGTTGAGGTTGATGTGTTTATTTTAGAAATTAGAAATTAGAAATTAGAAATTTCCTTCCCTTTCTCTTCTTCAAACCCGTGAAAACCGCTCCTTACTTAGTGAGACCCGTCCCCCGTCCCGGTCCCTGAGCGGAGTCGAAGGGCCGTCCCTCGTCCCTTATTCAACCACCACCAGCACCTTGTTGGCCTCCACCGTATCGCCTTCGGAAACATGAATCGATTTAACGGTTCCTGCCGATTTGGATTTGAATTCGCTTTCCATCTTCATGGCCGAAACGATGATCAGGGTTTGACCTGCTTCCACCTGATCGCCAGCTTTCACAGGAATCTTCACAATCTTACCGGGCATGGGGGATATGATGGTATTTCCGCTTTCCCCGTGATCGCCGCTTGAACGGCTCATACGGTAACGGGTTTGCGCATCTATCACTTCCACCTGATAGGAGTTGTGGAAAGAATTCACCGTATAATGTCGGGGCGACCCGGCATCAATCATTTCAATGTTATACGATTTTCCTTTGTAAAGCACCGAATAGAGGCCTTCGCCCACCTTCAGGGCGTCAACCTGGTAGATTTCATCATCCACCTGCAGGGTGATCAGGTTGCCTTCGCGTTTCAGTTCGGTAACCCTGGCATTCCGTCCTTCAATATTGATTTCAACTGACATAGAACCGGTTTTAGATATATGCATGGCGTTGCGGATCCTTCCAACGGCTGACAGGCTTGTTCACTTTCTCTGTTAATTGAACCTGCTGCAGCCGCGAAGTATATTCAAGATAGGCGGAGATCAGGGCGATATCTTCACAAACCCCGTCGCAATCGGGTTTCCCGAAAAGGAATTCACTGTTCTCTTCAATAAAGTGCGTATTGTATTTGCCTGACCTGAAGGCTTCGGCCTCCATGATTTTTGCCAGAAACGGAATGGATGTTTTCACCCCGGTAATCTTGTATTCTTCGAGGGCCCTGCTCATCCTGTTGATGGCCTCCTTCCGGTTCCCGGCCCATACGATCAGTTTGGAGATCATGGGGTCATAGTAAATGGGAATGGTATAACCTTCGTAAACATATCCGTCATGACGGACGCCAAGACCCAGCGGCTCGGAAATATGCCGGATGGTTCCCGGACTGGGCATAAAGTTGCGGTCAGGATCCTCGGCATAGATACGGCATTCAATTGCATGGCCGTTTTGTTTCAACTCTTCCTGCCTGAAAGGCAATTCAAAACCATTGGCGATGTTGATCATTTCCTTTACAAGGTCAACGCCGACCACACGCTCCGTGATGGGATGCTCCACCTGCAGGCGGGTGTTCATTTCGAGAAAGTAATAATTCAGTTGGTCGTCAACAATGAATTCAATGGTACCTGCGCCGTGATAATTACAGGCTTTTGCCGCGGCTACGGCATGGGCGCCCATCTCGGCCCGCACTTCAGGAGTAAGCAGGGGGGAGGGGGTTTCTTCCACCACCTTCTGATGCCTGCGCTGAACCGAGCACTCACGCTCGAAAAGGTGAACGGCGTTGCCGTGCTTATCGGCCAGTATCTGGAATTCAATATGGTGAGGCGATTCAATATATTTTTCGATGTAAACGGCATCGTCACCAAAAGCGGTTTTTGCTTCGGAACGGGCGCCGCGGAGCGCACTCTCAATGTCTTCCTCCCTTTTTACCAGCCGCATCCCTTTTCCGCCTCCGCCGGCCGAGGCTTTGATCATCACCGGCAGGCCGATTTCCCGGATGGTTTTCAGGGCTTCGTTATAATCGGTAATCATTTCAACGGTACCGGGTACAACGGGTACCCCGGCGGCAATCATGGTCTTCCGCGCCGTAATCTTGTCTCCCATCTGGCGGATGGCATCCGGACCCGGACCGATAAATTCAATGCCTTCCTTGCTGCAACGCTCTGAAAAAGCCGCGTTCTCGGAGAGAAAACCATAGCCCGGATGAATGGCATCAGCATTGGCTTTTCTGGCTGCCTCAATGATGCGGTCAATGTTCAGGTAACTCTCTGCTGAAGGAGCCGGACCAATGGGATAGGCTTCATCGGCGTACCTTACATGCATGGCTGCACGGTCGGCTTCCGAATATACGGCAACGGTTGAAATGCCCATTTCACGACATGAACGCATAATGCGGAAGGCAATTTCGCCGCGGTTGGCAACAAGAACTTTTTTAATCATAAATAACCGTTAGTGACTGAAAATGAACCGAAAGCATTGAAAATCAATACTTCAAATGCATGATTGCTGACGTTGACCCATTATTAACGCTTTATTAACAAAAAGTTCAGCGTATTGTTTAGGCGACAGGATTTTAGGTTGGCTGACTGCAGATGATCAGGCATTTTCAGGATTAACCCGGGATATTATTATGAAGCGTTTTTGAACAAGCCTTGCGCTGTAAATGACAAGTTAGATTCAGCTAAATTTGCAGAAACGAAAGGTCCGATTATGTCAACCAAGCCCATCACCATCGCCATAGCCTACGATTTCGACGGCACCCTGGCTCCCGGCAATATGCAGGAGCATACTTTTCTTCCATCTCTAAAGATCCCTGCCGCTGAATTCTGGGCCCATGCCAACCAGATTGCAAAGGATAACGATATGGACGAGATCCTGGCATACATGCAGCTTTCGCTGGATGAAGCCCGGCGCCGCGACCTGCCCATCCGTCGCAGCGACTTCGAACAGTATGGAAGCGGTATCACCTTTTTCAAAGGGGTGGAATCCTGGTTCGGCCGCATCAATGCCTATGCCGCTGAGCTGGGGGTGAAAGCGGAGCACTACATCATTTCATCCGGGTTGCGCGAATTCATCAGCGGAACGCCCATCGCGAAACATTTTACCAATATCTATGCTTCGGGCTATCGCTACGATGCCAACGGGGTGGCCGTATGGCCGGCCCTGGCCATTAATTACACCAACAAAACCCAGTACCTTTTCAGGATCAACAAAGGCATCAGCAACTCCTTCGACAATACGCTGATCAATAAATACCTTCCGGAGGAAGAACGCCCCGTACCGTTCAGGCAGATGATCTATATCGGCGACGGCGAAACCGACGTGCCGGCCATGAAAATGATCAAATACCAGGGCGGGACGGCAATCGCCGTGTATAATCCCGGAATTAAGTCGACCAGGGACAAGCCCTCGCCCCGCCGGAACTGCGAAAACCTGATACGGCAAAACCGGGCCAGCTATATCGCCCCGGCCGACTATACCGAAGGCAGTCCCCTCGACCGCCTGATCAGGCTGGTGATCGGAAAAATAAAGACTGAAGTTGAACTGAAGGGTTTTACGCTGTAGATTTAATTAGCGCCGGATTTCTTTAATACCGGCCGCTGAGCGGCAACTGCATTGTCCCGGGTGTCTCCGGATCATCTGCTGTAATTCATTCTTTATAAGCCAACCGCCCTGTTCCGCTCCGCAGGAAAAAGCTGAAATGCAAAAAGCCACTGTTAAGTGGCTTTTAAGGTGTGACCCCGACAGGATTCAAACCTGTGACTTTCAGAACCGGAATCTGACGTTCTATTCAGCTGAACTACGGGGCCGTTGAGGGCTGCAAAATTACAACATTTATCAGAAAAGTACAAATGCAGAAATCAGTTGTTCAGAAATTGATTTTTAGTTATTTCCTTATTTAAATATGCAGGAGTTTTTGTTGAATTTTGTAATGCACAAGTGCTGTTTCATTCAATTTAACATAATTGCACCGGATTTCACAAAGATTCTGATACTTCTCCGTGTTTCTCCGTGAAACCTCGGTGTGCTCTGTGTAACTATTTATTTCACAGAGGTTCACAGAGTGTTAGTTTCTTCTCCGTGTTTCTCCGTGATGCCCCGGTGTGCTCCGTGTAACTGTATATTTCACAGATTTCAAACGATTTATATGGAAGGGTATTAACTCCTGATCAGTATGATTATTTATTATTGTTAAAATATTTAGTTTTTTACATCCCTATAGCTTTCCCTGTGCATTTTCCTTCAGGTGTTTTCCAGGCCTCCGGCAAATGTCAGGGTTGCAGGTAATAAAAAAACCGGATTGCAGGAACCCGGTTTTTAATTGGTACAGCGCAGCATTTACTTATTGAGCTTCGGACTCATGGCGCTTTTGGCGATAATATACATATCCACCGTACAGTTGAAAGTCTGCCCCTGGGCAACCTGGAATTCCGTAAGCTGCGGACTGCCTAAACCGCCGGAACCATACCAGCCTACATAGTCACCCGATGTCCATGTGGCACTGTTGTCGATGTCTTTCCATACATCCAGGTAATAGTTACCAGGATTAACATTTGTAAGGGTAAACGAAACTGTTGCACCGGCTCCTGTAACAGCGCCGTATTTGATGGGTTGGTTGTACAGCCAGTTGTCATAGGAAGTGTAGAGACTGACCTTGGCGTTCGACAGATCGCCTGACACCCCGGCCGGGAAGCGGGCCGTGCCGGTAACCTGGGTTACGGCCGGAAGAACGGTCAGGGCGCCGTTACCGGTTGCAGATCCGCCTTTGCCATCGGTAACCGTAACCGTTACAGAGTGGGCGCCTTCGGCCGAAGGAGCAGTCCAGGATACACTGGCACCACTGCCGGTTATGGCCCCCCCGGTGACTACATAGGAGTATGTCAGCGGATCATTGTCGGGGTCCGTTGCCACTACGGTGACGGATGCAATGCCATTGGCATTGACACTCGGAGGATTAACAGTGACGCTGGATACTGTCGGGTTTTTGTTTGAATCATCCTTCTTGTCGCAGGATTGCAATCCGGCTGCAATAAGAAGGGCAAGAAAAAGAATCATGGGTAAATGTTTCATTTTCATTGAGGTGGGATTTAGGTTAGTACTTGGTTTATAGGAATGCCAAACTTGTTTAAACCGGGGCAGAACAATAAAATTTTTTACGCTGGAAAGTAAGGAAGAGACAATAGAGTAATGGCAGGGTCAATTATATCTATACAAATATAGCGTATTTTAAGAAAAAGTCAATATGTACAGGCTTAAAAAAGTCTTGAATCAAGCCTGAATTCAATGTTACAGAAATCAATTCCTGAAAGCGGCGGGTGTGATAATTTTTATGCTGTTTATTTTTTTGTCAGGTCCCACCAGGTATCTTCAAAGAAGTAGGCGCTGACAAGATCTTTTGGCGTGAATTCGAAATAGTAGTTAACCGGAGTGATGGCATGGGGGGCGTTTTGCCATAATTCACCCGAAGGTTCTTCCGGTTCAAAAATAGCTTTGATGCGGCTTTTAAAATCGACTGGCGACCTTTTCCTTGAATCGCAGATCACATAGAACGGTTTGCCGGCCTCGCGACATACCAGGGCCAGCGGATAGGTGCCTATTTTATTGGTGAATCCGTCTTCAAACACATTGTCGGCGCCCATTACGGCAAAGTCGATTTCATGAATAAACCTGCCAATGGCCGCTTCGTTGATAAAATGGACCTTACAGCCAAAGTCGCTCAATACCCTGGCCTGAAGCTTGCCCTCATATACCGGGCCCGACATTGTCTGGTAAACGGAGGGAAAAATATTGTGGGTAGCCAGATGCTCAAAAAGGATATGGATACTGGAACTGTTGCTGTGTAAAAGTATCTTCTTCCCCTGAAAACCAATCAGGCGCTCCATTCTTTCGGCCGCCTGCCCGATGCTTTCACTCCAGATCTGGGTATAGGTACTGATAAAGCGCGTAATCCGGGCAACCGTCTTTTCCTGTGTCCAGGATTCGCCGTCGGCCTGATCCAGCAGATCGTAAAACTGCTGCATGAAATGGTGGAGTACCGCCAGGTCGGGGAAATGGTTGATCACCTTGTCAAGATTCGTTCTCAAAAAGTTATGATCTATATCTGCTCCGTTGATATAAGTCTGTATACTCTTTATGATTTTTTCCAGAATTGCCGCTGAGCCGGAATAGTTATCCGACAGGAGTTCCCGAATTTTCAGTTGGAATGACATTTTACTTAACGATCTGAATAACAAGGAAAAAAAGAAATACCGAAGCAGACTATTATGCGTAGCTGAAAGGTGTTTATGTCAAAATTGATTACCTTTGCAAAAGTAAACCATTCAGTTCAAATTAACCCATTTATTAAGATGTCAGAACGAATTTTCGATAAGGTGAAACCCGGCGTCGTTACCGGTAATGATGTTCAGGAAGTCTTCAGGATTGCTAAGGCAAACGGTTTTGCCATGCCGGCAGTGAATGTGGTAGGCACCGATTCGGTGAACGCGGTGATGCAGGCTGCGAAAGAAGTAAATGCGCCTGTAATTATTCAGTTTTCTAATGGTGGCGCGCACTTTTACGCAGGCAAATTTCTGAGCAACGAAGGCGAACGTGCGGCCATTGCAGGAGCAGTAAGCGGAGCCAGGCACGTGCACATGCTGGCCGAAGCCTATGGAGTGCCGGTGATTCTGCATACCGACCATGCAGCGAAGAAATTACTCCCGTGGATTGACGGGCTGCTCGATGCCGGAGAGAAGTTTTATGCCGAAACCGGGAAACCGCTTTTCAGTTCACACATGCTTGACCTGTCGGAGGAAAGCCTGCAGGAAAATATTGAAATCTGCAGTAAATATCTGGCCCGCATGAGTAAAATGGGCATGACCCTGGAAATTGAACTCGGGGTAACCGGCGGAGAGGAAGACGGGGTAGACAACACCGGTGTTGACAGTTCGAAGCTTTACACCCAGCCCGAAGATGTGGCTTATGCTTATGAAGCGCTGATGAAGGTGAGCGACCGTTTTACCATTGCTGCGTCATTTGGTAATGTTCACGGGGTTTACAAGCCCGGTAATGTCAAATTGCAGCCGGTCATTCTGAAGAATTCACAGGATTACATCCAAAAGAAATTCAATACAACCGACAAGCCGGTGAATTTTGTATTCCACGGCGGTTCGGGATCCAGCCGCGAAGAGATCCGTGAAGCCATCTCCTATGGTGTGATCAAGATGAACATTGATACTGACACCCAGTGGGCTACCTGGGAAGGGGTTATGAATTACTACAAGAAAAATGAGGGCTACCTTCAGGGCCAGATCGGTAATCCGGAAGGTGACGACAAGCCCAACAAAAAGTATTACGATCCGCGAAAATGGCTTAATGAAGCCCAGAAATCGATGATCGCCCGGTTGAAGGTTGCATTTGAAGACCTGAACTGCAAGGACAGAAATTAGTGCTGTCCGGTAGTAGAAATGAAGCAGCCCCGGGTTTTGTTCCGGGGCTGTTTTGCTTCTGGCAGGTTTCTTAATGGCTTTGACCGCGTTTTCAGGTTCAGACGAAAAGTGCCACGGTTTTATTTTTCGCTTATTAATATCCCATCGAAATCAGAATTTCCTTGGGGTGTATGCTGAGCACCGGGATGGGCGAGTGGTGCACCATCTGTTGTGCATAAGGCCCCAGCCAGAGGTTGGATGCGGACTTTTCCTGTTCAGTCATGATGGAGAGCAGGTTGGCATCGGATTGCTTGGCGTATTCCATAATAGTGGTGGCAATGTTATCGGCCTCCAGTTCTACAATAAAATGTTTTACCCCGTGCTCTTTGAGGTATTTGGCAGATTGCTTGGCATAGCTCATCACCGTACCCCTTACATTTTCGATGTTTGTGGTATATACTGCCAGGATATGAACTTCAGCATCGAACATCTTTGCCAGATCGGCTGTAAACGGGACTTTTTGTCTGGTTTCCATGGTGCTGTCCATCGGCAGCACAATTTTTTTCAATTCCCGCTCAACATGGATTCCTGCCCTGATGGTAATCACCGGGCAGGGGGCTGCGGAAACAATACGGTTGGCATTGCTTCCGATCCATAACTCCTCGAATCCTGATGATCCGTGGGTGCCGGCAACAATCAGCCATGCATCAGACTCTTTTGCCTGATTTACCACTTCACGGTAAACCTTTCCTTCCCGGATAATGTAGTCAATTCTGGATTTTGGAAGGTCTTTTTCATATTTGTTGATCAGCCGTGTAAACTGGTGTTCCACTTCTTCAAGCAGGTCATCAGAAAGATCTGACGAAAGGATGGTTTTGGTCGTGTTGGGATTGTTAACCCATAGCATCAGTAAATTCGACTCTGATTTTGCGGCTATGCTGATTGCATGCTCAAGGGCATTGATGGAACAATCAGAAAAATCGATGGCGGAGATGATGGTTTTCATGGCGGGTTGGATTACGGTCATGCTAAAATATGAAATATTTACAAATATTGCAAAAGTCCCGGAAAATCTTCAATGAATCTGACTTGTACAAGCCGGCCTTATTAAAAGTTAACTCTGAAAGTGGGCAATCCTGTTTGATGCAAAAATATAATAATCAGTGGAATATTAATCTGAACACGCAAATCGGTGGATGATCAGATTTATTCACTGCTGGCTGGCACAGCCAGGGGAGGCGGATTTATTTTATCGCTTACCGTAAATGCGTTGGGATAATCCGCCTTTATATTTTGAAGAAAACCTTCTGCTTCGAGCCTGGTCCTGAAATCACCCACCCTTACGCGATAGTAGGGTTCTTTAAATGACAAATAGGCTTTAACTTCGTGATAACGGGATGAAAAGCGGTTAAGTGCATCGGTTGCCCTTCGTTTTGAATTGGTTCCCGAATCGAAGAAAATCTGTATTCTCCACCCGTCAAGCGTACTCTGATGCCTGTTGAGGTATTTGTGCTTTTCAATCAGCAGGTCGATGCGCTCGTCCCCGATAATCTGAACACGCCCCTGCTGGGCAAAAGCAATAGACCCCCACAGGGTGAATGAAGCAATTAAGATAATAAACCGCATGAATGATTAACGCGTTGAGATCGAGTATATTTCTTTTGGCTGAATACTGAGTACGGGCACGGGCGAGTGATTGACCATTTGCTGGGCATAGGGACCAAGCAGAATGTTCGATGCGGTTGTTTCCTGTTCGGTCATGATGGCGATCAGGTCGGCATTCACTTTACGGGCATATTCGATGGAAATATTGGTGATATTGTCAGCCTGCAGGCTCTCGATATAATGGTTGATCCCCGCATCCGTCATATATTTCTGCACCTGGCGGGCGTAATTGTCAACTTTTCGCTGAACTGCCTTGATAGAGGTGGAATATAAAGCCAGAATATGAATATCAGCATTGAATAATTTTGCCAGTTCTACGGTAAAAGGAACTTTCTGACGGGTGTCAAGGGTACTGTCGATGGGCAAAACGATACTTTTAATGCCTTCCGGACCAATATTGAAATCGTACCTGACGGTAATAACAGGACATGGCGCATACGAAACAATCCGGTAGGCATTGCTGCCGATCCAGAATTCCTCATAACCGGTGACCCCGTGGGTGCCGGCAATGATCAGGGAAGCGTCGTTATATTTAGCCTGATTGGCAATTTCCTGGTAAACCTTCCCTTTGCGGAGCTTGTAAGATAATTTGCCATGTTTGAGCTGCCCTTTTTTCGACTTCATGATCTCTTCCATGTTCCTGATGGCTTCCTCACGAAACTCATTCACTTCCGCCGAAAAGGCAAAGTCCTGGTTCGTATGGCTGTCAACCCAGACCATCATGACGTTACTTTTTACATGGTTGGCGAAAGCAATGGCATAATCGAGGGCATGCAGTGAGCCCTTCGAGAAATCAATGGCAACAACTATCTCTTTCATGGCATGTTGGGATTGAAATGACCGGCACTGTTATCTGGGGCTAAGATATGGATTTTTATTGGAATGAAATCTGCACTGATTATCAAAATAATTCAAACCTGAACAGCGCTTCAGCAAAAAACGCGGAAATCCGATAATGATTTGGCGCGATAAACGGGAAATCCCGAGGCATCATTGCGATCCTGATTTTGCGGCATTCTTTATGTCATCTCTTTGGTTATCAACCGGATGTTGCTCATGAACTTTATTTTCCCCTGAAGATAACTTAAACAGTGGCCGGGATCAATATACATTTATTCTTTACCTTTGTCATTCTCTTAAAAACAGATGATGAACACTAACCTGGATGCCACTGCTGAACACCTGAGCGCTGCAGAGCGTGAAATAGAAAAGGTGCTTCGTCCCGGTGACTTTGCCGACTTCTCGGGACAGCCCGGGGTAGTGGAGAATCTCAGGGTTTTTGTGCAGGCTGCCAGGTTGCGGGGAGAGTCCCTTGATCATGTGTTGCTCCATGGCCCCCCCGGACTGGGGAAAACCACCCTTTCGCACATCATCGCCAACGAAATGGGCGTCAACATCCGCATCACTTCGGGGCCGGTACTCGACAAACCCGGCGACCTTGCCGGATTACTCACCAATCTGGAGCCGAATGATGTACTGTTCATTGATGAAATTCACCGGCTGAGTCCGGTGGTGGAAGAGTATCTGTATTCGGCCATGGAGGATTTCCGGATTGATATTATGATTGAAACCGGTCCCAATGCCCGCAGTGTGCAGATACAACTCAGCCCTTTCACCCTGGTTGGCGCCACCACCCGCTCGGGATTACTCACCGCCCCCCTGCGGTCACGTTTCGGCATCAATGCCAGGCTTTCCTATTACGATGCTGCAACCCTGGAAAAAATTATCATGCGGTCGTGCGGAATTCTGAAGGTTGATATCTCTCCGGATGCGGCTTCCGAGATCGCGCGCCGGAGCAGGGGAACACCCCGCATTGCCAATCTGCTGCTGCGCAGGGTACGCGATTTTGCCCAGATCAAGGGGAATGGTTCCATTGATCTGAAAATTGCGCAATTTGCCTTGTCGGCATTGCTGGTCGATAAAAACGGGCTGGATGAAATGGATAACCGGATCCTGGCGACCATCATCGACAAGTTCCGCGGGGGCCCGGTCGGGCTTACAACCATAGCTACCGCCGTGGGCGAAGATCCGGGTACCATCGAAGAGGTATATGAACCTTTCCTGATTCAGGAAGGTTATCTTATGCGCACCCCCCGCGGCAGGGAGGCAACCCCCATGGCATATTCCCACCTGGGGAAGATTAAACCGGGCAATCAGGCTGAATTATTCTGATCCGGCCGGGTTTTCAGCGATTGCTGTTCCGGGGTGATGCTGAATAAACGGGGATTTGTCTGAAAATCGCTTTTAAAGAATGGTTAAGCTGCAGGTTGGCGCGGCATTGCTGACTGTTTATTTTACATGTTATTGTTAGTTAATGTTTTTGCGTGGATATTGCTTTTCATCAGCCGGAAGATATGAACCTCAGGACCGAACTTACGCAACTGATCAAAACCAGAGCCGGGGAGCTGGGCTTCTCGTTCTGTGGCATCAGCCGGGCCAGGCGACTGGATGAGGAAGCGTCGCGTCTGGAGCAGTGGCTGAAAGAAGGCCGGCACGGAAAAATGGCTTATATGGAAAACCATTTCGACAAAAGGCTCGATCCGCGCCTGCTGGTGGATGGCGCCCGTTCGGTGGTTTCATTGCTGATAAATTATTATCCATCCGCAGCGGAAAAGTATACTTCTCCCCTGAAAGTATCGAAGTACGCGTGGGGCGCCGACTATCACACGGTTATCAGGGAAAAGTTGTACGTGTTGACCGGGCTGCTGCAGGAGAAGGCGGGAGAATTTAATTTCAGGGTTTTCACCGATTCGGCTCCGGTGCTCGACAGGGCCTGGGCGGTAAATGCCGGCCTGGGCTGGATTGGTAACAATACCATGATGATTACCCGCCGCCATGGCTCCTTTTTCTTTATTGCCGAGATCATTACCGATCTGGAATTTGACTATGACCAGCCCTTTGGCGGGAACTACTGCGGCGACTGTACCCGCTGCATCGATGCCTGCCCTACGGGAGCAATTATCGGGCCCCGGCAGCTGGACGCTTCCAGATGTATTTCATACCTTAATATTGAGCTGAAGGATGAAATTCCTGCTGAATTTAACGGAAAGGTCAATGACTGGATCTTCGGATGCGATATTTGTCAGGACGTTTGTCCCTGGAACCGGTTTTCGCTGGCCAATACAGAAGTACAGTTCAGCCCGGCGGGCGAATGGGTGGAATGGAGCCGCGATGCCTGGGAGCATCTGGAGAAACCAGTATTCGGAAGCGTATTTGGTAAATCAGCGCTGAAGCGGGCAGGTTTTAAGAAACTGAAAAACAATGTTACCTTTGCCGGTCATTCTTTCATTGATGAATCAGGATATGGAAAAGACAGCGATTGAGATCAATTCGGAAATCGGGACGCTGGAGGGGGTTATTATTCACTCTCCGGGGAGCGAAGTGGAAAATATGACGCCCAACATGGTTCAGCGGGCGCTCTACAGCGACATCCTGAACCTTACCGTGGCCGGAAAGGAATACAGCCAGTTCAGAGGCGTGCTTGAAAAATATACAACGGTTTATGAAGTGCGAAACCTCCTGTGCCGGATTCTGGAAAACGAAAAAGTGAAGTCGGGTCTGGTCAGCAGGATTGCTGATCATGAAAGGGTGGACACCCTGCGCGATGAACTGCTTGAAATGGATGCTGTTACCCTTACTTCTGCGCTGATTGAAGGAGTTGAACTCAGGCGCGACAACCTGTCCCGTTTTCTCAGCAAGGAGCGTTTTGAGCTGGAACCCCTGCACAATTTCTTTTATACACGCGATGCCTCCATTTCAATCGGTGATCAGGTTTTTATCAGCAAGATGGCCAGCCGTGTGCGCGACAGGGAATCGATGATCATGGAAGCCATTTTCGATTATCATCCCGCTTTCTCCACGCAAACGGTCAATCCCCTGTCGAGCAGGCACCTCTGCAAGGACTTCAGTTTCGAAGGCGGTGATTTTCTGGTTGCCCGTGAAGACATCGTACTGGTAGGTACCGGATCACGCACAACCCCCAAAGCCATTGATTTTTTGGTTGACCATTACAAGGCTGAAGGCAAGACAAGGCACATCATTGTGCAGGAGCTGCCTTACGAGCCGGAATCGTTTATCCATCTTGACATGGTGTTTACCTTTCTCGACAAGGATACCTGCATGATATATGAACCGCTCATCATGCATTCGAGCAGGTTTCTTACCATTCATATCACCATTGACAACGGCAAAGTAAAGATCGCTGAGGAGTTGAATATCCCCGCAGCCCTGCGCGGCCTGGGTATGGACATCAGGACCATTAACTGCGGCGGCGCTGATGATGTGGTCATGCAGGAGCGCGAACAATGGCACAGCGGGGCCAATTTCTTTGCCCTGGGTCCCGGCAAAGTAATGGGCTACGGCAGAAATATTTATACCCTTGAAGAGATGGACAAGCATGGTTTTGCTGTGCTCAAGGCGAAGGATGTGATCGCCGGAAAGGCTGACATGCATGATTACGAAAAATGTGTCATCGCCATCGAAGGTGCTGAATTGTCGCGGGGTGGCGGTGGTTGCCGCTGCATGACCATGCCGGTTCGCAGGGCGCCCGTGGAGTGGTAAGCCTTCAATGAATGTTGAAGAATTGTCACGCAAGTGAAAAATGAGAATCTTAAAGTCTGTTCTATGAAACGACTATCCAAACTTTTAACCATGACAATACTGACAGGCCTGATGATCAACGGAAACATAAGCACTGAAGCCCAGACAGGGGCCACCGGCGAATTTCGCGTTGATTTTGAGAAGTACAGGCTCGACAACGGCCTGGAAGTAGTTTTACACCAGGATCATAGTGATCCGATTGTGGCTGTAGCCATCCTGTATCACGTGGGATCCAGCCGCGAAAGGACCGGAAAGACCGGGTTTGCACATTTCTTTGAGCACATGCTTTTCCAGAATTCTGAAAATGTAGGGAAAGGCGAGTTCTTCCGTAAGATTGACGATCTGGGCGGAACCTTCAACGGCGGAACCTGGAACGACGGAACCGTTTATTACGAGGTGGTTCCAAAAGATGCCCTCGAAAAAATCCTGTGGATGGAAAGCGACCGTATGGGATTTCTGATCAACACGGTGACCCGGCTCGCCCTGGAACGTGAAAAGGATATTGTAATCAACGAGAAACGCCAGCGGGTTGATAACCAGCCATACGGACATACCGGTTATGTGATTGACAAAAACCTGTATGGCGATGGTCATCCCTATTCCTGGCAGGTGATCGGATCGATGGACGATATCAGGGCTGCCACCCTCGATGATGTCCGTGAGTTTTATGATAAATTCTATGGGGTAAACAACGCCACCATGGTGATTGCCGGAGACTTTGATGCTGCAGAGGTCAGGCAGTTGATAGACAAGTATTTTGGTGAGTTTAAAGCCCGCACAAAGCCGGAGCCATTCCGCCCTATGCCTGCCAGGCTTACTGAAACCGTGAAGTTTTTTCACGAGGACAACTTCGCCAAACTGCCGGAGCTTAACATGATTTTCCCAACGGTGGAAAATTATCATCCGGATGCCTATGCCCTGGAAATTCTCGCCGACCTTCTGGCGGACGGCAAGAAGGCCCCCTTGTATAAAGAGGTTGTTGAAAAGAGAAAACTGGCGCCAAGATTGTCAGTCTATAATAATCCGATGGAGCTTGCCGGCAAGTTCAATATCACCGTGAGGGCCTTTGAAGGGGTGAACCTGAACGACGTTTATGATGCCCTGATAGAAGGCTTCAGGCAATTCGAACTGAACGGTTTCACCGAAAGTGACCTTCAGCGCATCAAAAACCTGCGCGAAACGGCTTTCTACAACAGCATTTCGAGCCTGCTGGGAAAATCATTCCAGTTGTCGCAGGCCAACGTTTTCGGAGGTGATCCGTCACGTATGATGGAAGAAGTCAGATTACTGAACGCGGTGACCATGAGCGATGTGCTCCGGGTTTATGAGAAATATGTGAAAGATGGAAAGTTCCTTGCTACCAGCTTTGTCCCCAGGGGCAAGCCTGAACTCGCCCTCGCCGGTTCACAAAGGGCTGAAGTAGTTGAAGAAGCCATTGAAAACACCGGATCTCAGGCTGCCGGTATGGAAGAGACAGAGGAAGATTATCCGCGCACGCCAACCACTTTCGACCGTACGGTTGAACCCCCGCTCGGCCCGGCCCCGCTCTTGAAAACGCCTGATGTTTATACACTTTCAATGGCCAATGGCCTGAAAATTTATGGAATTGAAAGCACCGAGCTTCCGCTGGTACAATTCAGCATACGGATCAAGGGCGGGCAGTTGCTCGATAGTCCTGATAAACCCGGCGTTGCCAGGCTTGTTGCCGAAATGCTGATGGAAGGTACGTGCAACCGAACCCCCGAAGAACTTGAAGAGGCCATTGGTCAGCTGGGCGCTACCATCAACGTGAATGCATCGGCTGAATTTATTACGATAACGGCTAATTGCCTGGTGAGGAACTATGATGCTGTTCGCGAACTTGTTGAGGAAATCCTGCTGGAACCCCGCTGGGACGTGGCAGAATTCGATCGCATCAAACAGGCGACCTATGGTATTATTGCCCAGCGCAATGCCAATCCCAACGCAATTGCCGGAAATGTTTTCTATAAGAAGTTATATGGTGATGCCCATGTGCTTGGCCGTCCCATCACAGGAACGGTGGAGTCAGTGAAGAATATCACGCTTGACGACCTGAAGGATTATTATAACCGGAATTTCACCCCTTCACTCGCAAGTGTGCATATTGCCGGCGACCTGAAGCGCGACCGCGCCCTGGAATCCCTCAGCCACCTGGGTTCTGCATGGGCTGACCGGGAGGTAAAACTTCCCCTCAATACCCTTCCTGCGAAGTCAGGAACACCCAGACTCTATTTTGTGGATGTTCCGGATGCCAAACAATCGGTGATCATGATCGGGTCGCTTGCCATGCAACGCAATGATCCTGAATTTTTCCCCGCAACTTTTGTGAATTATAAACTTGGTGATGGGTCAGGTTCTAAGTTGTTTGGTGTACTCAGGCTCGAAAAAGGCTACACTTACGGAGCCTATTCATTCTTTATGCCCAGGGTGGTGAACGGCCCGTTTGTCGCCAGTTCCAGCGTGCAATCCATGTATACGCTTGAATCGGTGAACCTTTTCAGGGAAATACTTGGTTCGTATGGCAAAGAATACAGTGCAGGTGATCTTGAGGTTACCCGCAATGCCATGATCAGGGGCAATGCCGGCAAATTTGAAACCATCAACAGCCTGATGGGGATGCTACAGGAAATCAGCACCTTCGATCTTCCGGTCGATTATGTGAAGCAAGAAGAAGCCGTAGCCGGAAAGATCACCCTTGATGAGGCGAAGTCGATCTATGAGCGCTATATTCAGCCTGAAAAAATGGTTTATGTGGTGGTGGGCGATGCCCGCACCCAGCTGGACCGGTTGAAAGAAGCAGGTCTCGGCGAACCTTTGCTGGTTGACATCGAAGGCAACCCGGTGAAATTATAGAATTGCAGGGATTATCTGTTATAAGCGCACGGCAGTCCGGAAAAAGGGGCCGTGCGTTTTATTTTTAACACAGAAAATTTTCGTGATTCTCAGATAGTCCCGTCCGGGGCCATGTCTTGTTTTTTGCGGCGATCGGTATAGTACATCAGTCCCATCAGTAATAATATACTGACCACTGCCCTGAGGGTATAGATCAGGGCAAGTTCTCCGTCAACGGATAGGAGCGCGAGCAGCGCAGTGAGCAGCATCCCGCCCCAGATCAGGTAGCTTTCATGATTTTCTCCCTTACGCAGCATGCGGTTTACAACCGGAAAGTAGGCAATTACAAGGATGCCCTGTACCAGCAGATTGGTAATCAGGTGATTTTGGGTTATTACCCAGAATGCAATGATCAGGGTCACCGCGCCGAGGCAAAACAGATCAAAACGGTTAAAGCGGGTGGTATGGTCGCCGAACAATAATATGGAAACAGTCACCGCACTTACAAAGACCAGGTCGGTGGTGTTGAGCACATTATCCCAAATACTGTGAGAATCTTCCCTGATGTATGTAAACAGGCTCATACCGACAGCCAGGGTGAAGAATACCCACATGGCCAGTGATGGCCTGATTTTGTTTTTGGAAATCAGCCGGTAATAATATACTGCGAGCGTCAGGTTCAGGGCCGAAACTGCAAAAACAGAGAATAATTTCATCCGGTAAGTATAACGTTTGATGGATTACAGACCTGCCGGCCTGTCTATTTGCAGATCTGATCCAGCACCGCGGCTACCTGTGCTTCAAGATCGGCGATTGTCTGATCATTGCTGAATACAAAATCAGCCATTTTTATACATCGGTAAAGGTTCTGATGATTGGGGTCTTCAGAGGTCATTTCTCGTGCCTCGTTGGCCCGGAAGGTTTCATAGTCGATCCGGTCTGTTTCCGAATTACGGGTGGTAATACGGGTATAGCGGGTATAAGGGTCGGCATCCACCGCAAAAAGATAAAAACTGCCTTTTGCTTTGAGTGAAAGCACTTCACCCGGGGTACGGATGCTTTCAATTACACAATTTTTACCGGTTAGCCTGGCTTCTTCAAAAAGACAGTCAACAATATAACTGGGAGAATGGGCGGCACGCAACTCATTGGCAACAATCACCATACTATCGCGGTTAACGGGCATACCCCGCTTTTCAATTTCACGGCTGATAAAACCCCTTACCGAGAAATGTACAAAACCCCGCTCCCTGATCAGGTAATCCACTATGGTGCCCTTTCCTGCACCCAGGGTGCCCGTTATGCCTATGATGATCATAATAAAAACAGCTTGATTGGTGGTACAAAGGTATGAATTGGAGGGAATGATCTGAGATAAAGTGAGGTTGAGGTTATGTTTCGGCTGGTTTCGGCTGGTTTCGGCTGGTCTCGGCTGGTCTCGGCTACGCTCGACCACCATCGCTCGACCACCGTCGCCCGACCACCGTTGCCCGACCACCGTCGCTCAACCACCATCGCTCACCACAAGTTGCTCAGCAGTAAAGGTTAAGGCTTTGATTTATGAAAATTAGAAATTAGAAATTAGGAGTGTTCAAAACATCAAACGACATTTCAAAAAGTTCTTTGGCATCATGAAAATCAAAGGTTTTTAACAAAACAAGGTATTGTAATTAACAGTGATGTCTTTGTTTGTCTGAAAATAGCTGGTTATCAACAAAATATGTTTGCCACTGTTGGCAAAAACTCTCTATAATCAAGACAATCAACTTGTTAAGGACTTATATTTGTTCCTGCAATGGGAACAGATTGTAAGCAGGGTATAAAAGTCCAAGACTTACTCAAGCTTATACCTGATGACTTGTTGGCTGATTTGAGTTCAGAAACCAACGTTGATTATCAGGTAAAAAAGCTTTATGGCAGGAATGTCTTTAGCCTTTTACTGTTTGGACTGATAGAAAGCGATCGTCTTGGTCTCAGGTCGCTAGAGGATTTTTATAACTCCACCCATTACAAGGTGCTGTTTAATATTCCAAATAAAAACACAACCAAATATAACTCTCTATCTGCTCGTCTTGCAACTATGAATGTTGACTTTTTTCGAAAGGCCTATGAAGCTATATACGAGCAATGTTCTCAACTCTACGATGAAAACGATCTGGCTTTGAATTACAAATTATCCAGAGTTGATTCAACAATGGTTTGTCAGACAGCTGCTAAACTGGAAAATGGGATCCATGTTGGCTGTAAGAAAGATGGTAAAAAGCAGATTAAATATACTGTTTGTCTGACCGATATGTTTCCTAGTAGTGTTGAGGTTTTTAATCAGCAATGCCATATCAGCGAAAACCTCACCATTCCTAAGGCGATATTCAGGGTGATTGACAAGAACAAAGACAATGTCTTTGTTTTTGATCGGGGAGTATCTGACCGACAAACTTTCTGTAAGTTGGACCAGGAAGAATACACTTTTGTTACAAGACTGAAATCAGATGCAAGATTTATTGCTCTGGAAGATTTTGAGATAAGTCAAGACCAAAAAGTAAGAAATCTTACAATCCTTAAAGATCAACGTGTTTACTTATATAAGAGTGGAACATCAGTAGTTGAGCATTCTTTTAGACTTGTACAGGCAATAAATGATAAGGGATATCCTTACTTCTTTCTTACCAATATGTTCTCTATCCCAGCCAAAGACATAATAACAATTTATAAATCAAGGTGGGATATTGAGGTCTTTTTCAGATTCATTAAGCAGGAATTGAACTTTTCCCACTTCATCAGTGTGAATGAAAACGGAATTAAGATCCTCTTGTACATGACCCTTATTCTCTCCATGCTGATTCTGATCTATAAAAAGATTAATGGATTGGGGTATAAAACAGCTAAAAGAAGGTTCATGATCGAAATGTGGGATATCATCGCCATAATTATGATCAAACATAGTGGAGGTGATCCAAGTCTCGTCTTCAGGTGAAAAGCTATACCTTTGATTTTCAATACGTCAATGAACTCGTGATTCTTTTGTTCTTTTTATTTGTGGTTTTGAACACTCCTAATTAGAAATTAGAAATTAACCTTTCCTTCTCTTTCTCACTCAATACAACAACCTGTTATAGGGATACCTGACTATATGTATATCGTGAACGGTTTTGTAGAGCGCGTTTTTAAATTCTTCGAGGTGGAGTTTTTTTGTCGCGGAGATAAATTGGGCCGGGCTGTTTACTTTGGCGATCCAGGTGCGTTTGAGTTCATCAAGGGTAATATTTTCGCGGGTTGCAGGGCTCAGGTCGGTTTCGTCTTTTTCTACAAAGGTATACGCATCCACCTTGTTAAAAACCATCATCACCGGTTTGTCGCCGGCTTTGATTTCTGAAAGGGTCTGATTAACCACCGCTATCTGGTCTTCAAAGCCCGGATGCGAGATATCCACCACATGCAGCAGCAGGTCGGCCTCCCGCAATTCATCAAGGGTTGATTTGAATGATTCTACCAGCCCGTGCGGGAGTTTGCGAATAAATCCGACGGTGTCGGTCAGCAGGAATGGCAGGTTGTCGATCACCACTTTGCGTACCGTGGTGTCGAGGGTGGCGAAAAGCTTGTTTTCGGCAAACACATCCGACTTGCTCAACAGGTTCATCAGCGTGGATTTACCTACGTTGGTATAGCCGATCAGGGCAACCCTCACCAGCCTTTCGCGTCCCGAACGTTGGGTGATTTTCTGCTTGTCGATGTCTTTCAGTTTTTCCTTCAGCAGGGCGATTTTATCACGGATAATCCGGCGGTCGGTTTCAATCTCCTTCTCACCCGGGCCGCGCATGCCGATACCTCCGCGTTGCTTTTCGAGGTGGGTCCACATCCGTGAAAGGCGCGGCAGCAGGTACTGGTACTGGGCAAGCTCAACCTGGGTGCGGGCTGTGGCGGTGCGCGCCCGGCGGGCAAATATGTCAAGAATCAGCGTGGTACGGTCAAGCACCTTACACTGCAGTTCTTTTTCGATGTTTCTGAGCTGCGACGGACTCAATTCATCATCAAAAACAACGGTTCCCACATTTTCCACCGTAATAAACGCTTTGATTTCATCCAGCTTTCCCGATCCTACAAAAGTGCGGGTATCGGGTTTCTCCAGCTTCTGGATAAAGCGTTTCACGGCCGTTCCGCCCGCAGTTTCAAACAGAAATTCCAGTTCGTCAAGGGTTTCATGCACCCTCGCTTCATCCTGTCGAAAGGTAATCAATCCGACAAGTACAGCTGTTTCAGTAATATGAGTGATTTCGATCATGCAGTGGTTTTAGCGGGTGCAAAGATAATGGAATTGTGCGCATTACATAAAGCGCGGCTAACCGGGGCTGTATGCGGAATTACGGGAGAATTACAGATTGCCGCCCGTAAACACAAGACCGGCTTACCTTCCTGAGTTTTACTGCTCCTCGCCCCGGCTCATTACATTGGTTTGTATCTGAATTGACTGCTCGTGCACCAGTTGAAGCAAAGCAGCCAGGAAACGGTTATCAAGCCCGGCTTTGTTTCCCTTTTTGATGCGGTCGGCAAACAGCTCTTTCCACCGCTGAAGCTGCAGGATGGTGATGTTGTGGGTATATTTATAACGGCCCATTTCTTCGGCGATGTTCATGCGTTTGGCCAGCAGACGGATCATTTCATAGTCGATCAGGTCAACCTCGTGGCGAAGTTCTTCCAGGGTACGTTCAAACTCCCGGCTACCCTTTTGTTCCCTTAGAATCAAATTGTTCAGGATTTCTCCAAGCGATTCAGGGGTAATCTGCTGCACCGAATCGGTCCAGGCCTTGTCGGGATCCGGATGGGTTTCCACCATAAGTCCGTCCATCTCCAGATCCATGGCCTGCTGTGAAACCTGCTGTATCAATGATCGGTTTCCGCTGATATGGCTGGGGTCGCACAGCACAGGGAGTCCGGGCATTTGCCGCATCAACTCAATGGGGATTTCCCACAGGGGGGCATTGCGGTATTGCGTTTTCTCGGACTGAAAAAAGCCCCGGTGAATGGCTGCAATGCGGGTGATGCCGTTTTTGTGCAGCCGTTCAATGGCTCCCATCCAGAGTTTCAGGTCAGGATTAACAGGGTTTTTAACCATCACCGGTATATCCACCCCGGCCAGGCTTTCGGCCAGCTCCTGCATAGAGAAAGGATTTACTACCGTGCGTGCCCCGATCCATAAAATATCAATTCCGTGGGCAAGCGCATCTTTTACATGATCGGGCCTGGCAACCTCAACCGTGGTAAGGAGTCCGGTTTCTTCTTTTACCCGGCTCATCCATGCAAGCCCGGCAGTACCGACACCTTCGAACAGTCCGGGCCTTGTTCTGGGTTTCCAGATTCCGGCACGGTATACCTTTACCCATGGCAGTTTTGCCAGGGCTTGGGCTGTTTCCAACACCTGTACCTCCGATTCTGCGCTGCAGGGGCCTGCAATAACCAGCGGGCGTTGACTGCCGGGGATCCATGATTGAAGGGGAGGAAAGTTCATCGGATAAGTTTTATGCAAAAATACCAATTCCGTATGAAACAGGCGGGTATCACGGGATGATAATTAAAAACCGGGAAGCATCCACGGAGGCTGCTTTCCCGGACGAAGAACTTAAAATTTGCCGGAACTATTTTCCATTGTGTTTACATGGCAATGGAAATCAGATTTGAGATCCGGCTGCTCTTAATGATATAATCTATGATTGGCGTCAGAAAAGAATACCGATGGTCAGGCTAAGCGCCTTGGTATGGTAATCTTCCGGCTGGTAACTAAGTTTGGCTAACCCCATATCGTAGCGGAGGTCGGCCTGTAAAGTCAGCCGGTTTACCGGGAATGTTACCCCCATCCCCAGGATTATCCCCAGATCAGGGTCTTTACCGACCTCATCATAATCGTCGTCTTTCCATTCGCTGCTGCCATCCGGTTTATTTTGCGATTTCAATAAAGCAGAAATATAAGGGCCGGCGTTAAAATAAACTTTGGCATTTTCAGTCATGGAAAGGTTGGTATTGAACCTTGCCAATACCGGAACCTGCAGGTAATGATAACGACTCTGGTAAGATGATTCAATAAATTCTGTTGTTTCATTGCTGCGGCCTTTGCAGATGTAGTTAAGTTCAGGTTGTATCGCAAATACTCCCTTTACCGGCGCAGTAATGAAGATTCCTCCGGTATAGGAAAAAAGCATCTCATCGTTATCATAAAGATCTCCGGTCTTTGCCAGCGTGCTGATGGCAAGCCCGTGGCGGGTGCCGAAAGAAACCTGTGCATTCACAGGAACAGTAAGAATGGTTGCCATTGTAATAATGGCCAATGTTAAGATTTTGGTTTTCATTGTTTTTGTTTTTGAAAGGTTTGGAATTTTTAATTTAAAGTGCCGTAACCAATGAATTATGTTGATGACCGGCATTAAGCACAAGTTTTTTAACCTTCGTGATTTGGGTCTTGTAAACCAGACAGGCCGTTACAAAATAAAAGGCGGTGAGTATCCACAGCATGGCGATTTCATGGCCGGTTTCGGAGATTCCTGCCCCGAGTGAGTTCATTTTTATGTAACCCAGCATAGCGTGTGATGATGGAAAGATGCTCCTGACGACCTGCCAGACAGGACTCATGTTCGACAATGGCCATATAATCCCGGAAAGGAACAACAGCGGAAACGACAAAAACAGATAGAGCAGCATGGGAGTCTCCCTGTTTTTGAAAAATACAGACAGGCTTAATCCGAAAAATATGGCTGACAGCAGGTAAGGCACCATCAATGCCACCAACTGACTGAAGCCTGCTTGATCGGGATAGCCAAACCAGGCAGGAATTGCGCCCAGCATGTAAAAGCACATAAGGGCATATATTAAAAAATAGGCTGCTGATTTCCCCAGCACCATTCTGAATGTTCCCATACGGCGCAAATCGCAGGGAATAAGTGTGCCCAGTTTATGACGTTCGCGCGCGGTGCCGGCCATAATGCCAATGGCGAGCACAAGGGTTTGCTGTATGATAAGCATGAGGGCGGCCGGTATTCCGTAAGAGGCGAATCCTCCGGCCGGATTGGCGATGGCGTTTCCGCTGATGACAAAGGGATTGCTGAAAACCTCAGCTTGTCTTTCCGAAAGTCCTGCATTCAACAACCTTTTCACTTGAATATCGTTGCCTTCCTCAATAGAAACCAGCCCGGCTCCCATCACCATGGCCTTGTAATACAGAAAAAATTCCATATCGGCATACAACGATACCACCGCCTGCCTGCCCAGGGCCAGATCGGATGAATAGGTTTCAGGAATCAGAATAATGCCTCTGTTTTCGCGCTTTCTGAACTTTCCGGCAGCCTCCTCCATCGAAATACATTCATACCTTATGTCCAAATCGGGTGTGGCATTGAGTTTTCTGATAAATGCCCTGCTGTCGGCAGTTCGCGACAGATCAACTACAGCCACCGGAAGATCACGAACCACTTCGGGATAATAAATCAGTGAATACAGAAACGGATACACCACCGGTACTATCAGCAGGAGAATGGTCACGCCCAGGTCGGAAAGCAGAATCAGCAGTTCGCGCTGAAAAATAAGCGCAGTATTGCTTACAGCACTTTTAAACCTTTTGAAAGTTTTTGAAATTATTTTCTTCATTGAATTAGCGATTTTTCAGAAACCGCCGCCTCAGCAGCATCTGTGATTTTAATTTGTTCAATAAAGTTCTGGTAGATGAGCGCCGATTTTAACCTGAAAATGATGGCAAACGGCAACAGCAGAAACGCCAGAAACTTAAGATAAGATGGGGCGGCATACACAAAATCAAATCCGGCAAGTATCTGACTCTGAAAAATATGCATGTAGTGCCTTACAGGAAATGCTTCTGCCCATAGCCTGAAAATTTCGGGCATATGTTCGATAGGGAAAGAAAAACCACAAAGTGTAAGTGCCAGAATTCCGTAAAAAGCTGCCAGATTAAGGGAGTGCCTCATCATGGGCAACAATCCGACGAAGAATACGGCTATCGCCTGATAAGCCAGCACGTATAGCAATGACAACAGTACCAGGTACACTACACCAGTGTTTACCGGAACCATCAGCACCTTGAAGAGCAGGAAGTTGGAAAACAAGGTCAGGATAACGAATATAACCGTATACGGCAACAGCTTGCCGGTAAGTGCAACTAAAACAGATTTGCCGGCCTTTCTGAGCCACTCACGCGAAGTACGTTCCTTTATTTCTATACCTATGCTGTATACGGTAATCATCAGAATAAAAACCTGCAGCATAATGGGTAGCATAATGCTGGTAACATACACCGGATAATTGGTTTCGGGATTAAAAAGCAAATGCGCATCAGGTTTAACGGGCTGAATTGCAGCATACACCGAAACCTCATTCTGCCCCATTGCCTCGCGTTTCTGTTTGTTCACACCTGCTGAAAGTGTATGCAATGTTATTGTTAAATCATTCTGTATCAGACCCCCTGCAATTAGCAATCCGTTCTGGTAATAAAATCTTACCACAGGTTGCGTACCATTCATGATATCAGCCTGCAGGTTGTGTGGCAATACCACATAGCCGTAGATGTTGCCTTTTCTGAGTTCTGACAGGGCTTCATGTTCGGTGGCAGGCGTCATCACCACGCTGCTTCCCGGTGTAGCATCTATGGTACGCCTGAATTTTGCCGATAAAGCAGTGTGATCGTAATCAACCACGGCAACGGGCAGTTTTACCGGCACTCCCTCTTTCATGAGCGACACAAAAAACAGCAGACTCAGCAATGGTAAAATCACCACCGAAAGGAAATACAACGGCCTGGATGTCATTCGGTTGATCTCTCTTCCCGTCACACCTATAAGAGCCTTGATGTAAGTATTCATAATCTGTATGAGATTTAGTTCCAGGCAGCTACCTGGCAGAAATGCCTTTGGCAAGGTTATTCTCAAGGCTGCCGTAATCAACAAGCACACTCATTCCCGGCAGCAGGCCTGAGCTTCCATCCACAGGGCGGGCATGAACTTCAAACGTTTTTACATCAAAACCTCCGTTGCTTTTGGTAGGTTTATATGTGGCATAACCCGCCATGGCTTTGATGTAGCTGACCTTTAATGTTATTTTCTTATTCCCGAGGGCAGGAACAACCGCTTCAAATTCCTTTCCTTTCTGCACAAGCTGCATTTTGTCTTCGCGTATGCTGAAGATGGCTTTAACATCCGACAGATCCACCAGACTCATTACGGGAGCACCGGATCCAACCAATTCGCCGGTTTGCGGAAAAATATCTGAAACTTCACCATTAACCGGTGACAACAACACCGTTTCGGAAAGGTAAGCCTGAACCTCCGACACAGCTCCCCTGGCACGGTCAACCAAAGCCAACGCAGCTTGTTTATCTTCTGCTTCGGCTCCATTCACAGCCATTTCGTATTGCGAACGTGCTGCTTTTGAAGTAGCTACTGCAGCATTGTAAGCGGCCTCTGCTTCGTCGCGCTTTTGAGCGGAAACTACTCCATCGTTGAACATATTCTGCACCCGGTCGAAGGTTTTTTTAGCAAATCCGACACCTACCTCAGCTTTTTGCCACATCTCAAAGGCGGCGGTTATCTGCTCCTGACGCGCCCCCTTGATTGCTTTTCTGTTTTGCGCTGCAGCTGCACTTTCGGCTGATGAAGCCTGCATGAGTTTTGCCTCAAGTTCAGGGCTTTCAAGAATAACAAGTGTATCCCCTGCTTCTACCTGAGCGCCTTCTTCAACCAATATCTTCTGTATCCTGGCAGGAACCTTCCCCGATATTCTGGTTTCAGTTGCTTCAATCTCGCCCTGTAACATTTCGGGCTGAGGTTTCAGAAATAACCAACCCGCAATACTCACTAAAATAATGATTGACAGGAAAGTAATAAATGCCCCCAACATTCCGGCATTGCGTTTATTCAGCGTTTTCATTCTGATTGTTTTTTGAGTTTTAGAGATTATTTGATTTTTTCAATTTCAAGATCGCCTGTGGCTTTGTACAACTCAATGGCAGCCTGGCGTTGGGCAAATATTGCCTGGTAATACTCAAGTGCCGATTGCTGATAACTTGTTTCTGCAGCCAGTCGTTCGGTAATGCTTATCTGGCCTTCATTGTAGGATTTTGATGCCATTTCCAGCGCTCTCTGTGCAACGGCTTTCTCTTTGCTTTTCAGAATTACCTGTGCATTGGCAGTTTCTAATGCCGAATTGCTTTTGGTAAGGTTGAGTTCAAGCAGTTCGCGGGCTTCTTCAAGGGCATTGGCGGCTTTTTTTACTTCAAGCCTGGCCAGCTTAACCTTTGAACTACCTCCGGATAAATCGAAAATGTCCCATTTAAAACCAACCCCTGCCATAAATGCCGGACCCAGGGTCATTGAGTTTATATCTGCACCAATATTCATGGGTGATTTGAAGCTGGCTTCCGCATTAAAAATATTATCGTAGCGGGCAGATGCAAACGCTTGAACCTTGGGCAGGTAATGCGACTTTTCGGCGCCGAGCATATATTTTTGCGCCTGCAATCCCGACTGGAGGGCCATCAATTCAGGACGGTTACTGATTGCGGATGCATTTACAGCCGGCAGCAAGGGTTGAAGCTCAGGAAACATATTGTAAAAACGACTGGCGGGCTGGCCTGTGAGTCTGGCAAGGTTTTGTGACAACAGCTGCTTTTTCCCTTCAAAATCGGCTTTCTTTGCATCAAGTGCAACTTCGGCAGCAGCAATCCGCAACGTATCGTATGCTGTGGCAAAACCATTTCGCAGGGCTGAGGTGGCAAAGCGCTTTTCGGCTTCAAGCCTGCGCGAAGATTCATCAATCAATAAACCCGACTGGCCAATCAGTGCCAGCTGATCGTACGAGGCTATCACTTCGGCTATCAGATCGGCTGTGCTTCTGCGCGAAAGTTGGTGCTGTGCCGCAGCTTTTTCGGTAAGTGCCTGTGAAATACGGGGAACTTTACCTCCGCTGAATAACAACACACTGGCAGTAACATCCACTCCCAAATAATTACCTGAAAAATCGCCATCCATTTCTTTGCTGAAGGTCGGTAATGCCATGCCCTGTGAGGCAAGCAACTGCTCCAGTTGCATCAATTCACCGGTTAAACCAGCTAAACCCGGAAACATTTGTGGAAATGCGGGGCTCTGCATAAACTGGCTGATTTTCCCGAAGCTTTCAAAACCTGTAATGTTACCCAGTTCAGTATTAAGCGGCGATTTGGCAAAAACATATTTACCGCTGGCTTCAAGTTTTGGGTAATACGAAGACCTTACGGCTTTACGCTGCTGCAGGGTAATTTCCCTGTCAATCTGAGTAGCGGCAAGTTTGCGGTCTTTTTCAACGGAAAGCCTGATGAGTTCGGTAAGTTCCGGCGATAACCCGCTGATTTGTGCCTTCATTATCAACGGAAGGCAGAACAGCAAGGCAAGCAGGCTTATTTGCACAACATTTTTTTTCATAATCCGGTTTTGATATTTAATTCATAAGGTTTTTGATCGGTTTTCATTAACAGGAAAACTTCCTAAGATTTCGACAATAGTAACATTAGACTAAAATAGTATTATGGTCGAAAGTAATTTAAAAAAAATCACCGGCGAACCAGTCCGTAAAAAAGAATATTGATGAGGTCGTCGAGCCGTTTTTCCATATCGAAATCTGCGTTGTTTTGCCAGAACATCGGAATTTCGAGTCCTTTCATGGCAGTAACAATGGCTATGGCAGCCAGGCGGGTGTTGTCGATATTGAATTCCATTTTTTCGGCACCTTCCTTCAGGATGGCTTCTACCATTGAAATTTCCTCATCGTCATATTTTTTACGGATGTTTTCAACAAAATCAAGGTGACTCAGGTACTCACTCCGGATCGCATCGTAATAGTTGGCCAGCTTTTTAAGCGTATTCATCCGCACAAGCACATAAACCTTGAGTTTCTCCCTGGGGTCGCCGATGGGTTTGATTGCTTCCTGTAATTCCCGCTTGAGCATGGAGGCCTCCTTTTCAACCACAGCCTGAAAGATATCCTCCTTGCTTTCAAAATAATAATAAATAGAACTCTTCCCTTTGCGTGATGCAAGGGCAATTTCATCCATTGTGGTCTTTTTAAAACCAAAACGGCTGAAAATCTGTCTTGCAACTGTTACGATTGAGCTCTTAACTTCTTCTTTATCGAGCATGATCCGGAAATTTTCCTGGTTCTGTTTGCGGCTGCAAAATTACACCGGTCATTTCCGAAAAGCAAGAAAAAGATCGAATAATTTAGTCGAATGGTCGAAAAATAATACTCCATTGCAATTGCAAATTGCTTAAATATTTGAAAAATAGCGTATTATTACAGTGGTAACAGGAAAGAAATTTTCGACTGAAACAGACTACCTGCCGGTAAACTGCTTATTTGTTTTACCCTGATGCTGAAATTTCAGGTCAGACGGACAATTTACCTGATCTGAACTGATTACCCGGAGTTTCCGTTGATGTTTTTCTTTCTCTTCCGCAGTAACAGGAGGAGTATCGCAATTATTGCCAATGACAATATCAGGGAAGCTGACAATGCGATGACAGTATTTCTTCGATGTGCAACTTTAGATCGCTGATTTTCTGCACTTAGTTTTTGACGTGCTGCCAAAAGCATTTCCTTCTCCGACAGCATGGCCTCGTACCTGGCTTGAAGTAATGCAAGTTTTACGGCTCTGTTTTCTGCCTGTATCGTGTCTTCCAAAGCCTGCAGTTCCCTGTTAAATGCATTGGCTGACCTGTTGTTTCCCCTCCGGTTATGAAGGTCGCGCAGTGCAGCATAAAACTTCAGTCTCCCGTTCCGGTCACCGGAGGCAATGGCATTATTCAGGCTTTCTATAAGGTTTTCAAGAGCATAATCTCTCACGGTTTTTACAGGGGCAATGGCTTTCAGATTGGAAAGGGCAAGTTCCTCATTTTCGGTATCTCCTGATAGGCGGCTGATATTCAGTGTTTGTCTGAAATATTGTCCGGCTGTGGCCGTATCGCCTTCCGCTTTGGCAATCATTCCGAGTTGAGTGTAGATCTGCAGCAGTTCATTTTCACCGGCTCCGGTATTACTAATCAGCACAAGGGCCTCTTCGAAACTTGCGCGGGCAGAGTCGGTTTTCCCTTCTTCGAGGTAAGCAGTGCCAATGGCTTTTAGAATGGGGTAGGCACGCCTTTTATTGCCTGTTTTCATCTGTAAGGCCAGGGCATCTTTGAGGTAATCGCGCGAAACTTCAAAGCGCTTCATTTTCAGATTGATTTCCCCGAGGTTGGTAAGGGCATAAACCCTGACCCGGTCATTTTTAGTCAGACCGGCAATTTTGGCTGCCTGCCGGTAATAGTTCTCCGCATCAGGCATGTTGCCTGTATTATAATGGGCATCCCCGGCATTTACCAGGTTGCCGGCCATACCGGCACTGTCACCCAGTTGTTGCCTGATCTCCAGCGAAGCCGAAAAATGCTCCAGCGCCATAACCTGGTTCCCGGGCATCATTGCCTGTCCCAGAATGGTATGTGCCATGGCTGCACCGGCGGGCTCACCCCCTTTCAGGAACCAAGGGATTGACTTCTCCAGGTTTTCAGTAAAACCCTCAGTATTATCAAGTGATTTTTCTACCAGCGAAAGATTGAAATAGCCGGCAGCGACATATTTATAGATCCCGGATCTGTTTGCCAGGATGATCATTGAGTCAGCAATCGTCCGGGCTGCTCCGGACTGCTTTGAATTGAAAAGGGAGTCAAATGCTTTCTCAAGCCTGACCAGTTCAAGCGTGTCTGCTTTTCTGCCGGGATGGTTCTCCTGTGCTGAAAGTTGGCCGGATATCAACAGAAGAGAAATGACCGCTGAACAAAGCAGCATTGCATTAAAGTCTTTACGGAAGGCCTTCCCCAGTATTAAACCCATCGGTAACGCATGTGGAATTAACCGCATAAAGATAGCGCCATCGCAGGAATCCGCCAAACAGATGTCAGCAATTTGTTTGTTGTGCAGGATTTTTCCTTTTGCCTTGTCTTCATTTCGCATGCAGAAATCCGGTAGCCTCATATCAATGAAATACAATAGCAAATCAGGGATAATAAGACGCTTAACATCTCACCAGGTATTCCGTAATCTGTGATTGGATAGGTGTTTTTTCATAACTTTGCCGCTGCTTTTCCCGGGGTGGAAAATCTTTTTTGCTGACAATTAAATACTTCTGAATCGGATGGAATCAATTAAAAGAACGAGGATTGCCGATATATTACACAACTGGCAATCAATAGGTATCGGAAATACTGTTAACCTCAAAGGCTGGGTACGTACCAAGCGCGGAAATAAGAATGTGGCTTTTATCGCGCTGAACGATGGTTCCATAATTCACAGTATTCAGATAGTTGTAGAATTGGCCGGATTTGATGAGGGTTCCATGAAGCTGATTACCACGGGATCATGTATTTCTGTGAACGGCACACTGGTAGAATCGCCCGGTCAGGGTCAGGCTGTCGAAATACAGGCTAAAGAAATAGAGGTTTATGGAACCGCTGATCCGGAAACCTATCCGCTACAGAAGAAGGGGCACACGCTGGAATTTCTGCGCGAAATCGCCCACCTGCGCCCCCGTACCAACACCTTCGGGGCCGTGCTGCGTATGCGGCATGCCATGGCTTATGCCATCCACAAATATTTCAACGACAATGGATTTTATTACCTGCATACCCCCATCATCACCGGATCGGATGCCGAGGGGGCAGGCGCCATGTTCAGGGTAACCACGCTCGACGCGAAGAACCCGCCGCTCACCGGAACCGGTGAAGTGGACTACAGCCTGGACTTTTTCGGGAAAGCCACAAACCTTACCGTTTCAGGTCAACTCGAAGGAGAACTGGGTGCACTGGCCTTGTCGAACATCTATACATTCGGACCGACTTTCAGGGCTGAAAATTCAAACACGCCCCGTCATCTGGCCGAATTCTGGATGATAGAGCCCGAGATGGCATTCTATGACATCAATGACAACATGGATCTGGCCGAGGATTTTTTGAAGTACCTGGTTCGTTATGCCCTGGAGCACTGTATGGATGACCTTGAATTCCTCAACAAGATGTATGATAATGAGCTGATCGACCGGCTTAAGTTTGTTGTGGAAAACGATTTTCAGCGCCTCACCTATACCGAAGCCATTGACATCCTGAAAGCCTCGGGTCAGAAGTTTGAGTTCCCGGTTGACTGGGGCACCGACCTGCAGAGCGAACATGAGCGTTACCTGGTAGAGAAACATTTTCAGCGTCCGGTTATCCTGACGGACTATCCCAGCCACATCAAGGCATTCTACATGAAGCAGAACGACGACGGTAAAACGGTCAGGGCCATGGATGTGCTGTTTCCGCGCATCGGCGAGATCATTGGCGGTTCACAACGCGAAGAAGTACTCGAAAAACTGATTCAGCGCTGTCGCGAAATGCATATCCCTGAGAAAGATATCTGGTGGTACCTCGATACCCGCCGCTTTGGCACCGCTCCGCATGCCGGGTTCGGGCTGGGTTTTGAGCGCATGATGCTCTTTGTAACCGGGATGGCCAACATCCGCGATGTGATCCCGTTCCCGCGCACACCGCAAAATGCCGAGTTCTGATAAAGTTGTGATGGTGCAGGATTTCCCGTGGAAAGCGGATTCAGGCGATTGTCAGCACAAGGTTCGACACCGGGAAATTCAATAAAAAGGAACCTGAAACGTTATTGATTTAAGGGATTATTTCGTAACTTTCCCTTAAATTCGCCGGATAAAAACAGGAATTTGCATGTTAACCCAGAAACTTCAGCAGAAACTTCTACAGAAACTGTCGCCGCAGCAGATTCTGCTTATGAAACTGTTGCAGATTCCATCCATTGCCCTGGAACAGCGGATCAAGCAGGAGATTGAGGAGAATCCGGCCCTTGAAGATGCGGCCGACCCCGAGATGAGTACCGATGCCGAGGAGCCTTTACCCGACACGGAACCGGATCCGGTGGAAGAACTGGAACGTGAACGCGAGGATTTCGACATTACGGATTATCTTGACGATGATGATATCCCTGCCTACCGACTGAATTCGGGCAATACCAGCGCCGACGATGAACACCGGGAAGTTCCCTATGCTTCAGGAATCAGCTTTCACGAGATGCTTATCTCCCAGCTAGGCCTGCGCCATCTCGATGAAAGACAGGTGGCCATCGCTACTTATATCATCGGAAACCTGGATGATTCCGGTTACCTCAACCGGAACCTGAGCGCCATGGTTGACGACCTGGCCTTTACGCAGAATATTTCCACCAGTGTGGAGGAACTGAATGAGCTGCTGAAAGTGGTTCAGGAGTTTGACCCGCCCGGAATCGGAGCCCGCGACCTGCGTGAATGCCTGCTGATTCAGCTTCGCCGGCAGGATTACACCCCCGCGGTTGAACTGGCCACACACCTTGTTGAAAGGTATTTTGACGAGCTGACCAAGAAGCACTACGATAAAATTACCCGTAAAGCAAGGGTTACCGAAGAAGAGTTGCGCGATGCGGTGAATGAAATCCTGAAACTGAACCCCAAACCGGGGAATTCAATGGGGGAGACCTCCAGGACAAATCATTACATCATGCCCGATTTCTTTGTGTATAACAAAGATGGTGATCTTGAACTTCAGGTCAACTCCAGGAATATGCCCGAACTGAGGCTCAGCCGTACCTATGTGGATATGCTTGAAACCTACGCCGAAAGCAAGTCGAAAAGCAACAGCCAGAAAGAGGCGGTGATGTTTATAAAGCAGAAAATAGATTCTGCCAGGTGGTTTATCGATGCCATCAAACAGCGGCAGAATACCCTTTATGTGACCATGACGGCCATCATGGAATATCAGCGGGATTATTTCCTTACCGGTGATGAAACCAAGCTGCGGCCGATGATCCTCAAGGATATTGCCGAGTTGGTGGGACTTGATATTTCCACCGTTTCGAGGGTCGCCAATTCTAAATATGTTCAGACTCCATTCGGGACTTTTTTGCTGAAAACCTTCTTTTCCGAATCCATGCAAACCGATTCGGGCGAGGAAGTATCTACCCGTGAGATCAAGAAAATTCTTTCCGATTGCATTGAGGCGGAGGAGAAGGGCAAACCGCTGACCGATGAACAGCTTACCGACATTCTGAAAGAAAAAGGCTATAACATTGCCCGCCGCACCGTTGCCAAGTACCGCGAGCAACTCAACATACCAGTGGCACGGCTCAGAAAGGAGCTGTAATCGCTCAGGAGAAATTCTTTTATTCATTTTGATAATTACTGCCTTATGGATCTGGCCCTCAGAGACCGTTTTACAGAATTGTGGAAGAATTATTTCGGAGAAACAGCCCTTCCCATCGTTTTTTTTTATACTGACGCTGAGACCTCGGCCAGGATGGTACCCAAAACTGAAAAACGGAGTTGTTTTATCGGCGCCCTATCGCAGGTACGCCGCGGCAAATCGCTGGCATTTAGCGCTGAATCCATTGGATGTGCCGGAGGAAAACGCTATCTGGGCTTTGGCAATAAACTCCGCCCCGGTTTTGAGTACTTTCTTTCGTGCGGCAATCAGGAGATTGAAGGAGAACGTTACCTGCGCACACCCGCCCAGGTTGAAAAGTTTTTGAAGGATGCTCCCTGGAAACCGGCGCCGGCTTCGCAAATTGTTTTCCGTCGCTGGGATATGCTCGAAGTTAAGGATGAGCCGGAAGTGGTAATCTTTTTTGCAACGCCGGACGTGCTCTCAGGCCTCTTTACACTGGCCGGATTCGACAGGGATGACATACAGGGGACCATTGCCCCGTTTGGCTCCGGATGTGCTTCCGTAATTCAATATCCGCTGGCTGAAGCCCTTCATGAAAAGCCAAGGGCCGTGCTCGGTATGTTTGATGTTTCAGCCAGGCCTTATGTGAAACCCAACGAACTGACCTTTGCCCTTCCCATGACTCGTTTTACCGAAATCATTCATTATATGGATGAAACCTTCCTCACCACCCACGCCTGGGAGAAGGTCAGAGACAGGATAAGCCGGAGTACAGGTCAGGAATCAGCGGGCTAATTGGCATATAGTAATGATGGCGTTGCCTGCTTCTGTCAAGGGTTTTGCAGGAATGCCGGTTTATTCTGGTTTTCTTGTTATTTTTACATCAAAATATTGCAGCCATGTTTCGTAAAAAATCAGCAACCGGCGCCCTGACAGCCCTTCTGGCCCTGACAGCCTGTAATCCGACATCAGAAAAATCATTGAAAATAAATATGCAAAGCGATTTTCCCTCGCCCCCGGTTGCGGCAATCAAACCGGTTACATTCAACGAGTCCGGCGGTGAGCGGACCGACAATTACTACTGGCTTAAAGAAAAGGAAAACCCCGAAGTGATCGCTTATCTCGAAGCTGAAAACGTATACTGCGATACGGTGATGAAATCAACATTGCCGTTGCAGGAGAAACTATTTGCCGAGATGAAAGGCCGTATCAAAGAGACCGATGAAACGGTTCCGCAGCTCGATAACGGTTACTATTACTATTCCCGCACCGAAGAGGGTAAGCAATACCGCATATACTGCAGGAAAAAGGGTGATCTGTCTGCGGCTGAAGAGGTGGTTTTTGATGTCAATGCCATGGCGGAAGGGAAACCAGCTTTTATTTTTGCAGGATTCGACATCAGCACCGATAACAGACTGGCCGCCTATCTTTCTAACGAAACCGGTTCATTTGCCGATTTCACACTTAGGGTCAAAAACCTGGAAACCGGAATGGATCTGCCACTGAACATCGGCAAGGTTCAGGGCTTTGCCTGGGCCAACGACAGCAAAACCCTGTTTTATACCCTGGGCAATGAGGCGCTCAGGGCCTGGAGGGTTTACCGGATGGTGCTGGGCAGCGATCAACCGGCCGAACTGGTATTTGAGGAACCCGACGAGCAGTTTATCGTGGATGTCAGTAAAACCAAAACCAACGACTACCTTTTGATCACCACCGCCAGCAGCACCACCTCGGAGGTGCATTATCTGCCTGCTGCGGAGCCTGCCGGAAAGTTCAGGGTTTTTGTTCCCCGGGTGAAAGATGTTGAATACCATGTATATCACCATAAGGAAAAGTTTTTTATCAGGTACAAGAACAAAGACAACCTGAATTTCATGGTATATGAAGCCCCAGTTACGGGATTTGAAAACCGGAACAACTGGAAAATATTCCGTGCCCATGATAAAGATACCCGCATCGGCAGCCTGGAAGTTTTTAAGGATTATCTGGCGATGCAGGTACGCAGGAACGGTTTGAACGAGATCCTGGTGTATGGACTCAGGGATAAAAGCGAAAATACCATACGCTTTCCCGAGCCGGTTTATACAGCCTATCTCAGCGGTACGCCTGAGTATGATGCACCTGCATTAAGATACAGCTACAGCTCATTGAACCGCCCGACCAGTGTTTATGATTATGATTTCGCCTCTACCCAAAGCAAGCTGCTGAAGCAGCAGGAGATTCCTTCGGGATTTAACCCGGATGATTATACCGTAGAGCGCATCTGGGCAACGGCGGCCGACGGGGCAAGGGTTCCGATGTCGGTTGTATATAGGAAAACCCTGAAAAAAGACGTCAGCAATCCTGCGTTGCTTTACTCTTATGGTTCTTACGGAGCCAGTTCCGATGCCTATTTCAGCTCAGGATTTTACAGCCTGATCGACAGGGGCTATGTATTTGCGATTGCCCAGATACGCGGTGGCAGCGATATGGGTGAGCAGTGGTATGAGGATGGAAAGTTGCTGAAGAAGAAGAATACTTTTACCGACTTTATCTCCTGCGCTGAGAAACTCATTGAGGATAGATACACCTCATCCGCGAAGCTGGCCATTATGGGCGGCAGCGCCGGCGGACTGCTGGTGGGCGCGGTAACCAATATGCGTCCCGATCTGTTCAACACCGTGGTGGCCCAGGTGCCTTTCGTGGATGTGGTAACCACCATGTTCGACACCAGTCTGCCACTGACTACACAGGAATATGAAGAATGGGGCAATCCCAACGAAGAGGAATACTATCGCTATATGCTATCCTATTCTCCTTATGACAACATTACGTCACAAAATTATCCCAATATGCTGATTACCGCCGGGTTGAATGATTCTCAGGTTTTGTATCACGAGCCGGCCAAGTATGCCGCCAGACTGCGGGCGATGAAAACCGGCAACAACCTGCTGCTGTTGAAAACCAATATGGAATCAGGCCATGGAGGGGCTACCGGCCGCTTTGATGCATTGAAAGAAACGGCCTTTGAAATGGCCTTTATCCTCGACAGGGTTGGTATAAGGGAATAGCTGTTTTTGCTGATAAAATAATGTTGAACGCTTATTAATCCGGAAATCCATGTCAGATGAGAAAATCTTTGACCGGCTTGACCGGCTGATGAACGAACGGAATTTTATTTCGGGCATCCACAATTACTGTGACCGTTGGTGCGAGCGCTGCCTGTTTACATCAAAATGCAGTGTGTATGCCATGGAGGAGGAAGAGCAGCGGGAGGCTGAACGGTCAGGCAAAGCTGAAACTGATCCATTTGCCTATGTACACCAGGTTTTTCAGGAAGTTTCGGAGAAACTGCGGCAATGGGCGGATGAACAGGGCATTGATCTGAACGCTGAACCCGATGAGGATATGAAAATCGCGGAGGTTAAGCGCAAATCCGGGGTATCGGATTTTGTATCCATCGAATCTGAGGCTTATGGTAAGTGGCTGATGAACTGGCTGAAAGAAAACCACATAGAAACGGAGACAATCAAGAAGGAACTTGGAAATACTGATACGCATGCCCTGGCTGCTTTTACCGATGCCCTTGAAGTACTGGGCTGGTATATGTTTTTCCCTGCTGCCAAATTCCGCAGGGCATCCTCCGATCCGTTTGAAGATAGCGACGCCGGACACGCCGACAGGAATGGATCGGCCAAGGTGGCGATCATTGCCGTTGAAAGGACTATGGCCGCCCTGGCTGTCTTGTTAAGGTATATGCCCTCCCATGAAGATGAAATGTTAGATGCCCTGATCAGGCTTGACCGCATCAGAAATCAGGCTTTGCTCGACTATCCTGAAGCCATGGCTTTTAAAAGACCCGGGCTGGATGATTGATTCATGATTCAGCAAAGGCCATAAAAGGCAATCATCTGCAATTCCGTTCACGATTACTGCGCTTGTTTCCCGGCAGCCCTGAGGTTTAAAACAATCAGAACCTGAACTGTCCGGTGATAATTTGAATATCCGTATTACTTTTTTTGAACATATATACTTTTTTTTGTGCGGGCTGTTTGTATTCTTACAGTTTTTTTGTATATTTAAAGCAACTAAAATAATGTTGTTATGGATAACATATTATTGAGAATTCTGCTTGACAGCTTTGAGCGTCAGCAGAAGCCGGAAACGGGAGCATCACCTGGTGGGCCGTTTATTACCATTTCAAGGGAATATGGCTGTCAGGCGAATGTTTTGGCTGAATCTCTCAGCAGGGCGATCGCAGCCAAAGGGTCGCACTGGAGAATTATGAATAAGGAGATTATTCTTGAAGCCGCCCGCGAACTGAATCTTGATCCTGATAAGATCAAAGCCATTGAGGGTTCAATGGAAAGAGGTGCAATGGATGAAATACTGAGCTCATTAACTACCAAATACTATAAAAGTGACCGGAAGGTGCGGCAGACCATTGCCAATGTTGTGATGTCGGCTGCACATACAGGCAATGTGATCATTGTGGGACGGGGAGGTGCCGCTGTGACCATGGGATGGCCCAATGCACTGCACATCAAACTTACAGCACCGGTGCAGTGGAGGCTTGATACGCTGATTGCCCGGCATAACCTGAAACGGGAGGAAACGGTAAAGCAAATGGCGTCAATTGATCACAAACGATTCAAGATGCAGCGCGATTACCTGAAGGGGGGCATTGACATCAATGATTTGTATGACCTGGTGATCAACTGCAGCAAAGTTACACATCCCGAAATTGTGGGAATTGTGATTTCTATGCTGGAAAGCCGCAAAATGATCTGATGCTGCCCCCAAAACTCCGATCAATAAGCAATGAAGAACGACAATGACTTACCGGCTGCAGCCGGCAGTAGTTTCATTGAACAGACGAAATACCACAACCTGCTGATTTCTGATCAGCTACGGGGCTACCCTGCACCACCTCTGCAGCCGGCTTATGATCCGGCGCTTGTGCGTTACCATTTGCCCGATCCGCTCACGTTGGCTGCCGGATATAAAGCCGATGTGCACCAGGTAATCACGGAACGCAGCAGCATACGGAGTTACCGTGATAAACCCGTTACCAGAGAAATGCTTTCACTTATGCTCTGGGAAACCCAGGGGGTGAAGAAAAATGTGCGCAACATCCACACCCTGCGCACGGTTCCTTCGGCCGGCGCACGCCATGCCCTGGAAACCTGGCTGCTGATCAACCGGGTGGAAGGCATCACGCCCGGTTTATACCGTTACCTCCCGCTTATCCACAGCCTTTTGCAGGTAAGTGTGGCAGATGACATTGCCGGCAAATTTACCAAAGCCTGCCTCGACCAGCAGATGGTTAAAAAGAGTGCAGTGACATTTTTCTGGACCGCCGAAATTTACCGTATGAAGTGGCGTTACAGCGAACGGGCTTACCGGTATATCTTTCTGGATGCCGGACATGTGTGCCAGAACCTGTACCTCAGCGCCCACTCCATGGGTTGCGGGGTTTGCGCCATAGCTGCCTTTGACGATGATTTGCTGAACGCCGCCCTGGGCATTGACGGAATATCGCAGTTTGCCATTTATGCGGCAAGCTGTGGTTTGCGGGTTTAAGGCCGGACAGCTGTTCCGGTGTTACTTTATGGCAGTTACAATGGCCGTTGCCCCCAGCAGATAAGGCTGGCCGCTTACCTTGCTGAATCCTGCCTCCAGCAGAACTTCTGAGATTTCAGGAATGGAATAATAGTTAATGGCAGAATGCGCCAGGTAGTCGTATGCCGGGCGGTTTCCCGAAAGCAGGCCACCAATGGGCGCGGTAATGTATTTCTGGTAAAAATGGTAACCCGCCCTGATCAGCCTGTTGTTTGGCTGGCTGGTTTCCAGCACCACAAAGCGTCCGCCCGGTTTCAGCACCCGGAACACTTCACTGATATGCAAACGCGCATCAGGATTTTCAAACGTCAGGTTGCGGAAACCAAACGAAATGCCGACCGCATCAAAAAATTCATCTTCAAAGGGCATATTTCCGGCATCACCCTGAATCAGCTTTACCCTGTCCTCTCCGAATAAGGCAACTTTTTCTTTCGCCCTGGCAAGCATGGTATGGCTGAAATCCAGTCCGTAAAGCTCCGCGCTTTGCTTTGCCGAGCGGGCGAGATGCATGGTAAGGTCAGCCGTCCCGCAGCAGAGGTCGAGCACCCGTGAAGGGTTTTCTTCCAGTATGGTTGCCGAAGCCTTTCGCCTCCATCCCTCATCCAGATTCAGGGTTAGGATACGGTTAAGAATATCATATTTGGGAGGGACTTCGGTGAAGATTTGCTGGGTAGGGCGGAAGCCCTTTTCGTCTCGGAACATCACGATGGGTTGGTTATATTTACTGGGTGTTTTGTTTCAGCGCTCAAAATTACACAGATTCCTGAAGCCGAAGCTATTTCTGAAATGACCATTTCAACTATCCATTTTTCAGATTTCTGCATTCAGCGATCTTAAAGTTGCCGCATTTTCCTACTTTTGCAGAGATCCTAAACTTATTTTAACATGCGTAACATCATCATTATCATGGCAATGGCAACATTGATTGCCGTAAGTGGCTGCAACGAAAATCAGGAAGCAGTTACCGGCGGGCCTGTAAAGGCTTTTATTGAACAAACCGCTGTCGAAAAAGTTATTCAAACGCTCAATGATTCTTTGGGCGAAGCCCCGAAATTCCGCATTGAGCGCGGGGTGCAGCAAGTGGCAAATCTGTGGCGCGAAAGCGATGGCACGGTTGAGGATTTTGAAGATTTTTGTCTCGGGAATTTTGTGGCCGAGGAGCCTGCCCTTGAAAATCTGTACAGGAAACTGGAAAGGAATTTTGAAATCTTCAATGGCTATTTTCACAAGATGGATGTGCTGCTCAAAGAGCCTATTCAGCTCGAAGGCCCTGAAATCGAGCCCGTGGATATGATGTTTGGCAGCTACAATGCAGCCGCTCACCTTACCGACGACTTTTTCAACAACAAAATAGCCTTCCTTACTGCCCTGAATTTCCCGTTTTACTCCCTGAAAGAGAAAACCGAGAAAGGGGCAACATGGAGCCGTCTGGAATGGGCTTATGCCAGAATGGGCGACCGCTTTACCTCCAGGATTCCTGCTGAGATCATTCAGCAGGCTTCCAAAACCCTTACCGAAGCCGATGCATACATTTCTGATTACAATATCTATATGGGCCGCCTGGTAAATGATAAGGGCGAGAACCTGTTCCCTGACGGAATGAAGCTGATTACCCACTGGGGCCTGCGCGATGAACTGAAATCGAATTATGCAGGTGCTAACGGGCTCGAAAAGCAGCGTATGATCTACGATGTGATGAAGCGCATCATCGATCAGAGCATACCGCAGCAGGTGATTAACAAGGATGAGTACACCTGGAATCCGGCGGATAACAAGCTGTTTAAGGATGGTGCTGAAGTACAGGGAAATCCTGAACCCGATAAGCGTTATGAAGTTTTGCTCGGCAACTTTCATGCGATGAAGGCGATAGACGCTTATAATCCGAATTTCCCTACCTACATCAGCCGTGCTTTTGAGGAATACATGGAAATTCCGCAGGAAGATGTGGAGCGTCTGTTTACTGAATTCGTTTCTTCACCTCAGGTAAAGGAAGTGGCTGCATTTATCAGCCAGCGTCTCGGGCGCCCGCTGGAGCCTTTCGATATCTGGTACAACGGTTTCAAATCCAGGGGTGGTTTACCCGAAGAGCAGCTTACCGCCATCACCTCAAAAAAGTATCCTGATCCGAAAGCACTTCAGGCAGATCTTCCCAACATTCTGGTGAAACTGGGCTGGCCGCAGGAGAAAGCCAGGCAGATTACCTCACTGATTTCGGTTGATCCTTCACGGGGCGCCGGACATGCCTGGGGCGCCGAGATGCGCAACGATATTGCCCGTCTGCGAACCAGAATCGGGGCCGGTGGCATGGATTATAAAGGATACAATATTGCCGTGCATGAATTTGGCCACAATGTGGAGCAAACCGTTACCATGAACGATGTGGATTACTATATGCTGCAGGGAGTTCCCAACACCGCGTTTACGGAGGCAGTGGCCTTTCTTTTCCAGAAACGCGACCTTGAACTGCTCGGCATGCCGAACGCCGATCCCAACAAGGACCACATGATGGCCCTCGATAATTTCTGGGCCTCCTACGAAATTATGGGTGTTTCGCTGGTGGATATGAAAGTATGGAAATGGATGTACGACAATCCGGCAGCTTCTCCCGCTGAGTTGAAGGAAGCGGTGATTTCAGCCGCCAAAGAAGTGTGGAATAACTATTACGCCGGTATCCTTGGCGGAAAAGATGAACCTATCCTGGCCATCTATTCCCACATGATCGACAATCCGCTCTATCTGTCAAATTATCCGATGGGCCACCTGATTGATTTTCAGATTGAACAGCAGGTAAAGGGTAAAAATCTGGCAGATGAGTTCAACCGCATGTATACCCAGGGCAGGCTGGTTCCCCAGGTGTGGATGAAAGGGGCTGTTGGTCAGGAGATTTCCATTAAGCCTACCATGAATGCCGCAACCGAAGCGCTCAAAGCATTGCAATAAATCATAAGCTAGGTTGCTTATTTTTAAAACCTGTCCGGACTCAAATCCGGGCAGGTTTTTTTCATCGCTTTGCCCAAAACCGTCAGCACTTCTTCTTACTTACCGGTTTATAACCCTGGCTGGCCCGGATTAAACAGGAACTGGCCGTTTTGTGTTATAACATTTCACCTGCATAATTCAATTTTGCAGCTTATTTGTCTTTAGTCGGACTTTAACCAGATTTATTATGCAAACAATACTTGGAGCAGGCGGAGCCATCGGGAAAAAACTAGCCAAGGAACTGACCGCCTATACAAAGGAGATAAGGCTGGTAAGCCGCAATCCCAAAGCCATAAATCCTGATGATCAGCTGATGAAAGCCGATCTGACCGTTGCCGGAGATGTGGACCGGGCGGTGGCAGGATCTGAAATCGTTTATCTGACCGTCGGGGTGGAATACAGCGCGAAAGCCTGGCAGCAAAAGTGGCCGCTTATCATGCGCAATGTTCTTGACAGCTGCATCTGCCATCAGGTAAAGCTGGTGTTTTTTGATAATGTTTATACTTACGATCGTAACCACCTCGGCAATATGACCGAAGAAACACCGGTAAGACCAAGCAGTAAAAAAGGCGAAGTCAGAAATCAGGTGGTCAATATGCTGCTCGATGAAATGAATAGTGGCCGCATCACTGCTGTAATTGCGCGGGCGGCTGATTTCATCGGCCCTGCCAACAGTGTGCTGATAGAGATGGTTTATAAAAATTTCACCAAAGGGAAGAAGGCGAACTGGTTTTCACAGGTTGACAAGGTCCACAGCTTTACCCACACGGATGATGCTGCAAGGGGAACAGCCATCCTTGGCAATACCCCGGATGCCTATGGTGAAGTGTGGCACCTGCCTACTTCGGATGAACGCATTACCGGAAAAGAGTGGATTGCGCTTTTTGCCGGGGAAATGAATGTGGCGCCAAAATACAGCACCCTGCCCGACTGGATGCTTGCGTTACTCGGGCTGTTTGTTCCGGTATTAAAAGAGCTCAAAGAAATGGCCTATCAGTATGACCGGGATTATTTTTTCGACAGCAGCAAATTCAACCGGCGTTTCAATTATGTTCCCATCCGGGCTGAAGAAGGAATAAGGGAGCTGGTGAAGTCCCTGAAAGCTGAAAATTAGTCCTTAGTATTTGCCCGGATACAAACTCGGTCCCGGAATTATTACAGGACAATGATTCATTTGCTTTCCCACAGGGTCGGCAGGTTTGCGGCTTTTTGATTGGATAATGCCCTGAAAATTATTATCTTTAAGGCATGAAAGCATTGTTGCTCCGACCCGGCCCCGGCAGGTTGCTTCGTTTTATATCCACTGCGGGGGCAGGATTAATTTTGTCATTTATGTCACCACTTTATGGTCAGGATGATTATGCCGCTGCCCGGGAAAGCATGGTTAAGTATCAGATTGAAGCGGAAGGAATATCGCACCGGGCCACCCTGGTGGCCATGCGCAACGTACCGCGCCACCTCTTTGTGCCCCCGGATCTGAAATCGCATGCTTACCGCGACATGCCGCTACCGATAGGATACGATCAGACCATTTCGCAGCCTTATATGGTCGCCTACATGACCCAGGCCATAAAGCCTGTGCCCGGGATGAAGGTGCTTGAGATAGGAACCGGTTCGGGCTATCAGGCCGCTGTGCTGGCTGAGATTGTCGACAGCGTTTTTACCATAGAAATCGTTGAACCCCTGGGAAAACAGTCGGCGGCCTTACTGAAAAGGCTGGGATACAAAAATGTAAAGGTCAGGATAGGGGATGGTTTTGCCGGATGGCCGGAGCACGGGCCTTACGATGCCATTGTGGTGACTGCTGCTGCTGAAGAAATCCCTCCCCCGCTGATTGCCCAGTTGAAAGAAGGCGGCAGTATTGTGATTCCGCTGGGCAGGCCCGGAAGCGTTCAAACCCTGGTGAAAGCGACAAAAATCAAAGGCAGTATGGAAAGAAAAAGCCTGCTGCCGGTCAGGTTTGTGCCTTTTGTCAGGGAATAATCCGGAATCTTTTTACCCGGGATTCTCTGTTCCGGCTATGGGAGCATGCCTATCCCTGAGAATGGTCGCCAATGGCTGCTGCTTAAGCATGGCTTCGATCCATGCGGTGAAGTCAAATATCCTTAGTAGTTGCTGCTCAAAAGGATCCTGCTGCATGCCAAGCAGGTCCGGCAGGTATTTTTCAAAAAGTTTCCCCCTTTTTCGTTTATTATCTGGCAACTGCTTGATCAGAAACTTCAGCATGAAGTGTTCAATTTTGTAGCCTTTTTCGCTTGCGGCCAGGTCGCGCCTGATCGACCTGATCTCATAGCGGATCAGTTCCTCGTCGCCCAGTTTGTAAAGGATCATCAGGTTTACCAGCCTGATGGTGCGGTAGAGCGGCAGGTAGTAGAAACTTTTGCCCCGGACAATGATCTGGCTGAGGAACTTGTGTGCCTCCTGGTACTTTCCGTTTCCGAAAAGCACCAGTGAAGTATACAAACAAAGTTCAGCCTGCCTGGAATGGCTCAGCAGGTGAAATTTGCCGTACAGTTTTTCCCTGTATTGATCCGTCAGGCTGTCGCAGGAAGCAAAGTCACCACGGTCGAGGGACGGAAAAAGTTCATAAAGGAATGCCACGCAGGTCAGCAGCAACCTGAAGTCGGCCGATTGACTTTCAATCTTCAGCAGCTGATCGGTAAAGTAGCGCATGCCCTCATAATTGTGAATGCTCCGCAGGCTTTCGAGCACCCCTTCGAGGGTATAGAGGTAATACACGGGTGGATTGCTCCAGAGGTGCTTGTTGGCTTCGAAAAGGTTGTTCAGCTCATAATACGACCGTAGGGCAGATTTAAAATCGCCCACGCTGATCAGGTAGTTTGATTGAAACAACTGGTGAAGTTTGCTTACTTCGAAGTTTTCGGGGGACAGGGATGCCACAAGGCTGAGCTCACTGTAAACCAAATCATTCAGCTCATTTTTCTCTTTCTGCGACCGGGCATAGCCCTTGTAAACGACCCTGTGTTTCAGGATTTCGTAAAGCGAACTTTGCTCGTTGATTTTTCTGATGTATTTCATCGACTCCGTAAGCCTGAATTGCTTTTTCAGCAGTTCCTGTTCTTTCAGATTAGGGAAGTTCAGCGCAAGCAGGTAATCGAGCTCCAGGCGGTTGGCCAGCAGAAGGGCATGGTAGTTTTCGTAGCGTTCGGCCTGGGCCATTACATTGTTAAGGGTGTCAAAACACTCATCGAAGAGCGACTTCTCAAAGAGTACCCGCGCTTTCAGGATTTTGTTGAACAGATGGAAAAAGCTGTCCTGGTTTTTGCGCAGTTCCAGCATGGTATCCAGCAGGATTTCGAAAAGATATTTTACCGTGGTGTCGAAAGCGGCTGAAGGGCGCCTGGCGAGAAAAGCCTGACGAAGCGCCGCCGGCGTATCCTCTGCTCCTTTTTCGATAAGGTCATATAATATAAGGTAGTCGGGCAACGATTTTTTCCGGTAAACCATTTGCCTGAATGTTTTCTTTTCAGGCAGGCTCATGGAGTGGATCATCTGCACCAGCGACTCAAAGCGGGACTTTTTCATAACTCAGGCTGAAGTTGTTTATAAAGTGTGCAGGCAGTTGCCGGTTTCATCGGGATAAGATTAAGTTCCGCATCAGAACCGTCAGTCAAAGTTAACAATTCTTTTATAATGAGAGATGATTAAAAATATGGTTTTCGGTCAAAATATTTATACTATCATTTAGGTTAAAGTATTGAATACAAATATTATAGATAATAATTGATTGATTAATACCTTTTTATGAATTATAGTTTGAGATGATTTATTGATTTTTTTCGCAGTTAGTTATTTATAGTTTTGTCTCACAAACTAACGTAAATAATTATATGCAGCGCAAGAAATTAGTTGTGGTAGGTAGTTGTAATACCGATATGGTTATCAAGGCTGACCGTTTGCCTATTCCGGGAGAAACCGTGCTTGGCGGGACTTTTTTCATGAACCCCGGCGGCAAGGGGGCCAATCAGGCGGTAGCTGCTTCCCGTATGGGCGGCAATGTGACTTTTATCTCCAAAACCGGCAATGATGTTTTTGGAAAGCAATCGGTTGTATTGTATAATTCCGAGAACATCAATACCGACTACATCTTTTCCGATCCCAATAATCCTTCGGGAGTTGCCCTGATCACGGTGGATTCGCGCGGTGAAAACTGCATTGTGGTTGCTTCCGGAGCCAATGCTTCGCTTTGCCCGGCCGATATTGAAAAAGCCGGCAGCGAAATCGAAAGCAGCGACCTGGTGCTGATGCAACTTGAAATCCCGCTCGATACGGTTGAATATGTAGCAGAACTGGCCAGCCGTAAAAACATTAAAGTTATTCTTAACCCGGCGCCTGCCAGGGCACTGTCGGATCAGTTGCTGAAAAACATCTACATCATCATCCCGAATAAAAGCGAGGCAGAGATCCTTTCCGGCATCAAGGTTACCGATTACGATTCGGCCAGGCAGGCTGCTGACATTATCAGCGCCAAGGGCTGCGATATCGTGGTGATCACCCTTGGCAGCCAGGGAGCGCTTATCAAGGATCACGATGAGTATCACTTTGTGGATGCAGTGAAAGTGGAAGCAGTGGATACCACCGCTGCCGGAGACGTCTTCTGTGGAACCGTGTGCGTTGGACTTTCCGAAGGCAGGACCATCCTTGAATCGGTACAATTGGCGGCCAGGGCTTCGGCCATCACGGTTACCCGCATGGGTGCCCAGTCGTCTATCCCTACCCGCGCTGAGTTGTTAACTTTTGACCAGAATCAATAAATTCCGCTTTATGAAAGCAGCCATATTCAGAAGAAAGATTGCCGGTATGGGAACAGCCATGATGCTGTTTCTGGCGGTGCTTTTATTGTCAGGTTCTGCCCATGCCCAACAGGCCGATGTGCTGAGGATCAGGGGAACGGTAACTGACCTGGGAACGGGTGAAACCCTTCCGGGAGTTAATATCTCTATAAAAGGTACCCAGACCGGGGCTGTTACCGATATCAACGGTAAATACAGCCTTGACGCCTTAAAAGGATCAGTGCTGGTGTTCAGCTTCGTGGGTTATGAAACCGCTGAGGTTACCCTGGGCTCCCAGACCACCCTCAATATCAGGCTTAAACCTACCGTAGAATCCCTCGAAGAAGTAGTGGTGATCGGTTATGGTCTTACCACCCGCAAGGAGGTCACAGGTTCCATCGCTTCGGTGAAGGCGGATGACTTTAACCGCGGCGCCCACAGCAGCCCCATGGGATTGCTGCAGGGAAAGGTGGCGGGACTTTCCATTACCCGCCCTGATGGTGCCGATCCGCAGGCAGGATACCAGATTCTGCTGCGCGGAACCAATACGCTTACCTCCGGACAGGGACCACTGGTCATTGTTGACGGTGTGGCCGGCGTAGACCTGAAAAATGTAAGCTTCGAAGAAGTTGAATCCATCGATGTGCTGAAGGATGGTTCTGCGGCCGCCATTTATGGTACCCGTGGCTGAAACGGGGTGATTATTATCACCACCAAAAGGGCCAGAACCGGACAGAGCAAGGTGGAATACTCTGGATATCTTTCGGCACAGGTAAATCCCCGCATGGTGGAAAACCTGACTGCCGCGCAGTTTAAGGAAGCCGTTGAGCAGTATGCCCCTGACAAAGCGGGCAGTCTGTATGGCGCCGAAACCGACTGGTTTAAGGAAATTACCCGTTCCATGCCGGTTAGCCATAAGCACAACCTGGCAATTTCCGGCGGAAACGAAAACTTCTCGCACCGCACGGTATTCTTTGTCGACAAGGCAGAAGGTTTACTCAGGGACAATGAATCAAACCGCTACCTCCTGAAAACCAACATCAATCAGAAGGCGCTGGGCGATCTGCTTACCCTGGACTATAACCTGAGTTACGGCATGCGCAATTACAAGCCGGCAAACTACGACCTGTTCTACCAGGCTTTTATCCGCAACCCGACGTCGCCGGTTTATGATCCGGGCAATGAATATACCGGGGGTTACACACTAATCTCGGGTATGGACTATTACAACCCTGTGGCCATGCTCAACGAGCGTATCCGCAATGGCAAAACCGATGATATGGGCGCCAATGTGAGGGCTACCCTGAAACTCAGTAATCATCTGAACTGGGTGAATCTGGTTTCCGTCGAAAAATCGGCATGGGAAGAGCTTTCCTATCGCACAAAGTATTATCCCAGCCGGCTGGGCCGGAACGGAGAGGCCGAAATCAGCAATGGCCGCAGCAGTGACCTGCAATATGAAAGTACAGTGAATTTTACTGAATCTTTTGAGAAACACAATCTGCAGGCACTGGCAGGTTATTCATTCGAGGAGTTTGAAACCAACAATTCCTACATGATCAACTCGGGTTTCGATACCGATCTTTATGGACCTCATAACATTGGTTCAGGCATTGCTTTGGCCGAAGGGACTGCTTCCATGGGTTCCTACAAAGGCAAAAGCCGGCTCATTTCGTTTTTCGGCCGGGTGATGTATAATTTTGATGAAAAATACCTGGCTTCCGCGTCCTTGCGGAGAGAAGGTTCTTCCAGGTTCGGTAAGAATCATAAATGGGGATGGTTCCCCTCCGTAAGTCTGGGGTGGAGAATCAATAAAGAGGACTTCCTGAGCGATGTTCAGTGGGTCAACGACCTGAAAGTCAGGGTCGGATATGGTGTAACCGGGAACCAGGACATCGGCAATTACCGTTCGCTGCTACTGATGGGACGCGCCGGAAAGTTTTACTACAACGGGGAGTGGATCAACACCTATCAGCCGGTAACCAATCCCAATCCCGACCTGAAGTGGGAAAACAAATCGGAAATCAATGCAGGAATCGATTTTGCAATGTTTGATAACCGGCTGAGCGGTACCCTTGATTATTATTACCGGAAAAGTACCGACCTTCTTTACACCTACAACGTATCCGTTCCACCCTATCTTTACAAGGAATTATTTACCAATGTCGGGACCATCAGCAACCGGGGGATTGAGCTTACCCTGAAACATGTGTCAGTCAATAAAGGAAAGCTTAACTGGACCAATATGCTCACCTTCAGCCGGAACAAGAATATTCTGGAGAAATTTTCGAATGAAGAGTTTACCGATACCTCCTATGATCTTGGCTGGATTGGCGGTGCCATTGGCGTGAACGCCCAGAAGATCCGTGAAGGTGAAGCGCTGGGAACTTTTTACGGACCCGTGTGGATTGGTCTGGATGAGCTAGGCAACGACCTGTTTAAAAATGCCAATCCTGTCGGGCTGGTGAATCCTGAAGACTGGGAGGTTATCGGGAATGCATTTCCTGACTTTACCCTGGGATGGGGAAGTTTTTTAACATACGGCAACTGGGATTTCAGTTTCAGCCTGCGTGCCAGCATAGGCGGGGAAGTATTGAATACTTACAGGCTTTACTACGAGAACTGGGGAACTTTCGGTTTGAATAATGTTACCCTGACTCAGTTCGAAAATCCCGAGTTCAGGGGCAATGCCCGCTATTCCTCGAAATATGTTGAGGATGCCACTTATATGAAGCTGGATAATATCTCTGTGGGTTATAACATGCCGGTCAGCCTGAAATACATCACCCGCCTGAGGGTTTACGCGACGGCACAGGATGTATTCTGCCTTACCGGATATAAGGGCCTGGATCCTGAGGTGAACCTCGGTGGCCTGACCCCGGGCATTGAATACCTCTCCTATTATCCGCGAACCACTCTGCTGACACTGGGAGTAAATGTTACATTCTAAGACGACGACAGCCATGAAAAAAATGAAATATATCGTTCTGTCCCTGGTTGGAGCCATCGCGCTCACCATGGTATCGTGCACCGATCTGGAGGAGGATGTTTATTCAGCGATACCCCTGGATAAGTTTTTCCAGACCGAGCAGGAAGTGCTGATGAATGCCGGAAGGGCATATACCAAGCTGCAGCGGTTTCCCGAAGAACAGCGGTTGTGGTCGCTGATTCAGAACGCATCCGACGAGATGGTAATTCCCGGCCGCGACGATGGTTTATGGTGGGAGCAGGGCCGCTGGGATGAACTCCACACCCACCGCTTCAACTCAAGCAACAAAATCCTGAGGCAGTCCTATGAGTATGTGTTTGAAGGGATCAGCGCCTGTAACGAGGTGATCTACGAAACCGAAGAATCAGAAATTACATTCGAGGGTAAGGACCGTATCGTTTCGGAAATCAAGATTCTGAGGGCGCTGTTTTACTACTGGGCCATCGACAACTGGGGCAATGTGCCTTTTACCATCGACTTCACCGACAAGGAACTGCCCGAACAGAAAGACCGGAAGTTTATCTTCAGTTTTATAGAGCAGGAAATCCTGGATCATGTGGATAACCTCCAGGATCAGCCTACTGCCGCGCATTACGGAAGGGTTACCCAGGGGATGGCCTGGACATTGCTGGCAAAGCTTTACCTGAATGCGGAAGAGTGGATCGGGGAAAGCAAATACGAGCTGGCCGTGGACGCCTGTGACAAAGTGATTGCGCTCAACGCATACTCAATCGAAGATGATTACTTCACTAACTTTAAGGTGAAGAATGAAAACAGCCGGGAGAACATTTTCGTGATTGTAAACCACTCTGTCTATACCAAGGACCGGCTATACTGGTATACCCTTACCCTGAACGATGCCAGCAGGGCTACTTTCGGGTTCAAGGGGGAAATGTGGGATGGTTTTGTACTGGAACCCGAGTTTTTCAACAAGTACGATGAAAACGACCTGAGGCGGAATTCATTCCTTTTCGGGCAACAGTATGATATGAATGGCAATCCGATCTATTTTATTGAGGGAAACGATACCGTCTGGTTTGAGTACACCCCCACCATTGCCAATTACCGTGCCCGGAAGAAATGGGAAGGCGCCCGCTGCTGCAAGTATGAATACCAGAAAGACCTGGAGTACTATGTAACCGATATGGAAAATGATTTTGTGCTTTTCCGGTATGCCGATGTGCTTTACACAAAGCTCGAGGCGCTGTGGCGTCTGGGCAGGGCCGGCGAAATGCTGAACGATTCGGAGTTGCAGAAAATCAGGACCCGTGCGGGTATGCCACCTTATCAGGCCTCCGACATTACGGCAGAAGAACTGTTGGATGAGTTCGGCCGTGAGTTTGCCTGGGAAGCCCGCCGCCGGCAGGATCAGATCCGGTTCGGTGTTTGGGGGAATACCTGGTGGAACAAACCGGCTTCCGGTCCAACTGCCAAACTTTTCCCGTTGCCGCAGACCGCACTGAGCGCCAATTCTAAACTTCGCCAGAATCCTGGCTACTAATAAAATACATTTATGAAAAGAAAAAACCTTCATTTCCGGGTTCAGGCAACACTGCTGTTGATGCTGTTTCCCTTTTTCCTGTCGGCAGGCAAGCCCCTGCGCATCAAAAAGAGCGATTTGCGCGACAAAATCGAGGCTGCGTGGGTCGGGCAAATGATAGGGAATATCTACGGACTTCCGCATGAAAACAAGTATGTGAACGCCCCCGGCCCTGAGAACTGGCCTTACGGCTACACAAAAAATCTGGATAAGCTGCAGAAATACGACGGGGCATTTTCCGACGATGATACTGATCTGGAGTATATGTACCTGCTGCAGATGATGAAGCATGGACCCGAGCCAACGTATGCACAACTGCGCGATGCCTGGATGTATCATATCCGCGACCGGGTGTGGCTGGCCAACCGGGGCGCCCTCGGGCTGATGCATTACGGATATACGCCTCCTTTTACCGGCAGTAAAGAACTGAATCCGCACTGGTATCAGATTGATCCGCAACTGATCAATGAAATATGGGCGTTCACCGCTCCGGGAATGATAAAATATGCCGCGGACAAGTCGGAATGGGCCGCCCGCATCACCAGCGATGACTGGGGCGTGGAGCCCACCATCCATTACGGTGCGATGTATGCCGCCGCCTTCTTCGAGAAAGATATCAGTAAACTGATTGATATCGGACTGAAATCGCTGCCTGCTGACGGAAGGTATGCTGCCACCGTTAAGGATATGATCAGCCTGCATGCAAAATTCCCGAAGGACTGGAAAGCCGCCTGGCAGGAGATGGCGCAGAAGTATTACATTAATGAACACGACATGACCAAAACCATCTGGAATGCCAACCTTAACGGAGCCTGCGCCATTCTGGCCATACTTTACGGCGAAGGAGACTTCCAGCGTACGCTCGACCTTTCCTGCGCCATGGGTTTCGACGCCGACAACCAGGCCGCCACGGTGGCCGGGCTGATGGGGGTGATGTACGGCATGAAAGGCCTGCCCGAAAATCTTTATCTTCCCGTAAAGGGCTGGACGAAACCATTTAACGACAAGTACATCAACATAACCCGCCACGACCTGCCCGATACGCAGATTTCAACCATGGTTGACAATACCCTTCAGCAAACGATAGATCTGATTGTAAGCAAGGGCGGGAAAGTAACGGGAAAACCCGGCAGTGAAGTGATAGTAATCAATCCGGATGCTGACTTCCGCGCGCCCATGGAATTTTATTTTGGTCCTGATCCGGTGCTCGAAGCAGGTAAAGCCGTTGATTTCAGCTTTTATACTCCGGCCAATAAAATCTACAACTGGTCCATGATTTCAGGAACGCTGCCCGCCGGTCTTACCTTCACAAACGGCAGGCTGACAGGAACCCCGGTTAAAGCCGGAGATTACAGCATGGTATTGCAGATCAGCGACGGCAAAGCAAAACAAACCCGTGAATTCAGCCTGCTGGTGCGTGGGCGCAACCTGGCCCCCCTGGCCGATACGATCTACTCGAACGTCAGGAAACTGAACGAAAAGGTGCTGGATTCATGCTGGTACACTTTTGGCAAATCGTTGTATGCCAAAGAAATATCAGTGATCAATGATGGAAAAACTTCCGGTCCGGGCTCGGTATTTTACAGCCTGGCTGCCAAGGCAAATATTCCCAAAGTGGATTACTACGGGTACGGTTGGAATGAGCCTCAGGAGGTTGGAATGATTGTGTTTAATACTGGTGGAATGGAGGAGTTCGGTGGTTGGTTTACTTCTCTGAATGTGCAATATCTGAATGAAGCAGGCAGATGGGTGCCGGTTGAAAAATCCATTGTCAATCCCCCGCTGCCCGCTTCGGATATTGTGTTTATCCAGCCCCATTACGCGGAATATGTACTCCGTTTCGATCCCGTTAAAACCAAAGGTATCCGGATAATCGGAGATGCCATGGTGCAAAGCCACTGGAACAAATACACCAGAAATGTTTCAGCCTTCACTTCCATTACCGAACTAAGTGTTTACCCGTAAAAAACTGAAAAGATGAAGCATACTATCAGAAATTTTTTTGTAATGCCCTTGCTCGCCCTGTTGCTGGCGGGTATGATGACTTCCTGCGATAAGCCAGGCAGCAGTGGCCCTGTTGCCGGAACTTCTGTTAAGCTGTCGCACGAACAACTGAAGGACAAAATTAAGGGCGGATGGGCCGGACAAACCATAGGTGTGGTCTATGGCGCACCGGTAGAATTCAAATACCAGGGCTCCACCATTGATGAATACCAGCTGATCCCCTGGCATGAGCATTACGTTAAATATTGGTGGGAGAAGAAACCCGGGCTTTTCGATGATATTTACACTGACCTTAACTTTGTGAATGTTTTTGAGAAATACGGTCTTGAAGTAAGCACCGATACCATTGCAGCATACTGGGCCAACACGGCCTATCACCTGGCACATGCCAATCAGGCTTCGCGTTACAATATCCTCAGGGGGTTGAAACCACCCCAGACGGGCCACTGGCTGAACAATCCCCATGCCGATGATCTTGATTTTCAGATAGAAGCTGATTTCATCGGGCTTATGGCTCCCGGTATGGTGAACCATGCAACTGAAATTGCCGACAGGGTCGGGCATATCATGAACAGCGGCGACGGATGGTACGGCGGGGTGTTTGTTTCGGCGCTCTACTCCCTGGCATTTGTTTCCGATGATGTTGAATTTATTGTGGGGGAAGCCGTAAAGACCATCCCCGAAGGCACGAAATTTCACGATTGCGTCGCCGATGTGATTAAATGGCACAAGCAGTATCCCGACGACTGGAAAGCCACCTGGTTTGAACTCCAGAAGAAATGGAACAAGGATGTGGGCTGTCCCAAGGGTGTTTACCTTTCATTCAACATCGATGCAAAGATCAATTCCGCATACGTAGCCATCGGGCTGCTATATGGTAAGGGCGATTTCTCCCGCTCTGTCGACATCGCCACCCGCTGCGGGCAGGATGCCGATTGCAATGCAGCCACTGCGGGCGGTGTGCTGGGCGTGATGCTGGGCTATGATGCCATCCCTGAATTCTGGCTGAACCCGCTTAAGGAAGTTGAAGCGCTGAATTTCGAAAGCACCGAGATGTCGCTCAGCAAAGCCTATGAAATGAGCTACCGCCATGCGCTGGGCATGATTCAGCTTGCCGGTGGCAAAACCGAAGGTGAAACCGTTGAAATTCCCTATGAAAATCCGGTTGCGGTCGCGTTTGAGCAGAACTTTGTGAATTGCCACCCCATTGCCCGTGAGAAAATTGATCGCTCGTTTATGGATGAGATTACCTTTAATTTTACCGGAAACGGTTACATTCTGTATGGAAATATGGTGAAAAGGTCGAAGGTGGATCCCGATTACATCGACCGGATTTCGAAGCGGCTGGGATCGGAAGTGTTTGGTCTTGCTGAACTGGAGGACCCATATGTGGCCGAGGTTGAGGTTTACATTGACGGGGTGCTGGATGAAACGGTTTACCTGCCTATGAAGAATACCTCGCGCCGTCTGGAGCCGGCCTGGAAATACCAGCTCCCCGAAGGCAAACATGAGGTACGTCTGAAATGGACCAACAACACCCCGGATTATGAAATCCGGATCAACGACCTGATCGTTTATTCCGAAAATCCTCCGGTTAGTCCTTTACCGGTTAACTGATGAAAATTATGAAGAAACTGATAATACTTCCGTTTATCCTGTTGCTGCTGATGTCGTGTCAGCCGGAGAAGAAAAAGCAGGCTGAGCTTCCTGAAACGTTCACCCTTTCGAAGGAAGCGCTGTTTGACAAAATCAGGGGCGGCTGGGCTGGTCAAACCATCGGCTGCACTTACGGAGGGCCAACCGAGTTCAAGTTCAAGGGCACCATGATACAGGATTATCAGGAAATGGTGTGGTACGACGATTACATCCGGGAAATTTATGAACTCGATCCGGGTTTGTACGACGATGTTTACCTTGATTTCTCATTTGTTCAGGTGATCGAGCGCCTGGGCGTCAATGCGCCTGCCGACTCCTTTGCCGTTGCCTTTGCCCGCGAAGATTACAAGCTCTGGCATGCCAATCAGGCGGCGCGCTACAATATCCTGAATGGCATCATGCCTCCCGAATCGGGGCACTGGATGAATAATCCCCATGCCGATGACATTGATTTTCAGATAGAAGCAGACTTCGCCGGTCTCATGTTTCCCGGAATGATCAACAACGCGGCTGAACTCTGCGACCGCACCGGACACATTATGAATTACGGTGATGGCTGGTATGGAGGCGTTTTTGTGGCCGGAATGTATGCCACGGCATTTATTTCTGACGATATCGCTTTTGTGATTGAGCAGGGACTGAAACCCATTCCTCCGCAAAGCAAGTTTCACCAGGTAATCAGCGATGTGATTGCCTGGCACCAACAGTATCCTGATGACTGGAAAAAATGCTGGTTTGAAGTTGAGAAAAAGCACACTTCCGAAAAAGGCTGCCCCGAAGGGGTTTTCAATGCGTTTAACATCGATGCATCGGTGAATGCCGCCTATGTGGTAATCGGACTGCTCTACGGGGAAAAGGATTTTTACAAAACCATGGACATTGCTACCCGCTGCGGACAGGACTCTGACTGCAATCCTGCCACAGCAGCCGGAATTCTGGGCGTAATGCTGGGCTACAGCAGGATTCCTGCATTCTGGAAGCCCGCCATTGAAAAAGTGGAGGATGTGATGTTCCCATACTCCGATCTTACATTGAATCAGGTCTATGATCTCAGCTACAAGCATGCTCTTGAGCAGGTGGAAGCCAACGGCGGTGACGTGGGCAGCAACGACCTGACCATTAAGGTTCAGGCGCCGGAGATGCTGAGGTTCGAGGAGTCTTTCCCGGGAATGTTTCCCGTTAAGGAGCTACTGGTGCGCACTGACCATCTGGAAGAAAGCATAAAATTCGACTTCAGCGGTACAGGCATTGTGGTGCTGGGCAATGTAAAAAGCCGGTGTATTGATGAATCGCGTGATTTTGTTGCCCTGCTGGATGTATACATCGATGGTGAAGTGGCAGAACAGGTTAAAATGCCTTTTGATTACATCACCCGCAAATATGATATTTTTCACAAGTACATGCTGCCCTCAGGTGAGCACAAGCTTGAAATCAAATGGGTAAACCAGCATCCTGACTTCAGGATTTATTTCAAATCATACGTGGTTTACGATGACAAACCCCTCGAATCCCTGAGTAAAAAAGCGAACCTCTGATGCAACGAAACGGCAGATTCTTCCGTAAATCAATTCTGTTGCCGGCATTTCTGGTGCTTGCAGCCCTTGCAGGCTGCAAAAAGGAAAAGCCGGATAACGGAACATCGCTGCCTTTTGAGCGTTTGCGCAAGGATTTGTCGATACAGAGCAGTCTGCTGAACAGGGCCATTAACTATGCCGTGCTGCTGCCGCCGGAATATGAACATGGCCAGGATACTTATCCGGTAGTCTATCTGCTGCATGGCTTAGGTGACAATGAAAAGGCCTGGTACCAGGGGGGCAATATACGCTATTATGCCGATCAGTATGCCGGTGAAACGGGCCCGGTGATTTATGTGATGCCTCAGGGTTTCAACACCTACTGGGTTAATAAATATAGCGGGACTTATCCCTACATGGATATGCTGATCGACGAACTGATGCCGGCCGTTGAATCGGAATTCCGCGTCAGTAAGGAAGCTTCGCAGCGCGCCGTGATGGGTTATTCCATGGGCGGATACGGAGCGTTGATTCTGGCAGCGAAAAATCCGGAAGTTTTCGGAACGGCCGTTGCGCTCAGTATGTCATTCCGCACGGATGGGCAATACCTCAATGAGCCACAGGGGGTTTTCGACAGTCAATGGGGGACGGTCTTCGGCGGGATGGGTAAATCGGGCAACGACCGCCTTACTCCTTACTTCCTCGAACACAGCCCGTTTCATTTTTTTACGGAAGCAGGCGATCCTTCACGCAGTGGACAGCGTTACTTTATCGACTGCGGCGACGATGAGGAAAGCTTGTCGGAAACCAACAACGCGATGCACCTGTTGATGCGAGATCAGGGCATCAATCATGAGTACCGGGTGCGCAACGGGGCCCATTCATGGGACTACTGGCACAAATCACTGCCGGAGGCATTCAGGTATATTGGCCATGCATTCCGACATCTTCCATATCCCGATCAGGGTGACGATACTTTTACTGACAATCCTGTTCAATCCGCCAGGATTCATACTCATTTTACTGTAGAAACCGAGCAGCCTTTCCATGTAATGGAGCCGGAGGGCTATGCTACCGAAAGCAATGCCTATCCGGTGATTTATATTTTGCATGACCGTTCTGCCGGGATGGAGCAGGAGGAATCGATGGATCTGCTGGCCAGGATGGATGCCAGTATCTCCGGCCTGCGGCTGCCAAAATCGCTGATTGTGGAGATCCCGACTGTGAATGAAATGCTTTCCCTGGAAACATTGAGCAGGATCAAAGAAATGGTAAACCTGGAATACCGGGTAAAAACTGAAGGAAAGTTTGCTGTAATTGCCGGAAATGGAGGCGCCGGAGCAACTCTTTATACTATACTGCCCGAACTCGGCGATCTCTTTAATGCATGTTTGTTTTTTGATGCTGAACTGCCCTCCGGCGCCTCCATGACCGGAACTGCCCTGGCCTTGTACCTCGATATCACGGATCAGGGCAATAACTATCAGCCTTATCACTCATTTTATATGAGCCTGAGACAGCAGCAGATTCCCCATGAATACAGGGTAAGACAGGGGTTGCCTTCGCATGGCAGTTTCCTTGCTGGATTGAGTGAAGCATCGGTTTTTATAAAGGACAACCTAAAAAAATAGATCATGAAACGGATAAGCTGTCTGTTGATAAGTTGCCTGCTGCTGCTGACTGGTTTTGATGCCATCGCCGGTGATAAACTGGTGATGGAGAGCATGACCATGCACAGCAGGATACTCGGTCAGGAGGTTCGTTTTTCGGTGATACTGCCGGAAGGATATTATACTGAAAACCGACGCTATCCTGTGGTTTACCTGCTTCACGGCCTGGGCGACGATGAGACTTCATGGCTGGAATACGGGCGTGTAGGTCAATACAGCCGCAATGCCACGGCATCCGGTGATATCGCCCCGGTGATTTTCGTGATGCCCCAGGCATTCAGGACTTATTATATAAATGACTATGCCGGAATTTTTCCATACCAGGATATGCTTGTGCAGGAATTTGTCCCTCACATCGACGGACTTTTCAGAACGATTCCACATGCCGGCAACCGCGCGTTGATGGGTTACTCCATGGGCGGTTTCGGGGCGATGGTGCTCCACCTGGCCCATCCCGGGGTGTTCGGTGTTTCCGTCCCCCTCAGTATGTCGGTGAGAACGGACCAACAATATATGACCGAGGAAGCTTCCGGCTGGGATGAGCAATGGGGCCGGCTTTTCGGCGCTCCCGGTCTGACGGGTGCCGACCGCCTCACGGATTACTACAAGTTGCACAGCCCGTTTCATACCCTGCCCCGGCTTGGTGAAGTGCAGAAAAAGAACCTGAAAATATACATGGTAAACGGCGACGAAGAGCAAACCCTTTGCCGCAGCAATGAAATGTTACATATCCTGATGCACAGTATTGACGTTCCGCATCATTACAGGGTTATTGATGGTGGTCACAGCTTCAGGGTGTGGCAGGCCGCTTTGCCTGACGCACTGCGCTTTATCAGCGATGCCTTTGAAGGTAAACCTTACCGGGGTGATCTGATGGATTCTCCTGCAGCCGGACAACTTCCTCATGAGCAGATGATTGTGGTGAATACCGGCGGTGAGCAGGTATTTGCTTATGTACCGGATGATTATCAGGTATCTGACAGAAAGTATCCCGTTATTTATTTTGCCGGAATTACAGGGCAGGAACAGATGGTTTCGGTCAGCAGGCTGCTCGACCGTGAGATCCGCGCTGGCAAGGCAACACCCATGCTGATTGTATTTCTTCCCGGAAAGGATGAGACCGGGATAATCACATTGATTGATCAGCTTGAAAGACAGTTGCGCATTCGTCCCGGCTACAGGTTCAGATCTGTCGCAGGATATGGACAAAGCGCGGAAACCTCGCTGAGGTTGCTGAACAGAGAGATGCGTTTCAGCAGTTGCCTGCTTACAGGCGCTGTTCTGAGCGGTTCAGAAGCGGCTGAAATCCTGTCGTCATTTGAATTGGAAAAACTGAAAAGAACCAGTCTGTTCATTGATGCCCCCGATGATGGCTGTTGCGCTGAAGGCAATGGCGAACTGCACATGATGCTCCGCGATGAGGAGGTAAACCATGAGTACAGGGTAAGACAGGGTAGCGGAGATGAAGGCTGGATCTCAGGCGGATTTAGAGAAGCAATTAACATGATTTCTACAAGATTTCACAGATAACGGATTATTAACACACCAAAAACAAGCAGATATGTTTATCGTAAGTAGTTACACGCTGGCCGTTGCCCTTTGCTTCGTCACCATGCTATGCTGGGGCTCCTGGGGCAACACGCAGAAACTGGCCGCCAAAACCTGGCGCTATGAACTGTTTTACTGGGATTATGTTATCGGGGTTGTACTCCTCTCGCTGATCATGGGTTTTACACTGGGAAGCACAGGGGAACAGGGTCGCAGTTTCATTCCTGACCTGATGCAGGTGAGTGCGGCCAATTTTGGCAGCGCCTTTCTGGGCGGTATTATTTTCAATGCTTCCAACATCCTGCTGTCTGCTTCCATCTCTCTGGCCGGTATGGCTGTCGCTTTTCCGGTTGGCGTTGGACTGGCCCTGGTGCTGGGGGTGTTTATCAACTATTTTGGTGCACCATACGGAGACGCCGTTTTGCTGTTCAGCGGGGTGGCCCTCATTGTTTTTGCACTGATCTTCAATGGCGTGGCTTACGGAAAGATTACTAAAAACAAGGATAAGAATGTAGCGCGTAAAGGTCTGTACATTGCCATTGCAGCCGGTATCCTGATGTCGTTCTTCTACCGTTTTGTGGCTGCAGCCATGGATCTCAACAACTTTGAATCGCCTACGCCAGGAATGGTTACGCCTTACACCGCCGTATTTATTCTTGCGCTGGGTATGTTGTTCAGCAATTTCTTCTTCAATACCTACCTGATGAAGAAGCCTTTTGTCGGGGAACCGGTTACTTACAAGGCGTATTTCAGCGGAGGGTTCTCCACACACATGGTAGGTGTGCTCGGCGGTCTGATCTGGGGTATTGGTACCTCCCTGAGTTATATTGCCACCGGTGAAGCCGGTGCAGCCATTTCGTATGCACTCGGACAGGGCGCAACCATGGTTGCCGCCTTCTGGGGCGTATTTATCTGGAAAGAGTTCAGGGGAGCGACCAAAACCATTAACCTCCTTCTGTTCTTAATGTTTTTGCTTTTCACCTCCGGTCTCGCACTGATCATTGTGGCCGGTAATCAGTAGAATTTTAATTCCAATCACACAATAACTCTCATTCATTAACCAAAAACCAAAAAAACAATGAAAAAGTTTTTTTCAATCATGGTGCTGGCAGCCATCACTGCCATGAGTTTCACTGCATGCGACAACAAGGACGACGACGGAGATGATCCCATTGTTGTACCTCCCGCAAAAATCAAAACCATCAGCGTGAATTACGGAGACGGCGTTGAAGGCTATGAGTTTATTTACGACGCCAACGACAAGGTTTCAAAAATCTACAATTCATGGGAAGGCGTTGCGGTTGATACCATCACATATGACTACTCGGTAGCCGGCAAACTGACCATCACCAAGGAAGACTGGCCCACTACCTACGAACTCAATGCAGAGGGTCTGGTCGTTAAAGAAATCTGGGACGAGACCAGCTATGCTTCCTATGAATACGATGCCAATGGCTACCTCATCGGAATCAATGAATTCTGGGATGGCGCCAACCACAAGAAGTTTGATGTGGAAGTGACCAACGGCAATGTCACCAAGCATACCAGGTACAACGACGAAGGTGTTGTGAACCGTTACAAAACCTTTACCTACACTGCCGGTGAAAACACGGCAAAAATCCAGCAGGCCAATGCCGTGGATTCAAACTGGAAAACCGTGGGCGGAATCTTTGGCAAGCCCAGCAATAAACTGGTTGACTATCTTGAATACTGGGATCCGGGCGACGAAGCCAACAAGAGAACCACAACCATCACCTACACCTTTGATGCTGAGAACAGGATTGCAACAATGACCCGCTCAGGTGACGGATGGCAGGAACTTTACGCCTTTACTTATTACGAAGACTAAAAAGAAAATGAGCCCACCAATGATTAAAGAGATGTTTGATCTTCTTATTAATGATTGGTTGGTGTGTTTTTGAGGAGGGAATAGAGGTGCTTTGCAGGCAATCTGCGGGCACCTCTTCCTTTTTTCCTGTGAGGGTGAAAATCGGACTGATCCTGTTCATCAGGGCAGGGGTAAGTAAATGTGAAGAAATTACTTATTGCTCATAAAGTTCAGGTAATACAATAATAATCTGCTTTATATGCGAAACATCAGGTACAAAGGAATGCTTGCCGGGCTGCTGATCCTTTTTACAGGTCTGCTGTTGCCGGTTCCTCCGGGAATGTCGGAAAGCGCGCGCAATGCCGGGCTGGTAACCATACTGATGGCCGTCTGGTGGATTACAGAGGCCATTCCGATCTATGCCACCGCTTTCCTTCCCATGGTATTGTTTCCGCTGCTGGGTATTTTACCGGCCGGAGATACTGCCATTAATTATGGTCATGACTTTGTACTGATGATGATTTCCGGCTTTTTCCTTGCCAAAGGCATAGAGGCCCAGAACCTGCATAAACGGATTGCTTTGGTGCTGATCCGCGCCCTGGGGACCAGCCGCCCGGTGATTCTGATGAGCATTATGCTGGTGACCGCTTTCCTTTCGATGTGGATTGCCAATGTTACGGCTGCCCTGCTGATGCTGCCGATCGGGATGGCGTTGATTACCAAGGAAGAATCTTCCGGTACAGCCAGCCACTTCGGAACGGCCCTGATGCTGGGGATTGCCTACTCGGCCAGCATCGGCGGAACGGCAACCCTGATCGGATCCCCAACCAATATGATATTTTCGGGAGTCCTCGCCAAAATGTTTCCCGAAGCGCCATCCATCAGTTTTCTTACCTGGTTGAAAATTGGTTTTCCCCTGGTGGTTGTCTTTCTTCCGATTGTCTGGATTTACCTGGTGAAGCTCTTCAGGGTGCGTGAAAGCATTCCGGGCAGCAGGGAGCTGATCGGCGATGAACTGAAATCCATGGGGCCCATGAGTCCTGGCGAAAAGCGGGTGATGTGGATATTTATACTGACTTCGCCGGGCTGGATTTTCCGTGAAAACCTGGTGATCGATAATTTTGTGTTGCCCGGCTGGAGTAACCTGCTGGGCATGGAACATTATGTGCATGACAGCACAGTCGGTATGTTTTCGGTAATGCTGCTCTTTATGATCCCTGACGGAGCCGGGAAACGCCTGCTCGAGTGGAAAACGGCCGTGCAGATTCCCTGGGGCGTCGGGGTGATTGTCGGCGGAGGTTACGCCTTGGCATCGGGATTCAAGGCAACCGGGCTTGCCGAATGGCTTGGGCTGCAACTGGCCTTTGTCAGTGATTATCCTATGTTCGTTGTGTTGCTGATCGTGGTGGGATTTATTCTCTTTTTTACCGAAGTAAACTCAAATACTGCCACGGCCAATATTTTTTTACCGGTGCTGGCCAGCATGGCGGTCGCGGGGAATATCAACCCGCTTTTGCTGATGATTCCGGCAACCTTTGCCTGCTCGTTTGTATTTATTATGCCGGCCGGAACTGGCCCCAATACAGTTATTTTCGGCAGTAACCGGGTAACCGTTCCCGAGATGGCCAGGGCCGGACTGGGACTGAAAATCATCAGTATGGTGCTGCTGCCTGTACTGCTTTATTTTCTGATTGAACTTTTTATGGGTATGGACAAAACGCTGCCGGTCTGGGCAGGATGAGTAGTTCACACAGCTGAGGGAAAACAGGATTATTCATTCAGCAGATTATAGCCCCCTTTAATCAGCACATTTTCAAGACCTTCCGGATTAAGAATTTCAGTGAAGCCTTGCATGCTTTCCCCGGTTTTAACCATTTTCCTCAGAAATACCATTTCCTTTTCATTTTCTGATGTCTGCACAAGGACCATAGTGTTGCCTGCTTCGGTAAGTATGGCTTCATCGGGAAGCGCAGTTACCGGTCTTTTCCCGGTAATGATTTCTGCCTCAACAAACAGCCCGTGGATGAGGCTGGGCTGGTGTTCGGGCAGGATATTGCCCATCACAGTAATGGTTCTCGATTCAGGGTCAACAGCCCTGCTGTAAGAAGTTACCTTCCCCTTGTACTTTTGACGGGTTTGGTTGGGGCTGTAAAAGATGATATCCTGATCCGTTTTCAGTGATATAAGGTCTTTTTCATATACAGAGATCTTAAGCTGAAGTGAATTCAGGTCAACCATCTCCATCAATACCAGATCACTCCGGGTATGCAGGCCGGAGACTGCCGTTACCCCGGAGATGTATCCGTTAATCGGCGCATAAATACTCAATTCCTGGACAATTTGTCCTTCGGCAGTATTCAGGGTGTTCAATCCGGCCATGCTCAGGATGGATTGAAGGCTTTCGCTCCGTGCAAGCAATGTTTTATAATCTGCTTCTGCCTGCAAATAGGTCTTCCTTGAAGCGACATTATCATCAAGCAGGGCCTTCTGCCGCTCATATTCTGCCTTTGCCGGTTTCAGGGCTGAACGGGTTTCGGCATATTCCTGCTGCAAGCGGAGAAATTCACCGCTTTCAATAGTGCATAGCAGTTGTCCTTTTCTTACCTGATCTCCTGTTTTTACTTTTATGAGCTTCACTTTGCCCTCAAAAAGGCTGCTTATTTTTGCCTGACCGGCTGGGGAGGCAATGACTTCTCCCCTGGCCTGTATGGTTTGCGAAAAGGTGCGTTTTTCCGGATTTCCTTTTTGCATGCCTGCAGCCTCAAATTGCGCCGGTGTTATTGAAATCTTCTCTGAACCTGCTTGATTATCTTCTGCAGGCAGCTGGACGCCCGGATTACATGCGAACAATAAACTCAGCGCTAGCAGAAAGAGCGGAAATGTATGTGTCGTCTTCATAAGTCATTCAATCAAGGGTTAAATAATTTATATCCAGAACGATCTGATTATATGCAGCCACATTGTCAAGGTGGTTAAGCTGGATTTCGATGGCATTTTCCAGGCTCTGAATCAATCTGAAAAAGTCTGTCTCTCCGTTTTTATAGCTCAGATTTGCGGCCCTGATGATTTCTTCAGCAAGCAGTCTGCCGTGGCTTTCATAATAACCAATGGCTTCGCTGTAACCGATCAGTTCATTGTTAAGTGATTTTTTTGCGGCTTCCAGCCTGAGGCGTAAGTTTCCGAGCCTTGCACCGGCAATTTCATATTCAAGTTTTGCCGCATTGATTCTGGCGCGCTGCCCTCCCCATATCAGGGGCATGGCCAGCCCGGCCTGGTAACCATAATAATTCTGTGCACCGGCATAGGAATTGGTGCCATTGAACCAGGTAAGGCTGATTTCGGGCAGGCGTGCATTTTTTTCCTCTGCAATCCTGCTTCTTGTTACTTCAGCTTCAGCCAGAAAAAGTTCTGTCTGCGGATTTACCATGCCTGCGTGTTCGCTCAGTAGCAGTGGTTCCAGCATTTTGAAAGCGATGTCGTATACTGTATCAGCCTGCAGCAGGCTTTGAAATGCAATTGCGGCCGTGTTCAACTGCGCGGTTATTTGCTTCAGTTGCAGCACAATCTGTTGTTGTCTGGCCTTTGAATTCAGCATTTCGAGGTATGTATGTCCCCCATGCTCATAGCTCAGGGCTGCAGCAGCGGATAAATTGCTGTAGAGGCTGTCAAGGTATTGAAACCGTACTTGTTTATTCCTGAGATACAGCAGCTGATTTACAGCTTTGTGCACTTCCCTGGTCAGTTGATATTTGCTCATTTCCAGGTTTTTGACAGCTGCTCTCGTTTCTGCCTGTCCGGTTTTTCGCTGTGCCATTAACAGGGTCGGGAAGCTGAAGGATTGTTCAGCACCGATAATGTAGAGGGGTTTGCCGTTTTCGGCAACATTATTCTGGTCAAAGCCATAATAGATGCCGGTTTTGCCAAGGGCAGCCCTGGCGGGTATCATTACTTTGCTTTGTTCAGCCTGAAGTTCTCCGATTTTTATGGACTGGTTGTTAACAAGGGCTATTGATACTGCCTTTTCGGGAGTAATTTCAACTGGCTGGGCCAGGGCAACACCAGCCGGGAGCAACAGTAATAAAAGCAGGGGCAGGTTTTTCCGGGAACGGAAAGGCCATAACCTGATGCTGTTCCGGTTGTCGAAGATTGCATATAGCAGCGGAAGTGCGATCATGGTAAGCATGGTTGAGGTTATCAGTCCGCCAATCACTACAGTAGCCAGCGGGCGTTGCACTTCGGCGCCGGCGTTTGTTGAAACAGCCATCGGAAGAAAGCCCAGTGCAGCAGCAGCAGCGGTAAGAATCACCGGCCTGAGCCGCTGCCGGGTTCCGGTCATGATGCGTTCGCGCATGTCTGAGATTCCCTGTTCCTTTAATTCTTTAAGGTGTTCAATAAGTACAATTCCATTAAGCACGGCAATTCCGAAAAGGGCGATAAACCCGACGCCGGCCGAAATGCTGAATGGCATGCCCCTGATCCAGAGCAGGAGCACACCTCCCACAGTTGCCAGGGGAATCGCCGAGAATACCATGGCTGCTTCTTTAAAAGATCCGAAAGCGAAGTGCAATAAAATAAAAATCAGCAGCATCGCTATAGGAACTGCCAGTTGCAGCCGCTTTGATGCATTGCGCAGGTTTTCAAACTGGCCCCCATAAGATACCGTGTATCCCGGGGGAAGATTCAGCCGGGTATCAAGAATATCTTTTAAATCTTTCACCACGGATTCCATATCCCTGTTTCGAACATTGATGCTCACCACCACCCGGCGTTGTGTATTGTCGCGCGAAATCTTGGCTGGCCCGGTTGTATAGGAGATGTCCGCCAGTTCACTCAGGGGGACCAGTGCGCCACCGGGTAAGGGAACCCTCAGGTTCCTGAGGTCTTCAATGCCTTTGCGTGACGATTTTTCGAGCCTGATTACCAGGTCGAAACGCTTTTCTCCCTCAAATATGCTTCCGGCTTCGGCGCCGCCAAATCCGGCTGCGATATAATGATTCAATTCCCGGGTATTGGTCCCGTACCGGGCAATCATATCGCGCCGGTATTTCACACTCATCTGGGGAAGTCCGGCCGTTTTTTCAACAATAACATCTGCGGCTCCTTCCACCCCGTCGATCAGGTTTTTAACTTCAAAAGCTTTCTGATTGAGCACATCAAGATCTTCGCCAAAGATTTTTACAGCCACATCCGCCCTTACGCCTGTGATTAACTCATTAAAGCGCATTTCAATGGGTTGGGTGAATTCATATTCAATTCCGGGAATTACTGAAAGTGCTTCCTTAAATTTATCGGCCAGCTCATCTTTACTTTCAGCCGATACCCATTCTTTTTTTGGTTTCAGTTTGATGATGATATCACTTTCTTCCATCGACATCGGATCCGTTGGAACTTCTGCAGCCCCTATGCGGCTGACAATCTGATCAATCTCCGGGAAATTTTCGATCAGGATATTTTCCATTTGCGTTGTCAGTTCAATGGTTTCCGACAACGAGGTTCCTGTCTTAAGCACCGGTTGTATTACAAAATCCCCTTCATCAAGGGTGGGAACAAATTCACCTCCCATTCTGGAGAAAAGGATACCAACCAGTATCAGCGAAAGGGCTGCCATCCCGAATACGGATTTTTTATGATCGTAAGCCCATTCAATTACTGGTTTGTAACTCCGATAGGCGAAGTTCATAATCCATGACGAAATGCTTTTTTTATTTTCCTTTACAGGCCTCAGGAAGATTGATGCGGCGACCGGCAGCCAGGTAAAACAAAAAATAATGGCTCCCAGCAGCGCAAAACTGAAAGAAAGGGCCATGGGCCTGAACATTTTTCCTTCGACCCCGCTGAGTGAGAGGATGGGAATGAAAACAATAAGGATGATGAACTGACCGAAGATGGCAGAATTCATCATTTTGGAGGCGCCGGTAAAGGTAATGCTGTCGACGAGTTTCTGGCGTTGATTTCCGGCAAGGCCATCCAGTTCAGTTTTTCGTGTATTCAGGCTTAATGCAATAAACTCCACGATAATGACGGCACCGTCGATGATGATTCCGAAGTCAATGGCTCCAAGGCTCATCAGGTTGGCATCCACGCCGAAAATGTACATCATTGCAATGGTGAACAGCAGCGAAAGCGGGATCAGTGAGGCAATAACCATTCCTGACCTGAAATTGCCCAGCAACAGGACTACCACGAAAATCACGATCAGACAGCCCAGGATAAGGTTTTCAGAAACTGTAAAGGTGGTTTTGCTGATCAGCTCGCTGCGTTCAAGGATTGGGTTGATATAAACACCCTCGGGCAGTGTTTTCTGGAGCTCAGCCACCCGCTGTTTCACTTCCCGGATTACTTTGCTGGAGTTGGCGTCCTTCAGCATCATAATCTGACCAAGCACTTTTTCACCTTCGCCATTACCGGTAATGGCCCCGAAGCGGTTGGCATATCCTTCATTAACTTTGGCAATGTCACCCACCAACAGCGGAATACCATTTATATTTCTGATAACGGTTGCATTGATGTCATCGATTGATTTCATCAATCCTTCGCCGCGGATAAAATAGGTTTCATGCTGTTTCTCGATGTATGCTCCTCCTGCCACACTGTTATTCCGTTCAAGTGCTTCCAGCACCTCGGAAATTGTAACATGCATGGCATTAAGTACCGAAGGGTTAACCGCCACTTCGTACTGTTTTAGGTACCCGCCCCAGGTGTTTATTTCAACAACGCCCGGAATACCCGACAACTGACGCTTAACAATCCAGTCCTGAATGGTTCTTAATTCCATCGCGTCGTATTTGTCCTTATAACCGGGTTTGGTATCGAGAATATACTGATAGATTTCTCCCAGTCCCGTGGTGATGGGCCCCATCTCTGGTGTACCGAACCCCTCAGGTATGTTGGCCGATGCACTTTTGATCTTTTCTGCAATCAATTGCCGGGGAAGGTACGTCCCCATTTCGTCATTAAAAACGATGGTAACCACAGACAATCCGAATTTTGAAACCGACCGTATCTCCTGAACGCCAGGCAGGTTGGCCATCTCGAGTTCAACCGGATAAGTGATAAATTGCTCAACATCCTGCGTTGAAAGATTTCCGGAGGTGGTGATTACCTGAACCTGGTTGTTGGTGATGTCCGGTACGGCACCGATGGGTATCTGGGTAATGGAAAACAACCCGAAACCAGCAACGGAGAGCGTGAATAGGATAACAATCAGCTTATTGCGGATGCTGAACCCGATAATTCTTTCAAGCATGGTATGATTCTTTCGGGATTTGCATATTTACAGGATTATTTGATCAGATTATAGCCCTCTTTTGCTGAGGCATCCCCCGGGCGGTTCATCAATGCCTTTCCGAACAAAACCTTGGCCTCCCTGAGTTTGCCCATCCGGTAATTGGTCCAGCCAAACATATGCAGGGCATCGTAGTCGAAAGGATAAAGATTTGCGATTTTTTCAAAGTATTTGTATGCTGTCTGATACTCCTGACGGCTGTAATATATCATCCCCATCCGGTAATTTACAGTGTAATGATTGGGATCAATCTTCAACACTTCATTGTAGCGGGTAATTACCTGGTTCCAGTTGCCCAGGGCTGCAGCCGGCAGTACAAATCCCAAGCGGGCCTCAACCGACATGGGCATTAGTTGTATGGATTTGTTGTAAAAGGCAATGGATTCGGTAAACCACCCGGCCTGATAGGTAAGCCACCCCAGCCTGAGGTTGATCTCGTATGAGGATTCATCATAAACTTTTTTCAGTGCTTCTATGGCTTTGCCATATTCCGCATTGTTTTCCAGGGCATAGCTGTTTTTGAAAACCTCTTCGAACTGAACCTTTTCCTGGGCTGAAACCCTTAAAGTCGCGAAAGCCATCAGCAGCATCAGGCTGATCATTGATTTTTTCAAGGCAGATTCCATGTTAATCCTCCTGTTATACTTAATGTTTGGTAATTGTAATAATAAATCTTTCCCGTTGCCGGTTCCGGGAAAAACAGCTCGGTTCCTTCACGGAGAAAAAGCTGGGCCCTGAGGCTGAATCTGAGATAATCGTTGTGGATATATATCAGCCGGGCAGCGAAGCGGTTTTTTGTCTTATCGAAAGCGTTGTAAAATACCTGCAGGTTGTTTTCAGCTGACCCGGTGAGGTTTCCCGCGGTAAATAAAGCTTCACCCCATAGCGCTGGCAGGATTTTTCCTCCCACCATCTGGCTGAAAATCAGACTTTGGGAATAATCGTTCTGATTCAGGGTAATGGTTGTGCTGCTATACAGGTTCAGGTTTCCGTAAGGTCTTACGATACATCCCAAAGAGGCCTGAGTAGTCCTCAGCTGATCCGCGTGCAGCGACCATAAACCGGCCGAAGCTTCCCAGACCGGCGAAAGGTAGCTGATCTCTCCCCCGTATGCAATATCATCATATTTTGTATTTCGGGGAGGTCCGATCATGCGGGCGACGATGCTGTCGTCACTCCGCAAAGGATTGGAATACCTGACGTCCGATAATCTGAAGGCGGGACTGATCCTGATTTTGCGTCCGATTATAAACGATGGCGCAAGGTATGCTTCCAGTTGCCGCACGGAGTAGTTCCCGCTCAATGAATCAAACCCCGTAATTTCAACTGTTCTTGTTTTATTGAAATTCATTGCTGACACGGCTGCATTGATCATCAGGCTTGAACCGGCCGGGATCAGCGCACCCGCCAGTGAATAGAAAGCGTTTTTGTTCAGATAGGCTTCAGTATAAAGCCCGTTTCCTTGTTGCCTGTGCTGATCAAACCGGCTGCTGTGGTCAGAAAAAGCCGGTCCTGCCTCCACATAGATCATTGGATTGAACAGGCGGTTGACTGCCTGGTTTGAATTGCCGGAAGGCAGGCTTTTCTGAAACCTCCTGGCCTTATCGGGCTGTCCGCTGTAGAGGTATGATTTAATAAGCAGCGAAATGGTAAGTTCATCAAAATTATTGAAATCCCTTGCTTTTTCCAGATGGCGTGCAGCCCGGGCATACCTTTGCAGTTCAAACGCCGCTATTCCTGTCCTCAGTCGGATGTAGAAGTAATCCCAGCCTTCCCCGATGGCCTGTTCGCCGGTGATAAGAAGACTGTCCCACTTTTGTTCGGTATATAACCTGTAGGTGAGTGCTTCGTAATCAATGGTAAACGGCTCCCTGGCGGATATTTCTCCGGTAAAAGTAAACAGTAGTAATATGAATGCCAGGAGTCGCAGGCGCATGGGCGTTTCAGTTATTTTTAAAGTGAACGGTTGTGTTTATTTTACCCGATCCGATGCTGACGGATTGCAGGCGGTTTTCTGCGATAATCAGGCTGAATCGATAGCCGGCAAGATTTAAACCGGCAACGGACAGTTTACAGGAAGAGCCGAGTTGAAAGCGGTTGCCGGCCAGATCTTCCTGCCTTTCGGTGATGGCCATTTTATATTCCGGTTTAATGAAAAGATAAAACGGGGCGACAATATCCTGAATTACCCTTGCCCATGAAATCCCGAACGAGGAAGGCGGGAAGGTATCGCGGGTGACCAGGTCCCTGTGATAAACCATAGGTACCTTGTAAGCCGAGAGATAGAAAAAGTAAAGCAGGCTGTCGCGGCTCCCTTCATAATGGGTGAAGAAGAACATAGACCCATCGGTGGTGAAATAAGCTTTCGCACCTGTGGAGGAATCTTCGATAAACTGGTTTTTGTAAAGGTCAGCATTCACTTTCCAGGTGCCGTCAGGGAAGGTTCCGTTATCACTGCTATACTCAATGTTCTGACCGGGGATGAAATGAAATGCCTTTACAAGGGCTGGTTCGGGGGCAAGGTTACTCACCTGCTCATTTTTTAACGGAATTTCATAGAGTTTGAGCTGGACAGGTTCCTGGTAACTGAGGTACTGTGAAACAGGGTAGTTAAGGGTCGCCGAGCCTATGTGCGGTGTTGACTGAAGTTGAAAATGCAGGTGGGGATAGGGTGATCTGCCGGAATTGCCACAGCTGGCGATCACCTGTCCCTGATGAACATAAGATCCCTGTTTTACCTTTATACTGCCTTTCTTCAGGTGACTGAGTTTGGAATAGAGCCGCTCCGAATGTCTGATTATAATGGTATTGCCCCAGTTGCGGCCAAGGTTGATTTCTCCGGGGGGATTGTCATCAATGCTGTCAACAATTTCTTCAACCCAGCCATTGGCCGGTGCTGTTACAGGTTTATCAAAACAATAATAATCGGAAACTTTAGCCCCTTCCCCTGAAAACTCTTTACCGGCTTCATCCGTAATCACAAAATCCCAGGCATGCCGCCACTCCTCCTGATGGGTGAATTCTCCGTTGTGGCCCTGGTTTACAGTCCAGACTCCGAAAAAGGGAAGGGAAACGGGCAGGTAGCTTTTGTTACGGAACCTTTCCCCGGAGTTTTGGCCGATGTATAAATTCAGTTCAGGAGAATAGTGCTGAACGGCAACAGGTTCCGGTTTCATTTGCATCTTTTCCCTGAACTTCATGGCATAGAGGAAAAGCAATACCATCAGGTTAAATGGCAATGAATACACCGGCAGTTGGATTATTCCGAGTAATTCCGCAAATCCTGCGGTAATCATTGAAATAATGGGTGTTACCAGGATAACCCACAAAAACGACCAGCCTGATGCGATCATAAAGAAACCGCCGATGGCAATGGCGGTAAGAATATGGTTGAAACCGATGAAACCATAGTTCAATTCATTCATGTTTGCCCCTATCAGCAGATAAAAGCCCCAGGCTGAAGCAAACCCGGTTACTGACAGCAGGAAGGCTATCCGGGAGTAAAAAAGCAAGCCTGCAGCAATCAATAAGCCTGCGAAGAGATGATATTGAAAGAAGATGGCTCCCAGGGATTTAAAGTAAGTTTTAATAAACAGTGGCCAGCTGACATCTCCGAACCATTCGTAAATCCTGACAACCAGCGGGCCGCCCCTTTCATAAATGGTGCTCAGGGTATAAATGCCCGATTCCCCGGGGATCATGGTAGAATAATTCCGGGCGGCAAGTGTCGCTATCCAGATTGCTATAAGGAAGGGGAGTGTAAGGTAGGGCAGTGCATATTTACTTAACAATCCCTCGAAAGCCAGGGTAATAAAGAGGGTGGCTAGGGCCGTGGCAACCAGCAGCAGGTAAAACTCAGGGCCCGGCTGAAACGAAAGTCCGAGGCCCAGACCAGTAAGCAGGGAATTGAAACCATAGAAACCCGACAGTATATTCCGCCGGTTCAGGCCAAGTCCCCAGGCCAGGCCATTGGCCGTAAGCAGCGATAGCAACCCGGCAGCACCTGCATACACATCGAAGAATGAAACCACCATGAGTAAAAGGCCGAACCAGGGATTTTTCGAAAAGAAAACCATGGTGTAGCTGTTCACCGTACTGGTATATACCTTGCTCAGAAGGCCGGCTGGTTCTGACATAAAATCAGTCTGAAATTTGGTTAAGCAGTGGGAATCAGTCGATGTAATCTTTCATTCTCGGATCACTCATAATTGCCTTTTTCAAGCGTTCCTTGCAGTTGTACTTCTTGGTTTTGGCGTAATTCTCCGATCCGTAGCCCATGGTGTCTGCAATGTCCTTTGATGAAAATTTCTGAAGCGAAAGCAGCAGTATCCGCTGGCAATCCTTTTCCATGGCATTGAAATGCTCCCGGTAGATCCTGTATTTCATCTGTTCGGCTTCAGCAGCCTCCCTGGTGGCTGATTCCGGTATGTTAAAGAACTTTTCGATAAGGTCAAAATTGGCGGCTCCCTTACGTTTTGTCTTGAGCTTTTGCATCCATAGATTCCGGCTGATGGAATAAAGGTAGGTCAGGAAAGAACAGGTAAGGTAGAAGTCATCTTTCTGAACATTTTTGAGCACCACGATCAGGGATTCCTGGAAAATATCTTCGGCATCTTCATCATTGCCGGTATTTTTCTTGATCAGGTATCTGATGGTGGGGAAAAACTCCTGGTAAACATGCTTGATGATATAATCGCTGTTGAGCTTAAGCCCCTCCACGATCGCCCTGTCGGAAAAATGTATCATCCAGCCCTTGAATTAATGACTTCTCTTATACTTCACGCAGGGTATAGCCGGAATTGCTCAGGAATAGCCGCTGTTTAGCCCTGCTGTGGTTAAATATGCCCTGTTTGAGATCATAAAATTATAAAATTATGTTTGTTTGGCAAATAATTTTACAAATTATCTGAGTTTAATCAGGTGTTCCGGTATTTTCTCACTTCCGGTCACCGTTTCCATTGTTTCGTGTTCCCTGATCACGTGGGCTTTTCCGTTTTCGCCGATCAACACCACGTTTGGCCTGAGGGTAATAAACTGCATCCACTGGGTTACATTATACGCGCCAGTATGATGGATGACAACCTGATCGTTGATGTTCAGCATCGGCAGGTTGACGCTTTCGCGTACGCAATCGATGTTCATGCACAGGGGACCGTAGAGGGTGGTGTCTTCGCGATGCTGCGAAACGCCCTGAGCGACGGTGACCATGTGCTGGTACCAGAAGGCGGTGAAAAGAAGATTAACGCCGGCGTCGATGATGGTTGCCCTCCTGCCCGATGAAAGCCGTTTATTGGCGATCACGGATGAGATAATAAAACCTGCTTCGTCAACCAGGGCGCGGCCTGTTTCAAGAATCAGCAAAGGCAATTCGCCGGGGCTGAAATGACTGTTAATCAGTGCGCTGCTGATGGCTTCTGCATATTCGTCAAACGAAGGGTTGGTGTCGCTGCCTGGCAGGTATGACCCCTTGAGCGTATTTTTTGAGGCAAATCCGCCACCGATGTCGATGTATTTCAGCTGGTGGTTGAATTTCTGCTGCAGCGACCGGGCCAGATCTGCAAGCTTTGTGGCGGCAACGGCATACGCATTTGCTGTCATGATAAAGGTCCCTATGTGGGTGTGAAGCCCCATCAGCTCAAGCTTGCCTGAGTGCATGATTTTGTTCAGGGCATCCCATGCCTGTCCGTTTTCGTAGTTGAACCCGAAGCGGTCCCACATGGGGTAAATCCCGGTATCCATATTTACCCGGATGGCTACCCTTGGCTTCTGAGAGGTGGTTTCAGCCACTTCAATCAACAGGTACAACTCGTCCAGGTGATCGATGTGTATAAGGCTGCCCTTTTCAGTTGCCATGATCAGTTCTTCCCGGCTTTTACCAGGTCCGTTAAAGATGATTTTTCCCGGATCCACGCCGTTGGCAATGGCTTTATCGTATTCGTAACCGGATACCACTTCCGCCCAGGCTCCCTCCTGATGAAAAATATTGCATACGGCAGCAAGATAATTAGTTTTATACGACCAGGCAAACTGTACTTTAGGGTACCGGGTCGAAAAAGCCCTGAAGGCTTTACGGTAAGTGCTTCTGATCGTATTTTCGGAAAGCACGAACAGGGGGGAGCCATAATTTGCTACCAGTTCTTTAACAGCCATGCCATCAATATGGGTGGTCGGGGCCTGTTCGGTCCTTATCCCTGATTTTCCGGGCATACCAGCTTCCAGTTTTGTTATATGCGGACGTTCATAATGTTTCTTTTCCATATTAATCTTTATTAAAGTTCCCCGTTTACTGAGTAATTTTCAAATTCGCTGCGGTCAACTATCATATCCCAGGCGTACCGGATAAAAAGTTTACCCACTTCGTAGCTTGTATATGGCCCGACCTTCTCGCCAAGGGCCAGCCTGGTGAGCGCTTCAGGGATATTCTGGCCAACACCGACCGCCAGGTAAACCCAGGCCGGAATTCTTGGGTTGATTTCCATCAGAAAATACCGCCCGTCGTTTGATTTCATCATTTCCAGCTCAAATCCCCCTCTCCATCCCGTTGATTCAACAAAACGGCGGGTCAGGCCCAGCAGGTTCTCATCGTCAATACTGATGCCGGCCCAGGCTTTTCCTTTATCCGTGATGTATTGCTTACGCATGGGCACTGCAGCGATGGTATTCCCCCTGCCATCGCCAAGTCCGGTTACATTGTATTCGGTTCCGTGCACAAACTTCTGGAGGATTACCGGATATCCCCATTTCGCAACAATTTTGTTAAAATAGTTGCGGGCCTGTTCCATATTATAGGCAATATAGGCGTCATACCACTTTCCTTTAACCATCAGCGGAAAGTCCAGTTCCTTTTCATGCTTGTATATCTCAGCCTGATCAGTGATGGCTATGCCCAGGGGAACATCAATCCCGTATTTTTCCCCGAATTTTGAAAGGTTAACCTTATGCCGTTCTTCGAATTGCTCAAATGTGGGCAAAAACATATGGATGCCCATCTGCTTAAGCTTTGGCTCAAGTTTCATAAAGGAATAAAGCTCAGCGTCGAAGTTTGGAATGATTACATCGATGTTTTCCCGGCTGTGAATATAGGTCAGTCGTTCCATCAGCTCATCCGTTCCGGCGGTGGGATATGGAATCTGGTAGGTACGGTGGGTGAGGTTGGGCATATAGATGCCTGGCTCCAGCGATTCATATGCGAGTCCGATGATCCGGGCTTCAAAGGATGCAGCTTCGAGCAGTCCCCTGATCACGGCAACGCCCGGGCCGGGACTGTCGATGGCGTTCAGACCGGTAACTGCAATGGTATAGCAGGGCTTATTCATCCTTATCAAGAAGTTGGTACATTTTCATTATTCCGGCGAATTCATGCAGATCTTTCTCAAAACTGTTCCGCTCAACCGCATAGTTTCCGGTAATTTCGTCAATAATCTGTTCCCGGGTAAAACCCTGGCGAAGCAGGTTGATGATTTCGGCTCCGACAGGATTCACGGTAAATGATTCCCCTGTGGAAGGGTTGAAAAGAAACCCGGTGTCGCTGACGGCAATCTGATGTTTGATTTTCATAACCTTTTCAATGGTTTTACATTGTATGACAAAGTAACGCAATAACAACATTCTGTGGTTTATACAATTCTGCGAAAAGCGTATAAGATTTTATTGCCTTCCGCAAACCGGACCTGTGTGGGGGAGTTGAAGTTTTTATAATTACTCCTTTTTCGGGTGTGCGGGAACTGACTGAGGTCCGATCAGATCAACCGGTGTCCGGGAATAACCACCTTTTTTATATTCAGTGACCGATATTCCTGTCACCTGCCTGAACTGTGCCGAAAGGTACTGTACTGAACTGTAGCCAAGCTGAACAGCGATCTCGCTCAGGGTGTATTCGTCGTATTCGATCAGTTCCTTCACTTTTTCGATTTTATGGAGTATGATGAATTTTTCGAGGGTAATATGCTCATACCTTGAAAAAAGGTTGGTAAGGTAAGCATAGGAAAGCCCCAGCCTTTCTACCAGGTAATCGGAATTTCTGATCATTGAATTCACATTTCCCGCTTTGTGAACCAGTTCAATTACCGCAAGTTTTATTTTTTCCACAATCTGATGCTCCCGGCTGAAAATGGGCTCAAATCCATGGGCTGCAAGTAGTTCTGAATAAAACTCCTTATTGTGCAGCAGCGGATCATACATGATTTCCACTTCTCCGGGTTTGATATTAAGAATTGTGGCCCCCTCCTTTTCAAGAAGTTGCCTGATCACCACAAAACAGCAACTGCAAATCATGTTTCGCGGGTAAAGGACAGTTGTTTTCTGCATCTTGTGAAACTCAGGATTTATCTGGCCAATTAAATCGTTCTCAAAATCTGACGCGTTTTTCAGTTAGTTATCCGGTTGGTTCTGCGCGTACCCCGAAGTTGTAACCTGTTGCCTCATTCTTTTTTTGCCGGCATCCACAATGCATTATATGAGGTCATTCGAAATGCTTATAGTAACAGATGATGATCAGATAATTGAATGTGCATGTTTGCATATTTGTTTGACACGAAACTTTTCAATTTCCTGCGATCAGTGTAATAAACTGAACTTAATGTGATCGCAGATAAAGAGCGCTCTGTTAACCTGTTTGTATTCAACATTCAAGACCCCGGTAATCAATTCTTCCGGTCTTTGCCTGCGACGGATAACCGGCATGAAGTATTCATTGATCCGCACAATTATCTGAATTTGGTCAAAGCGGTTGTAATCAACAATAAATTGGTAAAATTGCAGTTTAATAGTTCAGGTTTTATTACTGACTTCCAAAACGGGGAAGTGTTAAACCGAACTGATTGATTTGTATTGTGAAATTAATGAAAGTACGGGGTTTGTGAAACAAAGTTCTGTCTTTTTTCTTTAATAAAAGGTTTAATGTAATTAGCAGGCCGGTGTTTCAGCAGGTCAAAAAAATTAAATTATCAACGAATGAGAAAGTCTGTATTCTTTTTATTTTTTGTTTTTCAGGCATTGGTTTTTCTCCCGTTCTCCGGATGGTCTCAGGAAATCGGCATCGGACAATGGCGTGACCACCTGCCATATCGCAAGGTAATAGCAGTAGCCGAAGGCGATGGCAGGATTTATGCGGCCACCCCTTACAGCCTTTTTTATTACGATATCAATGACAACAGCCTTAACCGTCTGAGCAAGAATAACGGCCTGAGCGATGTCGGAATCAGCAGCATTAAATACAATGATGATTTAAAGGCACTGGTCATCGCCTATACCAATGCAAACATTGACCTGCTGAAAGACGGAAATATCATCAATTTGTCGGATATCAAGCGTAAGCCCATTCTGGGAAATAAAACCATCAACCGCATTGTTTTCATTGGCAAGCGGGCTTATCTGGCCTGCGGGTTCGGGATTGTGGTACTCGATATTGAAAAGGAGGAATTTCCGGAGCCCATCTATTATATCGGAAGTCAGGGCAGGGCCATCAATATCAACGACATTACCTATAATCCGGTGGATTCGCTGATTTATGCAGCGACCGATGAAGGAATCTTCCGGGCCTCGTTTTATGGCTCAAACCTGGCAAATTTTGCGGAATGGACGCGCGAGAGTTCATTTGTTCTCCCCTCGGCTCCTTACAATCATATTGCAGCTTTTAACAACAGGATTTATACGAACAAGAAGGGACCTGCTTATTCAACCGATGCCATGTTTGTAAAGATCGACGGTACCTGGGAGCCCTTCCAGGCAAATAACACATCCAACCGGTCCAGCCTGGAGGTCCATTATAATCGTCTTTTGGTGTGTAACAACCTTGCGGTTGAAATTTTCATGCCCGACGGTTCGCTGGAACACAAACTCTATACCTATAACCCGGGCAACATTTTCCCAAAAGATGCAATTCTTGATAAAAATAATAACGTGTGGATAGGTGATGAATTTGAGGGTTTGGTGAAAATTTCAGATTTTAATTCAGCTGAACGCTTTCTTCCCGATGGCCCTGATTTTCCTGATGTTTATTCAATGGCCGCCGGGAAGAGTGATGTGTGGATTGTTCCGGGAGGTCGAAATTCTGCCTTCGCGGCGATATACCGTCAGGCCCGGTTTGCCGGTTTTGTCGACGGGAAATGGAAAACCACAGATCAGAAAACGGATGCTTTCCTGAGTGATATGCGCGATGTTTTATCGGTTGCCGTTGATCCGTCAAACAACAAAAGGGTCTATTTCGGCACCTGGGGCTACGGGCTGATGGAGTATGTGAACGAAGAGTTTTCGCAGCTCTATACCAGTGAGAACAGCAGTCTTGAAGGTACTGCCTATGAAAGTACATGGTATGGCATTGGCGGGCTGGCTTTCGATGATCAGAATAACCTGTGGGTTACCAATTCAAGCGCCTCTTCTGTCTTATCTGTCAGGAAGAACAGCGGAGACTGGAAATCATTTAACCTTGGCTCTGTGGCAACCGGGGTGGATATAGGGAAGGTTATGGTGGACAAATCAGGTCAGAAATGGCTGATGCCGCGCGATCATGCACTGATCGTTTTTAATGATAACAACACCCTGGATGACCCCACGGATGACAAGGCAAAGAGACTTACTTCCGTCGCCGGCAATGGAAGTCTGCCCGGCTCGTTTATACTGAGTATGGCAGTCGACCGCGAAGGTCTCGTGTGGGTCGGTTCCAATGAAGGCGTGGCGGTATTCTATTCACCGGCCAACATTTTCAGCGGCCAGAATTTTGATGCGCAGCGCATCCTGATAGAACAGGACGGATACGGTCAGTATCTGCTTGAAGCCGAAGCGGTGACCGCCATCGCCGTTGACGGTTCAAACCGGAAGTGGTTCGGTACCGACCGGGCGGGCGTTTTCCTGATGTCGGCCGACGGCACCAAGGAAATCCTGCACTTCACTGAAGAAAACAGCCCTTTGCTCAGCAATTCCATTACCGATATCACCATCAACGAGTCTGGAGAGGTCTTTATCGGCACGTCGCAGGGCGTAATCTCCTACAGAAGTGAATCCGTAACGCCCACACAGGACCTGAAAGAGGTGGTGGTATTTCCGAATCCGGTGCGCGAAAGCTACGAGGGGGCCATTGCCATCCGTGGCCTTGTTGAGAACTCCAGCGTGAAGATTACCGATATCAGCGGGAATCTGGTATATACAACGTTGAGTGAAGGCGGACAGGCGCTCTGGAACGGACGCAATTTTAACGGCGACCGGGTTCAGACGGGGGTTTATCTGGTTTATGTCACCAACAGTGATGGATCCAAAACCACGGTGACCAAAATCATGTTTGTTAACTGAAGCGTCGCGTTTTTAATTTTCATTGATACGGGTGTTTCAGGCCGGTCCTGAGCCGGTTTTCAGTCATTATAATCCGTATTTTTGACCCATGCTGATTTCAACGCATGGCATTGTATTTCACACCACCCGGTATGCCGATTCAGGGGCTGTAGTGAAAATTTATACCGAAAAATTCGGGTTGCAGTCATTTTTGGTAAAAGGCCTTTTCAGTCGCAATTCAAAGCTGAAAGCCGCTCTTTTCGGTCACCTCAGCATATTGGATCTGGTGATTGACCGCCACGAGCACAGAAACCTGCATTATATCCGCGAAGCCGGCATTTATATCCCGCTTCAGCGGTTGCAGGATGATATGTCGCGAAGTTCCCTGGTGCTGTTTATCAATGAACTGCTCTACAAATGCATCAGGGAAGAGGAGCCCAATCCCGCCTTGTTCAGTTATCTGGTGACCGTGCTGCAACTGCTCAACGAACCGGGAATTTCCCTGCATTCATTCCATTTGCTGTTTATGCTGCGGCTTACCCGTTTTCTGGGGTTCAGCCCCAGATTTGCCAAAGCAGGTTCAGGTGAATTTTTCGATATGGAAGAAGGGCTGTTTCTGGATTCGGAACCCATGCACCGGTACTTTATTTCCGGGCCACCGGCCGAAGCCCTCGAACGGCTTCAATTGATGGAATTTCATGACCTGCATGACTTTGAAATTTCCAGGTCAGTGCGCGATACCCTGCTCGACCGGCTGATAGATTATTACCGTCTGCATATTCCCGATCTGGGTGAAATGAAATCGGTAAAGGTGTTGCAGGAAATTCTCGGATAGCATTTAAGATGAGTCTGATATTCAGATATATGATTAAATTAGTTTTGATTAAGTGTTTTAAATCCGGATAGCAGACTTTCAGGTAAGAAGCTGAATGTGATCATTGAAGAAATGAAAATGATCAGAAAACCGGAAATGTTGCGATGCACCTGCATTGAAATCAGGCAATTCTCCTTAATTAAACATAAATGCATAATATAGCATTCTTAATCCACATTCGACCCCTCCGGGGTCGGAGAATTCAAAACGCATAACAAGTTCTACAAACATATGACCCCGCTGGGGTCAAATAAATATTCTGATCTGAAATTGATATTACATTCGATCCGGGTCAGGCAGGTAGAATGCGCTTCGGGCATTTTCCTTCATTTTGCTTCAGAACCCACTCCGAAGGTCAAACGCATAATTATGTACCAAAATAATGACTCCGGAGGAGTCAGATGTTTATAGAAAAGAATCAGCCACGAAAAATCACGACCCCGGAGGGGTCGCATGATTACTGTTGTTATTCTTGATTTACTTATAAAAATCAGGTGCATGTTATCCGGCATTATAGTCTGGTATACTGCTGACCTGTCAAAAAGAATGTAACAAAGTTTTCTCACCCTGTTCGGGATGACAAATAATCAGTTCTTCAGATAGCTTCGTCATTCTGAACCCGGTAATCGGGTGAGGAATCATCAAATATTTAAAAGGGTACTAATGATATTTATACAGAAGTCGGTTAAACTGGCTATATCATCTTATTTCCAACAACATGAAATGCCGGACTAATCATTTAAACCTTCCGGTACAACCGGAAGAACTGGTTTCGCCAGATCAGTTCAATCTCCCTCCGGTTCGTTCTGATGTAGTTCTCCAGCGCCGGATCGGGCAATTCCGAATACAGCAGGAAATGGGTCGGGCCTATAGCCTCAAATTGTTTATAGACTTCCACGGGGGTGCTTTCGGGCAGGTGTGCCATGCTGTTTCTTCCGGTAAACCTTGCCAGCGCCCTTGGCTTGATAAAAACGATCAGGGCATCTCCGGGCGTGATGGCATTGATCTGCTCAAAGGCATTCTGCGCATGCACGGCATAAGGGCCTTCCTGAATTACCGCCTTACGCTCCTGCAATTCCTTTAATGCCGGCATATACGTTACCAGTATCATCGCAGTCGCAAGGACTGACAGCGCAATTCCGCCCCTGCCGGGATTCATGGCACCGACCGCTGTGGCAATATAATTAAGTATCAGGGGCGCGAGGGGCAGCAGGAACCTGAATCCGGAATTGTGGTAGGGATAGACCAGCAGCAGTCCGAGGTATGCAAGCGTCACCCATTCCGCTATGCCGGGGCCACGCCTGAAAGCAACGATCAGCCCGGTAAGGGCAAAGGTGACCGCCGCGGAACCGGCAATAAAACCAAACCAGAAAATCTGTGAATTAAGGCTGACAAAAAACAACCGCAACACCTCGGTATAGGTATAGAGATTCATGGCAACGGTTTCCGGCAGGCTCCCCAGCGAGAAAGTATTCAGATAGGAAGATGCGCCGGAAGCCCCGCGCATAAAAATCAGGTTCAGTAGCAGCACAATGCCCAAAGCAGCGCCAATGGACAGGGCGGGATCCACCGCAGATTTCCACAGGGACTTTATTGCTCTTTTTCTGAGGAACGCCATTATCAGATGCCAGCCTGTGTACATTGCCAGTCCGGCCGCAAGGGCGAATCCTGCCGTTTTCACCGAAATGGCAACCCCTGTGACCACACCGGCAAGCAGCCATTTCCGACGGGATGAAAGCTGCTGCAGGTCCGGAATCATCACCAGAAACAATACAAACAGGAATGCGAAGGGGATATCGGCCATTACCTCTGCTTTCAACTCCATCACATAAGGATTATAATATACCATCAGGCTGAGGACAAGCGCCGGGATCAGTCCGAAATGCCTTTTCAGAAAGAGGACGGTGAGCAGGGCTGTTGCCAGAAGAAAAACAGAAATAAGATAATTGTAAGGCGGAATATAATTGCCGTATTTGCCTGTTATGGCTGAAATCATTAACGGGAATCCGGGAGGGTAGGCTTTCGGGCCTAGGCTTGGGTAAAATTCGTTATAAACATAGCCGGTCTGAGACATGGGATGGAAGCGGGCAATATTTTCGGCCTGGGCAAGGTATTGGGCAAAATCATCGCCCCAGTCGTGGTCGGCCCGGATATTCAGGAAAAGCAACGGCAGGAACAACAGCAGGGCAATGGCTGCCGCAACGGATTGCCTGTTAAAGAATGCAGGGAGTTTCAATCCTGATTTCATGATACCCGATTTAAAGCAAAAGCAAAGGTAATGAAACCTTTGTGAACTGAAAACCGGCGGGGCGCAATTACTCATCATCGCGCCCCGCCGGAATATAGTCACAATTATGTTTTACCAGTTCAGGATCTTCCTGAAGTCATAATTTTCGGGATCGGGAACATATTTCCGGGCGGCTTCGTAATCGGCCGGCTCAATGTACTGCAGACTGTCTTCAAACACCATTTTTGACTTCTGCCCTTCCATATTCACCAGGCGGGGCTTCACTTTGCCGTTTTCGTCTTCCACGTCCTTCAGGTAAAGGGGCGTGATGTCGCCGTTGGGGCCGCTCACCACCATACAACTGGTCAGGCCCTGGTCGAAGAGGTGCTTCACGCCTATGCCCATCAGGGCGCAGTAAAGCATATCAAAGGCGATGGGCTGCACGCAGCGTACCTCGTAACCGATTTCTACCGGACGGCTTTTCACGTTCAGTTTCAATTCCTTCGTTTTTTTCTGCAGGAGTTCGTTGAAGATATGCGCCTTGCTTACATTGCCCAGTTCCGGGTGCCCGTGGTCGTCGAAGGTAAAATGAATGCCCGAAGAGGTGATTTCATCGTCGGTCATAAAGTGGAAGACCCCCTCGCTGATGATGGCGACGCCGTAACTGATGCCCAGGATTTTACGCTTGATCATGGATGAAATCACCAGCCTGAGGATGCGGTCGAAGGTAACTTCGGCCTTGTTGAACATCTCAGGAATGATGATCATGGGATAATGGCAGGCGGCGCCAATGCCGAAGGCCAAATGCCCGGCCTCGCGGCCCATGGCCGAAACCACAAACCAGTTGCCGCTGGTGCGCGCATCTTCATAAACGGTGGTTGCCAGCCGTACTCCTTCCTGTTTGGCGCTCTGGTAGCCGAAGGTAGGAATGCCGTCGGGCAGGGGCAGGTCGTTGTCAATGGTTTTAGGAACGTGGATGTTCTGGATCTTCACGTTATTGGCGGCAAGGAATTTCGATATGCGGTTGGCGGTGGAAGCGGTATCGTCGCCACCGATGGTGACCAGCAGCTTCACGTTGTTGCTGACGAAAAAATCTGTATTGAAATCAGCATCTTTGGGTTTGTGCCGGCTCATAACCAGGAATGAACCGCCCTGGTTGTGGATGCGGTCGGCCATCTCAAAATCGATGTCGATGGTTTTAGGACTTCCCGTAAACAGGGTCTTGTATCCTTCGTGCAAACCGATGATGCGGTAACCATCCTTCAGAAAAACCTTGGCCACCGAGGCAATTACTGAGTTGATTCCGGGAGCAGGGCCGCCGCCTGCCAGTATGGCAATTGATCCTTTCATTTTATTGCTGGTTATATTTTACAGATTTGTTTATGCCTTTTATACAGGCAGGCGCAAATTTAGGAAGATTTGTGGTTTTATTTCCGGAATCATTCACCGTTTGGTCAGCAATCGCGTGACCGCCCGGTTCTGCTTCCATCGAAGCAGTTAAAGGGATCATGAGTTTTCTCCTGTTTTTTGATGCGGCTTCAAAGAAATCTACTATTACGGTTTACCTGACTTCTGCAAAAAGCAATTTGCCGATGGATGAAAATCAACTGTCCGGATGCATGTGCAGCCCGTGTTCTACCGGATGCAAACCGGTGCGGGTGGTTTCCGGAAAGCTTTCACCGGCTACTCCACCGAGAATCTGTGTAGTTCTTTATATGCAGCATATTGATAAACAGCACAGTAGTCCGGCATGCTGCCGGTCGTAAAATTAAACTTGACTTTAGCGGAAGATTGGCTTATCTTGCGGAGCAATATATTCATAAGTGCCCGGGCTCAGTTAGCGGGGGAGATAGTGTATGAATTACAGCCTGTAATTTATAAATGTGATAAGCTAATACAAAATAATGTACCGGAAAATTATCCAAATGCAAACCAAGCTTCCCATTCTGAACAAGAAGAGAATCAGGGTCGGAAAATTATTAAATGGGGGGGGGTATCAAACTGTAAATCAAACAAATACAAATTTCAGGATTTCTTTTCCGGAAATTCATGCAATCTGTTTCATATGTTATCATTCCGGTTATCTAAGGAGATACCCTCCATAGTTATATGATTTACCGGATGGAGGGATACATCAGACCAGGGATATAACATTTTTTACCTTAAAATTTAATTATATGAAATTTTTCAGATTTTTTCTTACAATAGCAGTGATATTTTTATGTTCTGCACTGAAGGGTCAAATACTTTATCAGGTGGGTGCCTTGAGTATACTGGAAAGCGATGGACAGTTCTACAGAATCAATGGTGATGATACAACAAAAGTATTTCCCGATAAAATTCTACTCAAATTTAAAGACGGTGTTACACCGGAAGCCAAAACCGGATTTGCAAATAACAACGGCTTAACTTTTATCAAATCTACACTCAATGGTGTTAGTCTTTATACGCTGAATCAGGGCTCAAACTTTATCGGAGTTACTCAAAGCCTTTCTGCTTCAACTCTTTTGGAATTTTTTGATTTAAACTACCTTTATAAAACTTTGTCAAATTTCATGCCACCCAACAATGATATTGACTGGTTTAGTTGGAATCCTTGGTGGGCTCAGGAAAATATCATGTGGCCTTACACCGAAACAGATGTTTATGGAGCCTGGAATATTACCAAAGGCACCCCTGATATTATTGTTGCAAATCTTGACAATGGTATCTCACTCAATCATTCTGACTTGGGTAATGGATCAGATGGGTACTCAAATATTTGGGTAAACCATAAAGAAATTCCTGACAATGGAATAGATGACGATAATAACGGGTACATTGATGATTATTATGGCTGGAACTTCGGAACATTTGACATTAATTGGGGAGATAATAATGTTACACATTACATGCCCGATCTATATTCTCATGGAAGTATGACAGGTTCAATTATTGCTGCAAAAACCAACAATGGTAATACAAATGGAATTTTAGGAGCATTTGGCATTGCTGGTGGCTGGGGTAACAGAGGTGTAAGCCTCATGAATGTAAAAATCTCATCACCGAATGAGAATATCCAATCAGCTAACATACCCTATGCCATAGAATATGCTTGTTTGAATGGAGCCAAAGTTGTTAATATGGCTTTTGGGGGTGGTTATTCACAAGCTATCGATGATGAAATAGGTTATCATTATGGTCAGGGTGTTGTGTTTGTTGCTGCAGTTGGTAATAATAGCAGTCCTGGCTATATTCTTTTTCCGTCTAGTTCAGAAAATGTTATAGCAGTTGGAGCTACTGAATTTGTATCTTGGGAAGCCAGATGGCACGAAAAAAATTCATCTTTAACTTGGGGCTCAAATTATATTGACGATAATTATGGTGTAGAAATCATGGCCCCATGTAGCCCTATAAGTATTTCTGCCCAAGGACAAAACTCTTTTTATTGGGATACAGAGGATTATGACATATTTTCAACCAAATCTTCAGCCAGTACTTCTGCTTCATCATCTTTTGTGAGCGGGGTGGTGGCTCTGATGCTCTCGGTCAATCCTTGTTTAACTCCTGATGAAGTTAGACAGATTCTTAGAGAAACAGCTGACAAATTACCTGGTATGATGGGACATGACACTTATGATTATAACTCAATACCTGGTTATCCGGGTTGTAATGATCAAATGGGATATGGCCGAATCAACGCAGCACGTGCACTTGAAAATGTTGCTCCTGGTGCGCCAATTTTAATAACTGGTGCTGTGGCGCCCTGGACAACAGACAGAAACATTTACTATAACATTACCATTGAACAAAATGGTGTTCTTGTAATTAATAATTGCGAAGTCTCTTTTGCTCCTGATGTAAAAATTATTGTTCAACAAGGCGGAAGGCTAATTGTTAACAACAGTGTATTGACCGGTCTTTGTGATGCAAACTGGCAAGGAATTGAAGTGTGGGGTCATAATTCAGCCAACCAGTGGCCGGATGAAAATGGAAAATACTCGCAAGGTTATGTAGTTTTGGATAGTGCAACTATTGAAAACACTGTTAACGCCCTTAACCTTTGGAAACCTGGCGACCTTACTCAAACCGGAGGTATTGTTCACGCAACAGGCTCTACATTTAAAAACAATGCCAAGTCAGTTCATGCACTGCTTTACCGAAATTCTCATCCTATAAATGAAAGGGAGATGGATTATAATTCATCTTTTAGTGATTGTAACTTCGAGATTACAGCGGATTACAATGGTACACATACTTTCTACAAACATGTGGATTTAAACCAGATTAATGGTATGAAATTTAAAGGTTGCGATTTTAACCTGTCGCCCGAGGCAAACAATGTTTCAGATTACAACCAGGCAATAGCTGCTTATAGCGCAGGGTTTAAGGTTGAAGCAAGGTGCGAAGGACTCACATCACCCTGTAATGCATGGGATAAATCAACTTTTAATGGTTTCAGAATTGGGGTTTATGTGGGTAATACAAATTCTTTGTATTCATACCTCATTAACCGGGCACTCTTTACCGGCAATTCCATTGGTGTTCTTTCCAATAATGTTGACAATGCTATTGTAATTAACTCCGAGTTTTATTCGGCTAAGAACCAATACAACTGGGAAGACTGCACCTACGGCATTTTTGTAGAATCTGGTGCAGGGTTCACCTTCGAAGAAAACAAATTCTTTAAACAGGCAGGTGCACCACTATCTAATTATATAGGTATAGGTGCTTTTAACTGCGAAACGGTTTCCGACATTTACAAAAACGAGTTTACCGGCCTTACCGCTGGTAATTATGCCTACGGGAAAAATTATTCTGATTTCCTATACCAAGGTCTCGAATACATTTGCAACATAAACACCGGTAACTGGGCCGATTTTTATGTAAAGGGGAAAGAGGATGACTTTTTTAGTGGTATCCAATCCAAACAAGGGAGTACCCTTATGCCGGCACGCAACCAATTTTCGCCAACCGGCGCCACCTGGCATTTTTACAACGAAACCAAAAATCTCATTGGCTATTATTACTGTCAGAGCTGCCCCGGCCATTACCCTGCATATGTTGAGAATGTTACGAGAGAACCCGTATCAGTTTCCGGTAATTGTTTGTCACACTATGGAAGTGAAGCTCCATCAACCAGTATCGTTTTAAGCACAGCTTCAAAATTAACTATGGAAACTGCTTTTGCTTTTGCTGATATGGATTTTAACAGTGTAAAGGTGCTTTATAATGACCTGAAAGATGGGGGGAGTACTGCTGGAACCATAAGCGATATTTCTCAGGCATTGCCTTCAGATATGATGGAATTACGCGCCAGGCTATTGGGCGATTCACCACACCTAACTACCGAAGTACTCAAATTGGTTGCAGATCGCACCGATGTATTTACCGAAGCCGCCATTTTCGACATTTTGGCAGCCAACCCCGACGAGTTGAAGAAAGAAGAATTGATGAAGTATCTTGAAGAAAAGGAAAACCCGCTGCCTGATTACATGATATCAATTTTAAAACAGGTTGCCGAGGGTACATCCTACCGCACCGTACTCGAAATGGAAATGGCCAAATACTCCCACGACCGCTCGCGTGCCGCAGGTGATATGATACGCAGTATTCTTAACGATGAAGAATTAGATATTGCCCAGCTCAGGTTGTGGTTGACCAATCTTGGTGGTATAGAAGCCGAAAGACAGATTATTGCTTCGTATGCACATGCCGGCGATTTTACACTTGCTTTAGCATTGGCCGAAACCCTGCCACAAACCTATCAGCTTGCGGGCGATGATTTAACCGGGCACAACCAATTTGTAAGTGTATTGCAAATGCAGCAAAATCTGGTTAATTCAGGGCGAAACATTGATCAGCTCACCCAATCAGAACAGGATCAGTTGCGTATAATTGCCGAGGCCGACAATGCAGTTTCAGCCCCGATGGCAAAAGCCATACTCGAATCGTTTTATGGTGCTGAATTTTCAAGATGCAAACCCATTGACGGTACTTCCTCATACAAAAGCCAGCCTGCTACCCCCAACCAATTGGCAGTGGCTTATGGTCTGAGTATTACAGTAAAACCCAATCCGGCCAAAGAGTGGGCTGCATTTGATTACACCCTGCCCGAAGGCGTTGAAACAGCAAGTCTCGAAATTGTTGATGCCAATGGTAAACACGTTGAAACCATTGCATTAAAAGGCAATCGTGGCCAGCAGTTGATTGATACCCGCACATGGATTGCAGGGCAGTATATTTACACACTTAAAGTTGCCGGGTTTACACAATCGGGTAAACTTGTGGTAGTTAAGTAGTTTTTAATAACCTGAGGCTGTCTCAAAAGGGCAGCCTCTTTTTAATTTATTGATTATCAACAATATTGTGTTGATAAGTCTTCACATCTATTTGATTGTCAATAAGATAAATTAGTTATCTTTATGACATGAAAACGAGCAAGCCCAGGTTTAAGCCATACCAACAAAATCAGTTGATGGCCTTTCCCCCAACTTTCGATGAATTGATAACACCTGAACACCCTGTGAGGGTTGTGAGCCATGTTATTGATCAAATCAACCTTGATCCTTTATTACAGAGATATAAGGGAGGCGGATGTTCAAGTTATCATCCCCGAATGCTGCTTAAAGTATTGGTATATGGATATCTGAACAACGTATACTCTTCACGTAAGCTGGAATCCGCAACCAGAGAGAATATATATTTTATGTGGCTCAGCGGAATGGAAAAGCCGGATCACAACACCATAAACAGGTTCAGAAGTGATCGATTAAAAGGGGTTATAAAAAAAGTATTTACTCAGGTGGTAATGTTGATGGCAGAATCAGGGCATGTTGATCTTCAGAATGTCTATACTGATGGCACTAAGATAGAGGCCAGTGCTAACCGTTACACTTTTGTTTGGGGCAAAGCAATCAAGACAAATAAAGAACGCATAGCCAAGCAATTGGATGAACTTTGGCAGTATACTCAGGAAGTTGCTGCAGAAGAGCTTAAAGATACCTCGCCTACTCAGTTTACCAGGATATCCCCGGAAGAGGTTCGTAAAACAGTAGAAATCATTGATCAAGCCCTTCAGGATAAATCGGTCGACCCGAAGGTGAAGCAAAAAGTGAAATATGCTAAAAAAAACTGGCCTGATAAGTTGAAAGAATATCAACAGAAAGAGCAAACCCTGGGAGAGCGCAATAGTTATTCTAAAACCGATCCGGATGCAACCTTCATGCGCATGAAAGAAGATCATATGCGCAATGGGCAGTTAAAACCGGGATACAATGCACAGATCAGCACAAACGAGCAAATCATTGTTAATTACACCCTGCACCAAAATCCAACGGATACTAAAACATTAAAGACGCACCTTGAATCATTCAGGGAGGCTTATGGCTTTATGCCCATGGAATTAACCGCCGACGCCGGTTATGGATCTGAGGAGAATTATGAATTCATGGAGCAAAACGAAATAGAGGCATATGTTAAGTACAATTATTTTGATCAGGAGCTACATAAACAGCAAAAGGCAAAGGGGATTTTTCATCCGGACAACCTCTATTATAATAAAGAGCGTGACTGCTATTACTGTCCGATAGGTCAAGCCATGATTTGTATAGGAACAAAGATCGAGACTTCAGAGGCAGGCTATAAACGAATCCTGTCAAGATACCAGGCTGCTAACTGTGAAGGATGCCCATTAAGAGGAAAATGTCATAAAGCAAAAGGTAACAGAATCATTGAAGTAAGCCATCGGCTGAATGAATTGAGGAAAAAAGCAAGAGAGCGGCTGTGTAGTGAAAGGGGAATAGCACACCGAAAAAAACGGCCAATAGACGTAGAACCAGTTTTCGGAATGCTAAAACAAAACCGTGGCTTTCGAAGATTCCTGCTACGTGGAATAGATAAAGTAGCTATTGAATTTGGATTGCTTGCTTTGGCCCATAACCTCAAGAAAATGACTCAAAAACACCCATTTTTAGCCGTTTTTGACTCTCTGTTGATGAATATTAAACACAAAATACCCAATCCTATACTCTGTGCTGCCAATTAGAGAAAATTATGATCAAAAAATTTGTCTTTCATCTATTTCCAATCTTAAAATAAAAAAAGACCGCCTCGATTATGAGACGGCCTCTTTTAAAATTTTTACCATGAAGAGGTTATTATTAATTCTGCTTATCATCTGCCATTATTCTTACCTTTTTTCTCAACCCATAGTATTGGAATGGCAAGCATGTTTTGGTACTACAGTAAAGGAGGTTGCTTATGATGTTTGTTCAACCGGAGATGGATATATTATTGTTGCAGAAAGGGAAAGTAACACTTTAGGCTCTGACATTATCCTTATAAGAACTGACTTGTATGGAAATTTGGTTTGGCAAAAATTTATCGGAGGCACATCTTCTGATGTTCCATATCGCATATTCCCTGCAGGTAATGACTGTTACTATATTTCAGCAATTTCTGCTTCAGAAGATGGAGATATTTCAAATAATCCATATCCTGACGGTTATGTAAATTTTTGGCTTTTTAAGATAAATGGTAGCGGTGACATTATCTGGGACAAAATGTATGGTGGAACATGTTTTGATCAAGGATGGACTGCATGCCACACTCACGATGGAGGTATGGTAAGTTTGGGTTACACTTGTAGTGACGATGGCGATATCAGCAATTATTTTGGCAGTTGGGATACCTGGTTGCTTCGCACCGACAGTCTTGGTAATAAAGTATGGGATTTCACCATAGGCACCAAATTTCTTGATTTTCCCAATTCCATAACCCAAACCTCCGACCGTGGCTTTTTGGTGGCTTCGGGCTCCATGCCTACAACCGGTGGAAATATTACCTGCACACCATTTAACTACGAAAACTCAGATATAGTGCTGTTTAAAATAGATTCATTGGCCAATATTGAATGGCAAAGATGTATCGGGGGTAGTGAAAATGAGGGAGTTAATGATATACTTGAAACCGAAGATGGATACATACTTGTATGTAATGTTTATTCTGCTGATGGCGATATGACAGGCTCCGGTTATCATTATGGAACTTTACCACAAGGCCACCCAACCGGTGATATATGGCTTGCAAAAATGGATTTTGAGGGCAATATATTATGGCACAAATGTTATGGTGGCACCCACAATGATTGGTCCAACAGCATTTTCCCAACCCCGGATGGTGGCTATATTGTTATCGGAGAAACCTACTCCAACGATGGGGATGTTTCGGGAAAGCATCAACCTCATGGTTACTATTCTGATATTTGGGTTTTTAAAATTAATGCCTCGGGTGATTTGCTTTGGCAAAAATGTTTTGGTGGTTTAGGCGATGAAAAACTTTGGAATGGTGTTATTGACAATGGCGATGGGAGTTATGTTATAACTTCTACCATGCATGTAGCCGAGAATGGTGGCGATATTACTTGTGTAACAAACTATGGCAGCATTGACATCTGGCTTATTAAATTACGCGATACCACAGTGGTAAGTACCAATCATATACCCTATGATGCCGGTATGGTTAGCGTTTACCCCAACCCTGTCCATGATTACGTAGTTTTTGAATTAAAAAAACCATTACCAGTGGGTAACATAACCATAAGTGATATTACCGGGCGGCTGGTAACAACCATGGCTTTAACCGGCGAGAAGACGGTGTGGCAAACAAGCGAAGTGCCAACCGGGGTTTACCTTTACAGAATTAAAGGGGCAACTTCGGTTGCTTCTGGCAAACTGTTGATTATGAATTAATTAAAATAAATCGGGCAGCTCAATTTTTAATGATTTAATTGGTTGAGTAAAACCTAAAAACTAATGTTATGAAAAAATTTATTACCCTTTTGCTTTGTATGGTAAGTTTTGGCGCTTTTTCGCAGAACTTTATTAAGTCGTTTTCTTTTTTCGGAAACGCGGAAGCGGCCCGTGTTGATTTGGAAGAAACCGGCTACAGGATGATCGGCTCAGGAAGGGATATTATTGGCGATTTTGTTTTTGTGCTACACCTGGATTTTTTTGGTGATACCATTAAAACCAGAAAAATGTATTTTGATTTTCAATTTTTTCATGGACTCTACCCTTGTCTGGAAATTACTGACCATGTTGACAATCATTATATTGTTGTTTCGCGAAGCAGTGATTCAGCCCTTATTGTAAAATATTCTCCCGAATGGCAGGAGCTCAGGCGAAAAAGCATCCCAACCTTCGGCACTTTCCAGACTTACGCCATCACGCATACTGCCGATAACCATCTGGTGCTTGTTTGCGGGAATGATTTATTGAAACTTGATACGGATTTTAACATTATCTGGCATAAACAGTATGGCGGAGAAACCAATGGGACGGAATCTGAATCAAAGCCATATTCAGTCATAGAATCTGACGGCGGCGACTTATTCGTTTATTCGTTAGACTACTTACTTGTTTTCCATTTTGACTATCCGCCTACTTTTCCTTACCTGCGTATTTTCAATACGGATGGTATTCTGCGCGATAGTATTGCAACCTCGCCCAGATACGAATGTTTGCCATACGAAGACAGGTATATTTGTGTAGGATCTTACCTGAATTTTTCAAATGTTCCGGTAACAGGCAATTATCTGATGCACCATGATCTCAATGGCGCGCAGGTTTTAGTGAAAAAACTGGCTTATGTTGACAGTAGTTGTATCGTACAAAGACCAGTACAAAATCATGAAGGCAATCTGATTTTTTTTGGAGCTAATTGCGCTGATTTTAATAGAAATATTTATATGCACGCTGCTTCCATAGAAGGAGACAGCCTGTGGACAAGACAATTTCCTTTTCCTGATTATGATAAGAGCTGGGTTACTGATATCAAGGTTGCCCCTGATGGGGGTTATCTTTTTTCAACATATCATGAAGCCAATGACAACCGGGTATTTCCCGGATTAATCAAAACCGATGCCATGGGCAACATCAGTAGTCTGGGATTTGAAGAAAGTGTAATCAATGAGAAGGTCAGGGTTTATCCGAATCCTGCCGCCGGATTTGTAGTTTTCGAACTTGACCAGCCATCGCCCGGGGGTACAATAACCATAACCGACATTACCGGAAGAACGGTTGCAGAGATACCTGCCAACAGCGTGAAAGTCGTTTGGGAGCCGGCAGGGGCAAAGCCTGGCGTATATTTCTACAGATTGCGGGAACCCTCAGGAACCACCGGCGGTAAACTGCTGATCGCGCCCTGAGTAAATCAGGTTATGGCAAGATCTGATGCAGTAAAGCTTAAGAGGGTTATTTTAACAGTTAAATTACGCACTCTCAAAAAATACACCTTGAATTTTACAGTGTGGTCCTTTTCCACGTGAGAACCATTTTACTGCAAATGAAATTGAACCTAAGGTGATCTTTATTGCCTGGGCTTCAGGTAGCGGTTATACAACAGCAGCCCGATAATGGTGGCGACGCCTATCATACTGAAGATAAACCACAGCAGCCCGGGGCGTCCCATACCGTCGACAAATTTCACATAAAGCGTGGCGCCGAGTATGCCGCCAATGCCGCTGCCGATGACTCCGTAAAGGAAAGAGTAGCCCAGGTAAAGCGCCTTTTTGTCGGGCGGGGCAATCAGTCCGATGTAGGAGATAAATTTCGGGTGGGCGGTCATCTCACCAATGGAAAATATAATCAGTCCGGCAACAAATACCCAGGCATAGGTACTGATGGCCAGTATGCCCATTCCCAGCGTCCCCAGCGCGATTCCCGTGATCATGGTGGGCAGGGCGGGGGTTTTCTTTACAATGGAAGAGACCAGTAGCTGCAACGCGATAATGGCCCCCGCATTGACCACCGTTACATGCTCGGCTTCAAACTTCCAGGAGGGGTTGCTGACAAACAGCCCCAGAAAACTGTTGATGGCATTGTTTACCGGTGTCATGTCCATGTAATCGGTCAGGTACCAGAGTATGGTATCGAACATCTGGAAATAGAGAATCCAGAAACCGCTGTATATCACGATCATCAGCACAAAGCGATAATCCTTCAGCACCAGCAGAATGCCTTTCAGTACTTCCGCGAGGGGCTTGGTATTGGCCGGGCGGGGCGGCTCTTTGTAAACGAACAGGTTGAGCAGCAGCATGGAGCCCGTACCCACGGCAGCCATAATGAAAATATAATTCCATCCTATCCCTTTCAGGAAAGGTACCAGAATAAGCGGGAAAATAAATGCCCCCAGGTTGATAGACCAGTAAAAGATGCCGAATCCCAGGCCTGAATTGCTTTCGTCGGTTACTCGGGCGATGGTCCCCGAAATCACCGGTTTGAAGAAACCGGCCCCGATGGCCATCAGGATCAGGCTCATAAATACAAGAACGTAGGAGGAGGAGAGGCTGGTAAAAAAGTAACCGGCGCTCATCACCGTAAAGGCCATCATCAGCGTGCGGCGGTAGCCGAAGCGGTCGGCCAGTGCCCCCGAAAGTATGGGCAGCAGGTACAGCAGCGGCGTAATGGTGCTTTTGATTACCCCCACGCCTTCCTTGCTGAAACCCAGTCCGCCATCGCCCACCGAAGTGACGAGGTAGACCGAAAGTACCGACATCACACCGTAGTAGGAACCTCTTTCGAAAAACTCCATCACGATGGCTGTCCAGAAATTGCGCGGGAAGGACTTGAAACCCGATTTGTTCGCAGGGGTGCTGTTCATGCCTGAAAATTTGAGTGATGCGCAAAAATAGGAATTTGCCGTTAATCTTCAACGGTGTGCAGGATGCTGCCGGAATCGGGACTTCCCTTTTGTTATTATGAAACCTGAGGCTCTTTTATTTTGATTTTTGGGATTCAACCACCAGTTGCACCGTTAGCCGGCTTTTCTGCTCCAGCAGCACCGGACGTTTGTTCACGATTTTATCGGTGATTTTTTTGTTGTAGTAACGTATGGTGATCAGTTCAAGTCCGCGGTTGTACTTCACCCGAAAATCGCCGCTGAGGGCCTTGAAGAGTCGGTTCAGCTTGTCGGGATGGTCGTCGATACAGATGGAAAAACTGATGGCCGAATTCTGCATCAGGTTGATGCGGATACCCATGTGTGAAAGCAGTCCGAAAATGGTGTGCAGTCCGTCTTCGGCGATAAACGAAAAGTCGTTGGGCGAGACGGAGACCAGTACCTGTTCTTTTTTCACGATATAGCAGGGCGTATTCAGCGGCTGATCTTCGAAACTGTGGATCAGGGTTCCTTTTTCCTCCGGTTTTTCAAAGGACTTCACGTATAGCGGAATATTCTTGTTCTGCAGCGGCTGTATGGTTTTCGGATGTATGACCGAAGCCCCGAAATACGCCAGCTCGATGGCGTCGCGGTAGGAGATGCGGTCGAGCAGCACGGTGTCGTCGAAGTGGCGGGGGTCGGCATTCAGTACACCGGGAACATCCTTCCAGATAATCATTTCTCCGGCATCGAGGGCGTAGGCAAAGATGGCCGCGCTGAAGTCGGAACCTTCCCTGCCGAGGGTTACCGGGTGGCCGTTGGTACTGCTGCCTATAAATCCCTGGGTGACGGTAACCGGGGCAAACTGCTCAGGGTTGGATTCATCGAAGGCTGCACGGATTTTCCCGGAAGTTTCTTCCCAGCTCACCCGGGCATTGCGGTAGGCCTCGTTGGTAATCAGCACCTTGCGGGCGTCGAGTTCCTGGTTGGTCAATCCGTTGAGGTTGAGATAGTCGCTTACGATGGCGGTCGACATCAGCTCTCCGTTTGAAACCACCAGGTCGTAGGCGGCATCGTAAAGGGCCGGAGGAGCCGACTGCAGCAGTTGCCTGATTTCACGGATAATCAGCTTAAGCTGCTTGGAACCTGCACCATTGAGCTCTTTTGAGATATCCATATGAAATGTTTCAATTTCATTAAGCAGGGTAATGGCTGCCATATCCTGTTTTATCCAGGCATCCGCCACCGCTTCAAGGGCGTTGGTCGTTTTACCCATTGCTGACAGGACAACGCACAGCCTTTCTCCGTTGTAATGAGAAAGAATCTCCCTGACATTTTTGACTGAAGCAGCATCTTTTACGGATGCACCGCCAAATTTGAATACTTTCATATACCAAGGTTTGATGACGCAAAAGTACTTAATTTGTGAGGATGAATGAAAAACATATGATGAACGAAGGTTTGCAGGCAGCGAAATTAGTCATGTTTAATCAGCGATTCTTCTTAACTTTCGCCCGGATATGAACCGGCCTGACGATTTACAGACGGATTCCCGGAATTTTTTGGTTTAAGTCACAAACACATCATAAAATGAAGACCCTTATTCAGTTTATTTCCGAAAAGCAGGCTGATTTCCCCTTCGCTACCGGTGAATTTACCCGTTTACTCAACGACATCGGCATAGCCGCCAAGCTGGTGAACCGGGAAGTCAACAAGGCCGGACTGGCCGATATCAACGGATATTTCGGGCAGCAGAATGTACAGGGCGAGGATCAGAAGAAACTGGATGTGTTTGCCAATGATTGCTTTCTTACGGCCATGAGGCACGGAGGAATGGTTTGTGCCGTAGCCTCCGAGGAGAATGATGAGTTGTATACTTACGACAATGCCTTTTCGCAGAAAGGGAAGTACGTTGTGGCCATGGATCCGCTTGATGGTTCGTCCAACATCGAGGTAAATGTGCCCATAGGTACCATCTTTTCCATTTACCGGCGCAAAAGCGAATCGGGGCCCGGAACCGTTGAGGATCTTCTGCAACCCGGCAACCGGCAGATTGCGGCCGGATATATTATTTACGGCTCATCCACCATGTTGGTTTATACCACCGGGCATGGCGTGAATGGCTTTACGCTGGACCCGTCGGTAGGCCTTTTCCTGCTTTCGCATCCCGAAATGACCATCCCTGAAGGAGGGAATATATATTCCATCAACGAGGCAAATTACATTTATTTTCATGAGGGGGTCAAGCAATTCATCAAATTCTGCCAGCAGGATGACCCGGCTACACTCCGGCCTTATACCACACGTTACATCGGTTCACTGGTCTCCGATTTTCACCGGAACCTGATCCGGGGCGGCATATACATTTACCCCGGTACTTTGAAGAATCCCAACGGAAAACTGAGGCTGCTCTATGAATGCAATCCCATAGCCTTCCTGGCTGAGCAGGCGGGAGGCAAAGCCTCAACCGGGTATGAACGTATCCTCGATATACAGCCCGAAAGTCTGCATCAGCGCGTGCCATTTTTTGTCGGAACGCGCCATATGGTAGAAAAAGCGGAAGAATTCATGCGGAAAAATGCCTGAACCCGGGCAGCCGTTGTTAGTCTTTAACAACGAGCTTGAATCCGATTCCGTGAACATTGATCAGTTCAACGTTGTCGTCGCCCTTCAGGTATTTGCGTAATTTGGCAATATAAACATCCATGCTTCTGGCGTTGAAATAGCTGTCGTCCTGCCATATCTTGTTCAGCGCATAACTCCGGTCAAGCACTTCATTGATGTTTTCGCACAAAAGCCTGAGCAGTTCATTTTCCTTCGAGGTAAGCCGGTGTTCCTGCCCGTCGCGGGTAAGTATCTGCCTGTTGTAGTCAAGGGTAAAGGAGCCGATGCCGAAGATTTTGCCCCCCTGGGTGCTGTAACCGGCACGCCTGAGAATGGCTTCGATGCGCAGCAGCAGTTCTTCCATGCTGAAGGGCTTGGTGAGGTAATCGTCAGCCCCGGCCTGAAACCCTTTCAGTTTATCTTCTTCGAGGGATTTTGCCGTAAGGAAAAGGATCGGGATATTACGGTCAACCTGCCTGATTTCACGGGCAAGGGTAAAACCATCCTTTACCGGCATCATCACATCTACAATACAGAAATCAAACTGCTCTTTCGAAAAAAGCTCAAAGGCCTCCTGTCCGTTTACTACCAGTCGGGTGGAATAACCTTTGGCATCCAGGTATGATTTGAGGATATTGCCCAGGTTACGGTCATCCTCAGCCAGCAAAATCCTTGTTTTTTCCTTTTCCATAGCTTTACACTTTAATAACAGATTTCAGGGGATCTTATCCCTTTATTTTTCGCCCGAAGGCAGCCATACCCGGAAGGTTGAGCCTTTTCCGGGTTCACTTTCAACACTCACTTCGCCTTCATGTTTTTCGACAATAAATTTAACATAACTCAGCCCGAGACCAAAACCTTTTACGTTATGCACATCGCCGGTTGGCACACGGTAGAGTTTATCGAATATTTTTTTCTGATTTGCTTTACTGATGCCTGTGCCATTGTCGGTAATGCTGATCAGCAAACCGTTGTTCCTGTTTTCGGTTGCGATGGTAATCAGCGGTTTTTTAGGGGTATATTTATTGGCATTGTCAAGCAGGTTGTTGATCATATTGGTCACATGCACCCTGTCGGCCAGTATTACCGGGTTTTGTGCATTCAGCAAGGGGGTAATGCTTCCGTCGCGGATCTGCACCTGTATGGCGATCTTGCGGACAATGTCGGAGATCACTTCGTGGAGGTCCGTTCTTTCTTTGCGGAGATTGAGCTGTCCTTTTTCAAGGATGGCTGTCTGCAGGATTTTTTCAGCCAGCACGCCCAGCCGTTTGTTTTCCTGACTGATGATGTCGATGTAGGAGTGCAGCAGGTCTTCTGTTTTCGGGACATCGGGGTCGTTCAGCACCTCACAGGCCAGCGATACTGTTGAAATGGGGGTTTTGAACTCATGGGTCATGTTATTGATAAAATCATTCTTCATTTCCGAGAGTTTCTTCTGCCGGAAAATGGCAATGATCACGACGGCAAAAGCGATCACGATCAGCAGCATCAATCCGCCGGAGATCATCAGCATACCGCTCATCTGCAGCACCAGGTAACGGGTTTGTTTGGGGAACTGGATCAGCAGATAGTCTCCGGTAGGGTATCCGTTTCCTGCAAACATCGGGAAGAATAACCCTTCATCCATCAAAGTCTTCCGGAATGATGCGTTTTTCTCAAGTACCATGATATTTCTGCCTTCGCTGAAAACCCCGAACTCGTATTCTGCATTGATCCCTTTTGCTTTAAGCGCCATGTTGATAAGGGTGTCGAGCTGACCCTTGGTAACCCTGCTTTCGATGTTAGGGGTAAAAGGAGAGTTGAACATCTCATCAAACACCTGGTTAAGCAGGAAAGCTTTCTTCCGGTTCAGTTGCCTGGCCCTTTCGCTCAGATCGGAACGGACAATGGGCATGGAATCGGATCCCGGGAAATTTATGCGCGCTGAGTCAGATTTCTTAACCAGTTTCCATTGATTATCCTCAAAAACTTCTCCCCATTCCTGTTGGCGCTGGTAGTTAAACGAGCCGCCGGCCTGTTCATCGTCAGGCATCCTGCCCGTTTCCTGAAAAATAAGATAATCGAGTGAATCAATTGCCCTGAGCAGGTTATTGTATTCTTTGTTTTTCTTCATCTGCCGGCTCATTTCAGCTTTCTCCAGCCGGCTCATCACATCTCCCATGGCTTCGGCCACGCTGCGCTGAAACCCGGCTTCGCGCAGCTTCACCGCACTGCGTATCCAGTAGGTCTGTATACCCGTCAGTATGATAAGTGCTACCCCTACCAGTGCCGTAATCAGTATGATGTGACGTTTATTCATATGGCAAAGGTAAGCGGGCTGAGGGCATAAACCTCAGTGCATTAACAACTTTTAACGTTTGTTGCATTTCGTTAACATTCCGCCCGGAGCTGATATTGTAATTTTGCTTTGTGAAAAATACAACAGTAGTGTTCTGACCCTATTGTGTTTTGTTTTGGTGTGTTTTGTGTGTGTAAATGCTACCAAGTGTGTTGTGTTAAAAAGTGCAGTCTCCCCACAGGTCTGCACTTTTTTAATTTAGTCTGACGTATCTTTGCCAAAACTTTTTCCAAACCTTTTTGAAATATGGTTGATCTGAAGATAAATACCGATAAACTCGAAGGCTTTGTCAGCAAAGCGGCAATCTATTCTTATCAACAACAGCTGGTGTTGCATCAGGAAACACTGTTAAACAAAACCGGGAAAGGCAATGATTTTCTCGGATGGATTACCCTTCCTGACGAAACAAATGAAGCAATGCTTGGCTCCATTATGCAGGATGCCCGTGAAATAGCTGCGATGGCCGACATTTATGTAGTGGTTGGCATCGGCGGATCCTACCTCGGTGCCCGCGCGGTGATCGAAGCGCTTCACCACAACTTTGCCGGACTGCTGACAAAGCAGGAACGGAAAGCGCCTCTGATCGTCTATGCCGGCAACAATATTTCGGAAGACTACCTGGCTGATCTGATGGATGTGCTTGACAGGTATGACTATGCCATGACCGTGATCTCAAAATCGGGTACCACCACCGAACCTGCCATTGCATTCAGGGTTTTGCGCAGGCATCTGGAGCAGAAGTATGGTAAAGATGAGGCATGCCGGAGGATAATTGCAATTACTGATAAATCAAGGGGCGCTTTAAAAAACCTGGCCGACGCCGAAGGGTATAAAACGTATGTTGTCCCGGATGATGTCGGAGGAAGGTATTCGGTGCTTACACCTGTGGGCCTGCTTCCCATTGCCGTAGCCGGTTTCGATATCCGCCGCTTTGTGGAAGGCGCCCGTGCAATGAAGCAACTGGTAACCACCGCCAAAACCATGGACGAAAATCCGGCTTTTCTCTATGCAGCGGCGCGCAACGCGATGTATGCCTCCGGAAAGCCGGTGGAAATTATGGTAAACTATCAGCCGTCGCTGATTTATATTACGGAATGGTGGAAACAGCTTTACGGCGAAAGCGAAGGCAAGCAAAACCGGGGCATTTTCCCGGCGGGCGTTAGTTTTACCACCGATCTTCACTCCATGGGTCAGTATGTTCAGGAAGGTCTCCGGATTATTTTCGAAACGGTACTCAGCATCGAAAAGCCCAAACGCGATTTAACAGTTCCGGCTGAAACCGACGACGCCGACGGGCTAAACTTTGTGGCCGGAAAGCGTCTGCATGAGGTCAACCGCCAGGCGGAACTCGGCACCCTGCTGGCTCACGTCGACGGTCAGGTTCCCAATATCGTCATCAGCCTGCCGCAGATCAATGAGCATACCCTGGGTCAATTGTTGTATTTCTATGAATTCGCCTGCGCCCTTTCGGGATATCTGCTGGATGTAAATCCTTTTGATCAGCCCGGCGTTGAAGCCTACAAGAAAAATATGTTCGCCCTGCTGGGTAAACCCGGATTCGAAAAGCAGACCGAAGAACTCCGAAAGCGTCTGCAATGACCGGACTCCCGGTTGATCAGCCTGCTTGAATTTTAACATAGCGAAAAGGGATTTCCCGTTTTTGCCATGTTCTTTTTTTTTGATCCCTTCAGCTGCAGGGTTTTTTACTGCCAAAGGCTGATGAATACCGGAGAATACTTTCCGGTTTTACTACGAATATCAGTAAAACCGGTGCGCTTGATAAAAAAAACCGGGCGCTTGATAATTTGTCCGCTTCTGAACATTTTTCTGATGCATATTTGCAGGCACTGGATGATGTTTGTTGCTATTCTATGCAGGACTACCTCAAAGAAATATTGAACAGGGTAAGTTTTGATAAGGAACTTTTCCTGAAAGAACTTAAAAAACACAGGCGATGGCTCACCCCGGAAGAATGTGAAATGCTTGACGCCTGGGTATTAGAAAACCATAGTGAAATTATAGGTGACAGGACGAACCATCCGGTTGCCGGTTAAACAAAGATCAGGTTTTATGATGTCATGGCTATGTTTTTAGACCCATCCAATCAAATTAGTTAATTTCAATGAAGGCTGCCCGACAATAAGGCAGCCTTTATTGTTTTCAGGGGTTAATTGTTCCGGCAGCTAACGGCCGAATGGTTTTTCCGTATTAACATGCTTTCTTTTGGCCGGCTAAATAAATGGAAATCAATCTGTATGACCACGTGGTTTATTATTATCGGCAGTGCTGATCACAAAAACGACGGGTTTTCTTTATCTTTGTTGCGCAGGCATGTTTTTTTTATACCCTTCATTGGCAAGCCCGGTATTTTTAAGCCTTTTAAACATAAAATTGTTTCAGATGAAAAAGTTACTTCTGTTTTTAATTTCATTCTTTGCATTAAATGCAGTCCTCCTGGCCCAGAAACCTTCGGAAAGTCTTTTTTCTGATAAGTTTGCAACCGGCATTGACGTTTTTAATGATGTTATCATGGATGCCCCCGAAGGAATCAAGTTCCGCGCAATCAATCCGGGTGTCAATATCTACGGCATGCATACCTTTCCCGTGAAAGAGTCAGATTTTGCTTTTGCCATTGGTCTTGGGCTGGGCATGCACAACCTTTTCAGTGATGCCACCCTTCAGGATACATCCGGTGTTTCGTTCTTTCAGGCAATACCTGATGACCTTGATTATAAAAAAAGCAAGCTGAGCCTTACCTATCTGGATGTACCTGCCGAGATCAGGTTTAAGACGGAAGGCGGATTTAAAGTTGCCTTAGGGATAAAGGTTGGTCTGCTCATCAATGCCCATACAAAATACAAAGGCAACGATCCGGCCGATGGCAGTAAAACGAAGATAAAGGTAAGTCAGCTTCCAAACCTGCAGACATGGAGGTTTGGCCCGAGTTTTCAGATTGGTTACAAGTGGATAAATCTTACTGCTTTCTATTCCCTTTCGAAAATATTTGAAGAAAATGCTGGACCGGAGATTTATCCGGTATCTGTCGGAATTTCCCTGCGACCTTTCTGATTCAGAGCAGGATAAAGATTCCTGACATGATCAATGCACCCGCAACATAGCCTGAATAGACCTGGGCTTCGTTGTGGGTGTTCAGTTTCAGGCGGGCAAACCCGGTAATTCCACCCAATATGATCAGGAGAATAATCAGCAGCGGGGTGTTCAGGTGATGGGTAAACATCAGCCCGGCGAATCCACCCGCCAGGCCTCCGATGCCCATCATATGAATACTGATCTTCCAGAAAAGATTAATGATGGCGGCAACAACAACAAGTATGGACCCCCCCAGCAGAAAAAGCAGGAAAACAGCCGGCAGCCCCATGTTGCTCAGCATGAAATAAGTGGCGAAAAAAGAAATTGCAGCAATCACAAACGGGAAAGTCCTTTCTTTTCTTTCTGGCAATTGCAGGCTGCTGATGATTCCTTTCTGAAGCATCAGCCAGATGATCACTGTTGGCAAAATAAATGTGTTGCCCAGAATCAGTCCGGTAAGTGCCCATTTCAGTTTTTCAGGAAGAATCAGCACATAGTAAGTATTCTGGTTAAAGAGCAGCAGCAGTGCATACGTTGGCATCAGCAGGGGGTGCAGGATATAGGAAATCAGCCTCGCGATTTTTGATTCCATATTGGAAGGGGATTACCGGGGCAAAAATAGTGATTCCTCTCAAGGGTTGGACAAACAATTACCAGGGCAGCAAAAGGTAAGGATCATCTTCCGGATCCGGTTTCTGCTGCATAATGGTATCCTGGTCGTAAATTTCGAAGCCGGCCTTTTGATAAAGTCCGAGGGCTGACGGGTGATCGAGGTTGCAGGTGTGCAGCCACAGGCGATTTATTGGTCTTTCCCATGCCTTGCCTATACACCATTGAAGAAAAGGCATGCCTAGTCCTTTACCCGTAAACTCACAGGTAAGTCCGAAGTAAACCAGTTCTGTTTCCTTTTCTGACGAGAGGTCAAATTCTGCAAAGCCTGCCGGAACTCCCCCATAATACAATACCCAGATGTTGTTTGCCGGATTATCGAGCATTTGCTGAAGCTCATCTGCCGGGCACATGAGGCGGTTGTACCATTGGTACGGACGACCCACTGAAGTATATAAATAGAGATAAAATGAACGCACCGGTTTAACAGCCTGCATTACTATGCACCTTTTCGGAAGGGCTTTTTCCGGTAGATCCGCCGGTGACGAATTCATCTGAAGCCACCAGGTAGTGGCTGCTATTTCATTCATGGGTTTTGTTTTTCAGGATGACTTTCAAGGCTTCGCGCCTGCTGAGCGGCGAAAGGGTGTTGGCTTCCACAAAAGCGATCACGCGTTCGGGCCTGGTTTTCGAGTATTCGCGCAAGGCCCAGCCGATGGCCTTACGGATAAAGAATTCCCGGGACCCGGCCAACTGCCGGATGGCCCTGAAAAGAAGCTGTTCATCGGTTTTGTCGCGGTACTTCAGCTGGAAAAGCAACACGGTGCGCTGTAGCCAGAGGTTTCCTGAATTCAGCCATGATTCCGTGAGCTCCGCAGTCCTCTCTGGATAAAGCGACATCCAGGGGCCAACCAGGTTGCTTGCAATGTAATCCACCGTATCCCACCATGAGCGGTTGACGATCATTTCTTCGAACAGAAGGATACGCTCCGGATTTCTCAGACATTGCTTAGAGGAAATGATTTCCATGATGGCATATTGCAGCTCCCTTTCTTCCATTTCCCAGATCATCCTGACTGTTTCATTGAGTTGTAAGGGAGCCGGCAGGCCGTATTGTTGTTTGAAATCCCTGGTCAGCAGTTTTCGCTCAGGCGAAGGAATCCCGAAAAAACGAAACTGATTGAGCATATATTTTTCCATTGCCGGGGCATGCAACGGATTGGCCTTCTCCTGAAAAAGTGCCTTAAGTGAGTTTGCATAAAGAACAGCATCCATAGTCAGCCTGTTTGTTCTGAATGATTTATTCGCTGAATCCTGCAGACAGGTGTAGTTACCTGGCTATTATCAGTCTTGCGACGTATTTCTTTCCCTGTGCAGAAACAAAATTTACCAGATAACTGCCATTGCTGAATCCTGAAGTGTTCATCCGTATTGATTTATCTCCGGTGGAAACTTCCCTGAAATATATTACCCTTCCGGTGGAATCGTGTATGGTGAGCCTTCCCGCTTCCGGTTTTGCCAGAATAATTTCAGTCATATATGTTGCCGGGTTGGGTGCAATTTTCAAAAAGGAAGTATTACCCGGCTCTTGTGATCCGGCATTTACAAACAGTTCATCCCAAACGGCCAGGGTGTATTCCCCGGGGAGGAGGTTGGGCACATAGATTATGCCCAGTTGCCAGGGCCCCTGCCGGGTAAACGGAACGGATTGCCATTCCTGGCCTGCGCCCGGCCGGAAAAGAATTACCAGGGAATCGGCCGATGAAGTAATAAGATTATTGTCCAATGCGTTGCCCCGGTTGTAGGTGAAGCGTCCTGTTGCCTGAAATCCTTCAGGGAATATGCCTTCTACACTCCAGTAGCGGTAATCGCTCAGGGTCAGCCCGGGCCGGGGCTCCAGCATGCCGTCGGGGGCTACCCAGTGGTGGGTAACCCTGACAAAGGCAGAATCGCCCGGATTGATGACATCCATTTTGAAATAGGTGTCAGGAAAATCGAAAAGGCCCGTGGCCCGGATGGTTTGGTAGTTATCGGTGGTGGCATCGCCGTTTCGTTCGTAAAGGTCGGCCATTACAAGAGCAGGTTCAAACGGAAGCTGAAACACTGAAGATCCCTGCCATCCCGAAAAGGTGATGGTGCGCGTTTCCACGATGCGGTCACTGCTCATAAATGCAAGTTCGCTGCGACAGTTTTCGGCCGGCAGTTCAGCGCCCTTAAGTTTCTGCCGCACAAAAACCTCCACATCAACATGGCTGCCTGCCGGTGTTACATGAAATGAATCCACGGAAACGTGGTTGTATCCCGGGCCGAAAACATGAAAATCGAAAAACCCGGTCAGATCAGTGCCGGTATACTGGCTGAGGAAATCGCGCAGGTCATATGAGCTGGCCGGCTGATAGGCAAATTCATCCAGATAAGCCCTGATCCCGTTAAAGAAAAGGCTGTCGCCCAGGTAGCCCCTGAGGGCATGGGTCACCATACCGCCCTTGTCATAAACATGGGTTCCGTAAGTCAGGTTGGAAGGCATGGGGGAGAGGGGCAGGTAACCCCCTTCGCTGATGTGGGCATAGCGGAGCACTTCGCGAGCGAGGCTGCGCATGTTGTTGCGTGCTGTGGCTTCACCGTAAAGGTGTTCCCGGTAAAGTGTTTCGCACCAGCGGGCCCAGCCTTCGTTCAGCCACATATCGGCATCAGAAGCACAGGTAACTTTATTGCCAAACCACATGTGCGACAACTCATGGGCATAGAGCCATTCATCGGACAGGCCGCCGTTGATACTGCCATTCGGATAGGCAATGTTTTCGGCATGCTCCATGGCCCCCAGGGCTGTTCCGGTGAAACCGATCCGTTGAAAAGGATATGGCCCGAAACAGGTTTCATAATTCTGAGCAATCTCTTTTAAGTTCTGAAAGCTTCCGTTGACCCGTGCTGTATCCTGAGGCCGCACAAACCAGGTAATGGGAATATCCTGTTCCGTTCCCGGGAATGTATCCGTAAGCATCACATAAGGCCCCACCGCCACAGAAGCCAGGTAGGTGGGCAGGCTGCGGTCCGACTTCCAGAAAAACTCTTTGGTGCCGTCGCACATGGTAGACACCGACCGGAGGAGGCCCCCGCAAACGGCAAGCTTGTCGTTTTCCACCCTGATCCGGTATTCGTAAAATGCCCGGTCGGTAAAGTTGTCATTACAGGGGAACCAGGCTTTCCCAAGGTTATGCGGAATGGATTCAAAACCAACGCCCAGGTTAAACGCGTATGAACCGGAAAAATGAAAGCCCCCCCATAATTCGTGGAAAGGAACACCCTGATAATAAATCCTTACCAGGTTGGTGTCGCCGGCTGATAAGGGCTGATAAAGCTGTATGCGTAAGTTGTCTCCAATATGGGAAAAGTTCAGATGCTCATCATTTTCCGTCTTTACCGAGTCAACCTGCAACTGCTTTAAAGCCAGCGGCAGATGGCTGATGCTGCTCAGCGGGGTGGTAAATCTGACTTCGGTCATTCCCTGAATTTGCTGTGATGAAAGGTTGACAATTGATAAATTAATCGCATAACTTACTACATCAACCGTGTCATCTATTGCGGATGAATTCATGTTTTGCGCCTTTGCATGTAACCCGGTGCACAGGTTAAGCGTCAAAGCAGCCAGAAGAAAGAATTGCAGGAATTTCCTCATCATATTTATAAAGTTTGTGTCGGCCGGATGAAAATGAAAACCGCCGGTTTGCAAATTTTTGTAAATTTAACTCAATGTAAACAACCTATCGCATAAATTTGACCAAAGTTTACATTATGATGTTTGTTCACCATAATTGCCCGGTTTATGTGTTCATTATTGAACCTGATACTGAGCGAAACCGAACAGCAATTGAAAAGAATGAATTTTCAAGTTACTATAAATCAGGGTGATATTTTCATGGCACGATCTTTAATTATTGTGTGGTGAAATTATTGCCAGGCTTTTTTATTAAACTCCGCATATTACGGATAGCTAATTGTTTTAAAATGATAAGAAAAACCATTTTATTTCTCCTGATTACCGGAATGATTTCCGGTGGGGTGACCGCACAGCAGGTATGGACCCTGGAGCAATGCATTGATCATGCCCTGACCAACAACCTGCAGGTGAAGCAGTCGATGTTACTGGTTGAAAGTGCCAAAGCCGATGTTTTGCAGTCGAAACTCGACCTGCTGCCAGGGATTACCGGAAATGCCTCGCATGCATACAATTATGGTCAGACCATTGACCGTTATACCAATCAGTTTGCAACCAGCAGGGTGCAGTCAAACAACTTTTATCTTCAGAGCGGAGTGACCCTGTTCAACGGTTTCCAGAAAATGAACCTGATCAGGCAGAATCAGCTTAACCTGCTGGCCAGTGAGAAAGATGCAGAGAAGTTTATGAACGACATCTCCATCAATATAGCCACATTCTACCTGCAGGTATTGTTTTACAAGGAACTTGTGCAGATCCGTTCAAACCAGCTGGATATAACCCGTCAGCAGGTGGTACGCATGCAGAAACTGGTAGATGCGGGTACCATGGCTGCAGGGGATTTGTTTGTTGTAGAGGCACAGCTTGCCGGGGAAGAGTCAAGCCTGGTGAGTGCCGAGAACAGCCTGGAAGTTTCCCTGCTTACGCTGGCCCAGTTACTCGACCTGCCCTCGACCGATGGCTTTGATATTGAAATCCCTGTTCTTTCCATTGAAGGGGATCCGGGACTCGCCGGTAGCCCTGATCAGATTTTTAACCATGCAGTTACCGGAATGCCTGAAATCAGGGCGGCAGAATACCGTTTGCAAAGTTCTGAAAAACAACTGTTGCGTGCCCGCGGGACTTTCTATCCTTCACTGGCACTCAGCGGAAGCTGGGGAACCGGATATTCAGGTGCAAGGCAGGAAGTGGATCAGGTGATTCCTGCAGATCCTGCACTGATTGGTTTTGCCCGGAATACCGAAGGTGAAAACCTGGATGTTTATGCATTTAATTCAGATTTTACCTATAAAACCACCTCGTGGGGCGATCAGATCAGGGACAACAACAACCAGACAATCGGCCTGTATCTGACACTGCCCATTTTTAACGGCTGGCAAACCCGCACTATGGTGAGCAAGTCGAAAATTGCGCTCGAAAACTCACGCCTCGACCTGGAGCTTCAGCGTATGGCCCTGCGGAAGACCATTCAACAGGCCTGGGCTGATGCCAGGGCTTCGCTGAAAAACTATCATGCATCCGAGAAGAAGCTGCATGCCACGCAGGAGTCCTTCCGTTATGCCGAGCAGAAGTTCAACGTCGGGGTGATGAACTCCGTGGATTACAATAATGCCAAGAAAGATATGACCAATGCCGAATCGGAGGTGCTGCAAAGCAAGTTTGACTTTATCTTTAAAACAACGGTGCTTGATTTTTATATGGGCAAACCTCTGACGCTGAAAAAGTAAACATTATTCCTGCTTACTGGTATTTTCCGTCCGGAGTTCTCCGGGCGGTTTTTATTTTAAGGGTAGGAATGGTGTTGAAGTAGGGTGGAATGATATGCTTAACATGATATTTTCAAAGAAGGAAGCCTGCATTTGAATAGGTATTTGCCGGCAGCTGTCAGGGCGAAGGAGATATCAGGCTATCGCGAGGAGCGGGATCTGAAAGGCCGGATTTATTAAGGGCAAAAAGATCTGTGCCGGTTAATATGTGTCAAATGTTTGTATAATTTCGAATATGAAAGGTAAAGTGCTTAATTTTATGCAATCAAAATCAGCCGGACGATGAATAAGAAAAGAATGATCAGGATTGGAGTTGTATTAACTGCAATTATTGTTGTGTTTCTGGCTTTAGCCCGGAAACAGGGTTGGTTGGGCGAAAAGGACCTTATTCAGGTTACGGCTGAGAAGGCCGCTTTGCGCTCAATTACCGAAACCGTTTCGGCCAATGGTAAAATTCAGCCAGAGGTGGAGGTGAAAATCTCACCGGATGTCAGCGGCGAGGTGGTTGAGTTATTTGTAAAGGAAGGAGACCAGGTTGAGGCCGGTACACTGCTGGCACGCATCGATCCAAAAATTTACGCTTCGAATTACGACCGCATGCTGGCCGGGCTGAACACCCAGAAAGCCAACCTGGCGAATACCCGGGCCCGGGTTGCACAGGTACAGGCCCAGTTTATTAATGCCAAAGCCAGTTACGAGCGCAGCGAACGCTTGTTTAAAGAGAAGGCGATCTCCGCTTCGGAATACGATGCGGCCAAATCAGCGTTCGAAGTTGCCAAAGCCGAAGTTACTGCTGCTGAAGAAAGTGTGAAAGCTGCCGAGTATTCGGTGAAGAGCGCCGAGGCTTCGGTAAAGGAAGCGGGCGAGAACCTCTATAAGACATCCATTTATGCACCGGTATCGGGTACCGTTTCCAAACTGAATGTTGAGAAAGGAGAGCGCGTTGCAGGGGCTTCGCAGTTCTCTGCCGGAACGGAAATTCTCCGGATCGCCAACCTGTCGGTAATGGAAGTGATAGTCAGCGTGAATGAGAATGATATTGTCCGTGTTGCCATTAATGATACGGCCCTCGTCGAGGTGGATTCCTACCTGAACCGTAAGTTCAAAGGCATCATCACGCAGATTGCCACCTCGGCCAATGTCACCGGCCTGAGCGCAGACCAGGTTACCAACTTTGATGTGAAAATACGCATGCTCCCTGAATCTTACAGTGACCTGAAAGTCAAAGGCCAGCCCACAGCTTCTCCTTTCAGGCCGGGGATGTCGGCAACGGTTGATATCCAGACCGAGTCGGCTTACAACGTGCTTACCGTGCCGATTCAGGCCGTCACCGCCCGTCAGGATACCCTGAAAAATGAAAACAGGGAGCGGCCGGACAGGAATGTGGAGGAGGTTACGGAAAACAAGCCTGAAGAACCTGTGCAGGAGTACGTTTTTGTTATAAAGGAAGGTGTGGCTAAATTGCAAAAAGTAAAAACAGGCATTCAGGATAACGTTTACATATGGATAACTGAAGGGCTTACCGAAGCGGATGAAGTCATTACCGGGCCTTACCGCGCTGTATCAAAAACCCTGAAGGATGGTGATAAGGTGAAGGTAGTTGATAAAGCCGCGTTGTTTGAAAAGAAGAAATAATCGTTTTGGACCTTTATGGCACTTATATTAAGCATTGAAACGGCGACCCCCGTCTGCAGCCTGGCATTGTCTGACGGCCCGGATGTGCTGGGCATCAGGGAAACCGCTGAAAAGAACTCGCATTCGCAGGTGGTTACGGTTTTCATCGATGAGTTGCTGAGAGAATGCGGATTACGGCCCGGTGACCTGGATGCCGTTGCGGTAAGCAGAGGTCCCGGATCATACACCGGACTCCGCATCGGGGTTTCAACCGCCAAAGGCTTGTGCTATGCCCTGGATAAACCGCTGATTGCCGTGGATACACTGGAAGCCATGGCCTATGGCATGGCCCGAATGGCTGATGAAAACACTGCATTGCCTTTGTTGTTTGCACCAATGATCGACGCCAGGCGGATGGAAGTGTACACGGCCCTTTTCGATGCACAAGGGAAAAAAGTCAGGGAGATACAGGCCGAAATCATTGAAGCCGGAAGTTTTGCCGCTTTCCGCGAACAGCATGTCATCTGTCTTGCCGGTGATGGCGCCGGAAAGTGCCGGCAGGTGCTTCTGCACCCGAATGTGCATTACCTTGAGCAATTCAGTGTTTCGGCGCGGTACGTGGCTCCGCTGGCATATGAGAAGTTCAGGAAGGGTTTGTTTGAAGATACCGCCTATTTTGAACCCTACTACCTGAAAGATTTTGTGGCCGGTGTGCCTAAGGTGAAAGGATTGAGGGAGGAGTAGATATTACAATGATGATTCTATCGACGTAGTCACAGACTATGCCGGACATTTGAATGATATAATCACAGATAAGTCTTCCGGTGACAAAACAAAAACTCCTGCCTTTCGGACAGGAGTTGTTTTTTCCGGTATGTTAAATCTGGTTTACAGATTATTCTGCATCCTTGATGGGGAGAACGGAAACGTAGGATTTGTCGTTTTTCCTGCGGCGGAATTCAACGACACCATCTACGAGGGCAAACAGGGTGTGGTCCTTGCCCATGCCTACATTCAGGCCGGGATTGTGAACCGTGCCACGCTGGCGGATAATGATGTTACCGGCCTGTGCAGCCTGTCCACCATAAATCTTAACGCCGAGGCGTTTGCTGTGTGATTCCCTACCGTTCTGCGAACTACCGGCACCTTTTTTATGAGCCATATCTTTTCGTTTTTAGCGGTTATACAATGGTTTTGATACAGCCTTCTCAGGCGGTGATGGCATCGATCTGCAGCCTGGTAAGGTACTGCCTGTGACCGTTTGACTTCTGATAACCTTTTCTCCTCTTCTTTTTGAAGACGATTACCTTGTCGCCACGTAAATGCGAAAGGATTTTAGCCGTAACGACAGCGCCGGTAACCGTCGGCTGTCCGATGGTAACAGCTCCGTCGTTGTCGACCAACATTACGTTGTTCAGTTCAACGGTCGAGCCTTCTTCACCCTCAAGACGATGCACGAAGATCACCTGGTCTTTTACCACTTTGTGTTGCTGGCCGGCGATTTCTACGATTGCGTACATTGTGAATTGTTTAATAGGTTAAGGTTCCCCTGATTATCGGGGGTGCAAAAATAGGAATAATTTTCTAATTCCAAACGATTTAATCCGAAAATTTTACAACTCCTGCAATAAACCGTACAATCCGGTTATTGGTCAGGCTGCTGGTATTTACCAGCAGCACTCCCGAGATCACAAGCATTACCCATAATAGGAACCCCGGACGGAATTTTTCACCGTCAGCTATGCCCCAAATCAGCGCAATGACGGGAATAAAATAGGTGACCGACGAGGCAAACACCGCGCTGCTCATCTGAATCAGCCTGTTGAACAGCATCAGGGCCAGACCGGTCCCGGCAATGGCCAGTATGGCAATATAACCGAGTCCTTTCCAGGATTCAGGGTTACTTTCAATTCCTGAAGCAAAAGGGGTGAATCCGAACAGATAGATTGCCGCCATGGGGCCGACGGTAAAAAAAGATAAAGCCGTGATGGCTACAGGATCAACTCCCTGAAGATAAGCCTTCACTATATTTACATTGACTGCATAACAGATGGCGGCAATGATAATCAGGATGGCAAAACCCATATTGACAGTGAAATTGCCTGAGCCGCTAACACTTACCAGCCCGATGGCCCCTGCCAGTCCGATGATTACCCCTGTCACGTTGAACCATTTAGGCCTGTTTTTAAAGAAAACAATGCTTACAATTAAAGTGAAAAGCGGTGTAAGCGAGTTGAGGATACCTGCCAGCGAACTGTCAATCCCCCGCTGGGCTGCAGCGAACAGAAAAGCAGGAATCAGGCTGCCGACCATTCCTACTGCAATTAGAACCTTCCATTGGTCCAGCGGGATGCCTCTGAGCTTTTTTGCTGCAAATGGCAGCAGGAACAGCCATGTGATAACCACCCTCAGTGCACCGACTTCACCAGGGCTGAAACTTTCGAGTCCACGCTTGATCAGAATAAAGGAACTTCCCCAGACAAGGGCAAGTATTATTAGTATTAACCAGGGAAGCCAGGGCTTTCTTTCGGGCATAAATATTAGTCAATGATTGCAGGTTGTATTGAATCTTTTCTTCAGGATGCAGTATTAACTGTGTTGAGAGCAGAAAGTTGCAAAATTAGCTGTTTGTGATGAAGTAATTGTTCATCCGTCGCAAATTAGATCTGTGAATTTATAAGTTTGTAGTATCCATTAAATCAGGAGAATATATGTTAAAATAACAGGCAGTTCATTAGCCCGGGGAAATGAACATGATAAAATCCGGGGTTTCATGAACCAATTTCCTTTCTGGCATGATAGTTTAAAGATTTCCTGCTCACAGGGGTTGAATGTTTTTGCAGGCATATTGCAGGCAGAAAGAAGAACAAACCAAAGTTTGTTAAATTTGCTTTCCGGCCGCTTACATTGCCGGGGCTTGTTAAGGTGTGGGTTATCTGATTTTGGCGGGAAGAGTTCAATACAAAACGGGGAATATGTATAAAACCAGGAAAATAAGGGAGGAAGAGAAGGCTTTCATCCTCTTTCTGCTCGCTGAGTGCGGTGTTAATGAACAAACCTATCCCGTTGCCGGAGAAGTTTATGAGTATGAAGGCGGGATTATGGGCAGCATTAACTTGGCCGGCAGCGATCCTGATCAGTATGCCGGCGACCTTATACAGGTGGAATATACCGATTCGGATCAGGTTGAAGTAATTATCACCCTTACCCGTGATAAAAACAACCGTTTACTGGATCTTGACTTCTGGAAAGCAAACTTTTCAAAACTGATCCGTTATCCTACGCCCGGACAGGTGACCATTCTGAGGAAATTTCAGTAAAGCGGAAGCATTTTTTCCTGTCATTTGTCCGGTGACCTTGAATCTAACTTAAAGAATCAATACCTGATTATGGAAATATTTTCAGCAGGCCGGTTTATTAAGACCGGCAAAGAGCTCAGGGTAATGAATCCTTATAACGGCAGCCTGGTAAACACTACATACCTTGCCGGTGAAAAGGAGCTTGAAGATGCAATTACGGCTGCCCGGTCAGCACTGCTGCCCATGCGTGAACTGCCTTCATGGAAACGTTATGAAGTGCTGATGCACATCCGCAACCGGCTGACTGAGCAACGTGAAAAATTTGCACGCATGATCTGCGCTGAATCCGGCAAACCCCTGCGTTATGCCCTGGGCGAAACGGATCGTTCCATACAGACTTTTACCGTCGCCGCCGAAGAGGCAAAGCGGTTGCCGGGCGAATATCTCAGTCTGGACTGGACAAAACCGGGAGAATGTAAAGAGGGCATTGTCAGGTATTTTCCGGTTGGGATTATCGCTGGTATTGCGCCTTTCAATTTCCCCTTAAACCTGGCCGTGCATAAGCTGGCGCCTGCCATTGCCGCGGGTTGTCCGATCATACTTAAGCCATCTTCAACCACGCCGCTCAGCACCCTGATGCTGGCGGAGATCATTCATGAAACCGGCCTTCCTGAAGGCGCCGTTTCCATTCTTCCGATGGACCGCAGCACAGGAAACAGGCTGGTCACAGATCCGCGGATTGCATTGCTGTCATTTACCGGTTCACCCGAAGTGGGCTGGAAGATGAAAGCAGAAGCAGGAAAGAAAAAAGTGGTACTTGAATTGGGCGGCAATGCCGGTGTGATTGTCGGTAAAAGTGCCGATCTGTCGCTGGCCCTGAATAAATGCCTGAGCGGTGCGTTTTCATACTCAGGACAGGTTTGTATCCACACGCAGCGCATTTTTGTACAAAAGGAACTGGTTTACGAATTCAGTTATCGTTTTGCCACAATGGTAAATCAGATCAGGTCGGGCGATCCTGCCCTGCCGGAGACCGAGTTCAGCAGTATGATTGACGAGGGCAATGCCATACGGGTGGAACAGTGGGTAAACGAAGCGCTGACCGGGGGCGCCCGCCTTGTCTGCGGAGGCCGGAGGCAGGGAAACTGGTTTGCCCCCACAGTTTTAACCGGCACGCATGATGATATGCGGGTATGCAGCCAGGAAGTGTTCGGCCCGGTGGTTACCCTTGAACCTTTCGATAGCTTTTCCGAAGCTGCAGCGCGCATCAACAATACCCGCTTCGGCCTGCAGGCCGGCGTTTTCACCAACGATCTCAGCGAAATGGATGAAGCCTTTGCAAACCTTGAAGTCGGCGGAGTCATCATCAACGACGTGCCGACTTTCCGCGTTGATCACATGCCTTACGGCGGAATTAAGGATTCAGGGCTGGGCCGTGAAGGGGTGAAATATGCAATGATGGATATGCTGGAGCCAAGAATATTGGTGAAGGGGAGGAGATAAGTATCAGATACGCGGAATCATACCTTCAGTAATTTAAAAGACAAATATGAAATGGACTGAACAGTACCTTCCATATCCGTAAAGTATTCTGAATAAATTTCTTCCTGTCCTGAAAAATCACCGGCGCATTGGCAGAGGAATCCACAACAGGCCAATGGCCATAAACTACTATTTTATCACCACTTTGATTACTTCAGCTTTTTCGCTGGTTGTTAGTTTAAGCATATAAACGCCGGGTGAAAGCAAAGGGTTCCAGGTAAATGTATGAACGCCCGGATTCATGTTTGCACCCAGAAGGGTTTCCTTTTTCCTGCCGTTCAGGTCGAAAACATCAATGGATGTATATGATGCAGATCCCAGGGTGAAAGATAGCCTTGTTTCATTGTCAACCGGGTTTGGCGAAACCGAGAGAAGTGATTTGTCAGACTTCAGGCGGCCGGTATTTACCCCGGTCCTGACCTTTGCTTCAACGGGAATGACCAGTTCATTCAGAAAATAGTCCCTGATAATGATTGATGAAAAATAATTGTCATCAGCCATACCGTTAGGATTTATTGTTATTGTGATGGTTTCGGGCTGGCTTCCGTGAAGTATTCCTTCAGTGGTATTAACTGAGAGCCAGGGAGTATTTTCCGGGGTTGAGACCGTAAAGGAATTTGTTTCACTTCCTGTTGCAGTGAGCTGTATATCAAGATTTGTAATGGTTTCCGGAGCGGTTAACAGTGAGATCATTGCCGGGTCGGTGGATATAGCAGGTGGATTTTGAACCATCTGCAGTGCATTAAGCAGGTTAAGCCGCCCTCCGCTCACAGTGCTGCCCACAAGAGAGGGTATGGTATCAACTGAAGCAATCAGGTATCTTTTGAATTTTGAGGAAATCAGTACAGGGTCATTTTTGTATTGCAGCAGGGTGGCCTCACCGGCAGCAGCATACATCAGTGCGATGGCTCCGGAAACATGGGGTGACGACATGGATGTGCCTGATTTGTAACCATACTGATCTCCCGTCCGGGTTGAGTATATGTTGGTGCCCGGGGCTGCCAGGTCGATGCTGTTGGCCCCCCATGCGGCCTGTGAGTTCAGGACATCGGTATTGGTGCTGTTGGTCACTGCTACAATGGACTCGTTGGTCATGGCTGTTGGAATATCGCCGTTGATGTCAACATCCCAGCCGCGGTTGGCGGTAGAGGCCACATTCAGAATGCCGGCAGAACCCAGGGAGTCATAAATCGCCCCCCAGAGCGGATAATTGGTCGGATTGCCGCCATCGATGCCAAAGGAGGAATTGGTGACTACCACAAAAGCACCTGCAGCGCCGTTTGTTTCATCATATATCTTCCGCATGGTGAATATGTAATCATAGGATGCAACGGCAACCGCTTCATTTGATCCGGAACCTGAAACGGGCATCAGATAGGTATTGAATGCCACCCCGGTTACCCCGAGACTGTTGTTCCCTTTTGCGGCCGATATTCCGGCAACATGTGTTCCATGGTCGCTTTGCGACACGTTGCCATTGCTGCCATAGGCATTCCAGCCGTTATAATCGTCAATATAACCATTCCCGTCATCATCAATGCCATTGTAAGGGATTTCAAGCCTGTTTTTCCACAAATGCAGATCACTGTGGCCAAGATCAACACCGCCATCAACCATAGCGATAACAATGGTATCCCCTTCAACAGTCAACCCACTGGTGGTAATATCCCAGGCATAGCTGGCCCTGATATCGGCCCCGGGGGTTCCGCTCATCTGACCGGTATTTTTCAATGCCCACAGGGCCGAAAATGATGGATCGTTGGGAATCAGTTCACGTTCGGTAAGTTTATGGTTGAATTGCGCAAGGTTTACCGACGGATGCCGGCGGATATCGTCAAGCAGCTTACTGGCATCAACAACTGTCTCGTTAAAACCAAGCAGCCAGATATTCATTCTGCGTGAAACCTGTTTCTCGATGGTTAATCCGGCCGGGCTGAAAGTGTTCATTAATCCGGAGAGCAGTTGCTGATCGCTCCCCTGCTTCAGCTGTATCAGGAGTTGTCCGGGTTCGCGTTCTGCTTCAGCGGTCTGAGCATTAATGTGGTATGCAATGGTTGCAAAAATCAAAATGGAATAGAGAAATTTCATGGGCGGTTAATCTGCTGGATTTATTCATTAACAAGTTACCGTCTGCAATGTTTTAAGTTCTGTGGGCTGGCTTCAGACGCAGGCTGATACCTGGATGATCCGTTGATTTTCTGTCGTGCGCTTTCATTGCTTTAATGATCAGACTTTCCCGCTCCGGGGAATGTACGGATATTTATTTTTTCCCGTACTTATCCTCATACATCCAGGCAGCATCCCTGCTGATCTGTTCATCTTCACTGATGCCGTTTTCCCTTGCTTTCCGCTTGATTTCCTCCATCCAGTCAGGGGTTCCGCGTATTCCCATTTCAAGGAGCCGGATCAGGTCGCGTTTGTCTGAATACTTTTCCGGAGCGCTGAGATGGTCTTCATAAAAAAGATAGTTTGCCTCTTTTGTAATCCTTTTCTCCAGGCTTATATTCAATGCAAGGCTTTCTTCATACATCCGTTTAAAACCATCCCCGTAAGTTCTGATCTGGTTACTGAAGACCTCTACGGGATCGCGGTAACCGGGATAAAACAGGTCGTAAAGCTGTTCATCAAAATTCCAGGCAAAGGCATGGTGAAATCTTTCGGTAATCATAATCAGGATGAAATCGCGCTGCATAATCTCATCCCTGAAATTCCGGTCAGCAGCCACCCCATCCTGCACATAATCACACCGGGTAATATTTTTGTTGTAGTACCAGAAATCGCAATTGCTGAAGACGTTGGGTGTAATCTGGTCATTCAGCCAGTTGAAGTAAAAACTGTCTCCGATAATCAGGGCATTGGGTTTGGTTTCGCTGCCGGTACCGGCAAATTCCAGCACGGGATAGACCAGTCCGGGCTGTGGAATCCTGAACAGGAGGTTCATTGCCAGGCCGATATCATAATCAGGGTGGCGTATGGTGTCCAGCTCAACAGTTTCCCGGATAATAAGTTCAGGGACCGGTTTTCCGCTGATTTTTCGCAGGTATTTCAATGTTGTATCAGCGGCCAGCGCTGCACCGTAATAACTCCAGTGAGTACCGCATTTCGGAAATAACGGATTGGCTGTTTTTTCTTTGATGTCGATGAAATACCTGTTAAGATCCAGAACGTTAACCCCGGATGCTTCAAGTTGGGTAAGCAGCATGCTGTAGTTTGATGTTTTCTCAGGCAGATTTCTGTATTTTCGGGGCCAAAGGTCGGTATGAAAACTTCCTTTCCCCGGCTCAAAGATTACAACCAGGGTTTTACCCAGCCTGGCAAGGGTATCCTGAACGGCCCTGAGCTGCCGCGCTTTTTTTATCCACACACTGTCGCCAACATAATAGAGGCCGGTTACTTCCCTAAGGTAATCTTCTTCGAAAAGTTCGTTATTTCGGCCTATGATCACTCCTTCGGCATTGGCCTGACGGAAAAACAGGAAATCCGCCTGGTTATTAAGTCTTACAAGATCGTTTCTGAAGCCGATATGATGTTCAAGGCGTGCATTAAACGTTTCCTGAAAAGAGCCGTTCAGCCAGCCGGCCCGGGAAAAATCATTGAATGACGGTTTTCCGGCATCCATAAAGGCGCCTGAAAGCGGTTTTTCGGGAAACAGCCCGAATCTTGCCTGAATTGCCGGTGCTGCAATAAGCAGCATCAACAAGAAAAACATGAAACTTTTAAGGCTGTTGCCGTCAGATCTTTTGGTTTTACTCATCTGATGAATAATATCAGGCAAATTTAATGGTTTCTCCGGTTGTCAATCCTGAAATCATCTATGGACCTGTTCTGATCAGCTTTTTCACCAGTGTTCCTTTGTTTGTTTTAAGCACGATCAGGTAACTGCCGGGCCCGGAGCCGTCAAATGCAGGTTCTAACTGGTATGTGCCTGGATTCAAAGGAACGGTGTAATCATAATGGTAACAGATCCTTCCCGGCAAATCGGTAATCATCAACGTAACCGGGCTGGTTTCTGTCAGTGTCCAGGTTATTTTCAGGTCGTGCTGCGCGGGGTTGGGGTAAACCGAGAATGCGGAAACGGGAATGACCTGACCGGGGACACCGGTGGGTACCGCATAAACGGGCAGCATTATGTAGTCAATCCTGGCGCAGTCTTCTCCGTTGGAGACACTGTAATCTTTGGTATATCGCCACGAAAACACCTGCTCACCTGCAGGTACGTACTTTCTCGCGTAAGTCCAGTCCCAGTTCCCGGCCCACTTGCCGAGTTCTTCCGAATCGCTGAAAAATCTCAGAAAATCATAATTGGCTTCTGATGAAACCTTAAACCAAAAGGAAACGGAATCGGCAAAGGCCACGTTCCAGTTTAACCACAGGCTGGAGGTCTGGTTATCGGTAATCGGGCCTGAACGGGCGTTGTGGTTTCCTTCATAGGCATTGCCATCTTCGATAAACCAGTTGGCACTTCCGCCGGTTTCCCAATCGAAGCTTTCAAAATTCCCGCTCTCAAAATCTTCGGCAATAAATCCGGTAAGCAGGGGAATGGTCTGAAGGAAGTCAAACTGATGGTAACCAGTTACATTAAGGTTCACCTGTACCACATAGTTCAGGGGTGTGGCAGCATCCAGTGCAGCCATAAAAGTTGTCTGCCACTCCTCCTGTGGTAGCAGGGTGTCTGTGGTCTGGGCCGTCCCGCTGATGATAATGTATGGATCCCAGGAAGAAAGGCTGGCTGAGGCATTCACAAGTTTTGCTCCTCCCGTGTTGGAAAGGTTGATCCTGAGCAGGGCGTTTTCACCGGGTTCAAGAATCCCGTTGTTCCCGTCAAAAACTTCAAGCCCGCTGATACTGATAACCGGTCGGAATGCCTGAACCCTTACCGTGCGCGACCAGCTGCCTTCAGCCGAGGAGGCACTGATGATCATGGATGCCTGGTGGGCATCGGGTACCTGGTTACTGGTGATGAATGTAAAAGCGTTTTCAATCATGTAGGTCTGGCCGGGTTGTAGCCCGGGAATGACGGATGTTCCTGCAGTAATGTTCAGGTAAGGATCAATGGAGGAGAGGTTAAATGTAAGCGGTCCGGTAGCATTGCTGTTCAGGTTTGTAACTTCAAGTGTCATCATGCAGGTTTCCCCGAATTCTATAATGTCATCGTCACCCCCGGTGACCGAGTATTCCATCTGCAGACCTTCCGTGTTCAGCATGAAGGTTTTGAAAGTCCGGATATTATTTTTATCCGTAGCGCAGATTTTTATCGGTTGATCATCATAAAGCCGGTTGGTGGATCCTGAGAGGATTCCGGTTTCGCTGAGCTGTAAGCCCTGATGTAAGCGCATGGGGTTAAATCTGATAAACTGGTCTGTAACGGGAATGAAATCCGGACTGTTGGAAAGAATTACATAGTTTTCACCGTCTCCGGCTGATATACCGGCAAAACGGTTTGTAAATGAAGGAATCAGGCACTCTCCGTAATTGAATTCTATGGTGCCGTCGGGATAAAGCCGGGCAGTGGCATTCAGCAACCCTCCCGAAACCTGATAAACCGATAATTTCCATCGGAATGTGACATAATCTTCTGTTACCTCATACCATATCCCGTCACCCAGACCCGGGTCAATTACAAAAGGATGCGACATGCAGGGCGCGATCATGGCTGTCTGCATGAAATAGGTTCTTCCTTCGATATAGAAGGGCCAGGGCAGCAGGGTGTTTTCGAACATCAGGTATCCGTCGGTAGTGACATAAACTTTTGTGATTTCATTCCCAAAGAAGGGGAATGTAAAGGGTAGGTTAATTTCGGCTTTCCCGCTGCTGTTATTGTTGGGGGTAAGTTTTGTCTGCGTGATTACCGGCATTACAGCGGAAGAGTCGGTGCGTGTGTAATCTTCGGCAATGTGCCAGCGGTAAGGCGGAGTGCCACCTTCGGCCGTAAGTTGGGTGGAGTAACTGCTATAGATTTGCAGCGGAGGCAGATCCATGGTTGTAATCAATACAGGGTCATAATTTATGGAAGCATTGACACTCACCATGGTAATGCCATTGTCAACCAGCGGGATCTCATTTACCGGGCAGTTAATCTGATTTACACCTGAAGTGTAGTCAATCAGCGAAAAACTGATCAGGGAACCGCCAGATCCGCTTAAAGGATCATTTTCCTGGATTATCAGAAAGTATTTTGCTTCCTCGCCGGGTTCCACATAGGCGAGCAAAGGATTCAGATCGAGGCCGAATTCGATGGTTTCGGGGAACCCGCTGCCCTGCATAGGATTACATCCCCCCTGGAAGTCGAAGATCGGGAAATGCAGGATATGTTCGGGCTGTGAAGCCTGTGGGTCGGATGATACCCCGACGGTGACTTTCAGGCTGTTGCGGCAACTGTGCGACATATTGACTTTGGCAGTTAGCTGCGGGAGGTGGTTGTCCCTGACATCCGTCACCACAACGGTATTGTTCCATATGCCACCCTGGGTAAAGAGATCGGCGACTGATTTGTACATCATATAAGAAAATCCCTGATCGCCCCATCCGCTGATGGATCCGTAAGTATTGGCCATTTTAAACCCGCCGATCTCCCAGTCACGGATATCCACAATCCCGTCACCGGTGATGTCGATATGGTTGGTATATTGTCCGTCTTCATTATAATCCCAGCGGATGGAATCATTATAACCGCATATTGTCATCGCATGGTTTGCCGAGCTGCCCCATGCTGTGATCACATGTTTGCCGGCCTCCGGAGTTCCGGCCGGGAGGGTGGCAGGCGGATTGGAGTATTGGGCGTAGAAACAGCCGACGCCGCCGGCCGAGGATCCGTTACCGTGGTCATAGATCCAGTTTTTCAGGGTTTGTAAACCATCAGGCGTGTTGACTTTTATGGAATAAACCTCCGTTACACGGTTATGCATGGCATTGTAATACTCGTTGTATCCGCTCATCCAGCGCGAAGGGCCGCCGGGAGCCATTCCGCCATAATCTGCAACGGTTGGATTTCCTGCCTTCTTCAGGATTTCATAGGTCTCATAAAAACTGATCCCTGTATTGGTTCCACCGTTGATAAAGTTATAGGTAAAGTGAGTAGTATATTGGTTTTGCGGCAAATTGGCCGGCGCCTGGCGCAGATAATCAATTTCGTAGGTGAATGCCACACCAATACTGCTCGCCTGGCCGCATTCCAAACCAACCTGGGCTACCAGGGGCCTGAACCATGGAAGTTGCGAATTGTCAACCGCTGCCGGTATAAGCCGGCGGACCGTTGATTCGGATAACCTTAACTCAGGGAGCTGCGAAAGCATGAGAGAGTCGTAACTGCTCATGGGAATCAGCTCAGGATAGGCATCATTGTCAGCCGGTTTGTACTGTCCGAAAGTGAGAACTGAAAACAATATTGCTGATACAGCAAGGCTAAAGCGCAGGAGGTTCCTCATAGATGTTCCGGGATTATAAGGATGTGAAATTAGGAAAAATGAAGATATATTGTGCAATTAATGCCCGGGCTTTTACAAAAGAAAGTAAAGGCCTGCCGACAAAGGCAGGCCCTGGAAGTTACCCCTAAGTATCCGGCAGTAAATATGCAGATTCACTGTCCTACATTGTTTTAATAAACTTCCCGTTTTTAATGGTTTCTCCGTTTTCTACCCTCACCATGTAAACACCACTGGTTAGCATGCCAAGGTCAAGGTCATTTTGAAATGACGCCATTTCCTCCTGTTGCAACACCAGCTGCCCGGCCAGATTGAATATTTTGATACTGACTTTTTCATTGTTGAATTCCGTCAGGTTAAGTGAAATGAATTCGCTGGCAGGGTTAGGATACAGGTGGAGCTGTGCGGTGATTTCCGGCCTTTTCGAATCGATCAGGGTAACCGTGAAACTGATCTCATCGCTGCACCCTGATTCATTTTCAGCAGAAATGGTCAGTGCATTGGGGCCAGGCTGCAATTCATCTGAGTTAATGATAATGGTATTGCCCTGTGCACCGATCGGCAATAATTTATAGCCTGCATTGCTGTTGGCTGGCATAGCGATCTCAAGCGATTCCCCCGAATAGAGAATAGTATCCCTTACGACAGGCATTTCAGGTCTTTTATTCAGCGTTAATCTGACGGCTTCTGATACCGGGGTGCAAAAGTTATTTGTAAATACCCGGAGTGACAGCAGCACTTCTCCCGATGCAATATCAGCATTGGAGGGGTGGTAAATTGCATCAGGTGTTGTTGAATCAGAGAAATATCCTGTTCCGTTGCTTTCCCATAAAATTCTGGCATAGCCCGTAACCTGTGCACTTAACCCGATTTCCTGTTCAGGACAGGAAGTAACATCTTCAGCGATGATTACCGGGAGCTCATTTTCAGGAAGATAAATATTGTCAATCCATGCTGCATCAGTTCCGGCCGATCCGGTTTCGTTTTTTGTATAGATCCATTCAATCAGGTGTTCTCCCGGTTCAATGGGAAACAGCTCTTCCGACCAGTCGTGATTACCGCTCCATGCTGCGATAAGTTCTCCGTCGATTCGCAACTGAAGTTTATCAGCCCCGGCCTCAGAAGAAACCCTGATGTTGAATCCCAGGACATCGCAGGTGATGGTATTGCAGGTATAGGCAAGGGTACTGCTTTCATTGTCGGCGATCAGGCCTGATCTTAATGAGTACCTTCCTTCAAAGGATGTATTGCCGTCGATGAACCATGCTTTTTCGCTGACATTCTGCCAGTTGCTGCGGGGAAAGCCCTGGTTTTCAAAATCCTCGTCCGGCGGGGCGATGGTGCTGAAAGTAAAGGTGCTGCTTTCGGAAGATCCGTTAAGGTTGTGTGAAATAACCTTCCAGGTATAGGTTGTATTATAACGCAGGGGAGAAGGAAGAACCAGGCTCTTTTCAAATGTGATCATGGCCGGGTTGTTCCATTCAGGGTCTGAGCCTTCCGCCAGAAGCACTTCATAAAATTCAGGCTGCATTCCACCGGCTGTTTCCCATGAAAGCTTTGTGTAAGCTGAATTCTTTCGTGAATGGCTGACCGGGTCAGGATTTATGGCAACCGCGGGCAGATCGCTTATTTCAATTTCCGCGATATAGGGTTTATGGTTGTAGGCCGTAACAGTTAGGGTCAGTGATGCAGCTTCGGGCAATTGCGGCAGGCTGATAATGGCAAACCCTTCTTCGGCCCTGGCTGCACCAAGCAGTTTTCCCTCATGCGTGATGCAGGCCAGGGCTTCAGAATCCGGCAATTTAACCACAAACTCCCGCGCATCACGGCCGGTTACCGGCGCATGATGTGCACGAATCTCCTCCGGACTGGCAGTACGAACCACCACCGAAGGATCCCCAAATACAGTCCAGGTATCGGTTACGCGATACCCCCCCAGTCCATATTTATCATTCATTTTCATGCAACCACTCATCGAAATGCCGCCAAATGTGCGGGTGGTTACACTGTTCTTTTTAAGTGCCAGAATCAGAGCGATCTCATCCTGCGCCTCCATGGGCGGATACCAGCTCTGTCTGCTGGTCGACATCATCACGGCCACCGCACCGGTGGGCCGGCCGTTTTTTTCAGCCCTGAGGAAGGATTCGGCAAGGCAGGTGGTGGAAACAAAATCTCCGCTGCTGCAACCTGCCGACCAGATAAACGGATGGGTCTCTGTATTTCCCAGGCTTGATGCCTCTGTGGTTGAGAATCCTGAACTTGTCCACGACCTGGAAGTACCATGCCCGATATACATCACGGCACCCTGGCCTTGTTGCAGCGCTTCGGTTACCCCGGATGCCACAGGATTGCCTTCAGCGTCATTTTCTCCCTGGCTGCCGTCGTACATTTCATTAATCCGGCTGTAGTTATAATCCAGCAATTGTCTGCCAATATTGCGGATATGCTGAAAATCTGATTCCCCGTCATCTCCGGGGCCCAGTTCGCTGGCAATGCCCAGAAAACTGCTGTAGGCTGAATTTCCCCTGCCCTCTTTCTCATATGCGATGCTGCGGTCGATCATGATGCTGAGCTGTGCCTGGTTTTCAGCCGGAAAACGGCCCGTAAGTATTTCCGGATAATGATCATCTCCGGCGATGTAGCCATACATATTGTCGCTGGCTCCCGTTTCGGCCTGCAGCGTGGGAACCTGATGCGCATCTCCTGCCAGCAACAGGTAGGTCAGTCCTTTTGAGTAATAATACCCGGAAACAAATTGCCTGATGGCTTCTGCATTATTGAAGGCAGCGACATCCACCACTTCGCACGAAATTCCTGCCTGGGCTTTCCAAGTAGTAAAGGATTTCAAAGATTCAAAATAGGATGCCGGAGCAATAATCAGCATATTGCCTGCTTCTTCCACCGGGGTGTAGCGGCTGTTGTCTGTTCTGTTTGTGAAGTGCCGGGCAATTGCAGTGCGCATTCCGCTCAGAGAATTAAATTGCGGACTGTATCTGGTCAGTTCGTTGATGCGGGGCTCATTCGTAAACGAAAGTTCAAATTCAATGTAATGATAGACCCTTAATGTGTTGGTTACAGGATTGTACTGCAGGGGATATATCTGCACCGCCACTCCACGGGTATCGCACCAGATATAGGGGCGGCCGGCCGAAGCCAGGGTGCCGGGGTAAAATTCGTCCTTGCCGTAGATGCCTGCATTTGCCCTGCTGTTGCGCCTGTTCTCTTTGTTTTTGATTCCGGGATCACCTTTTACAGGATGAATGATATAGTTTTTGTATTCTGTAAATTCACTGTGAACAATATTCAGAACCGGATGGCCACGTTCGGGCAGCCTCAGGCTGATGGTCAGGTGCTGTAAATCCGGTTTTCCGGCTTCAATTTCATTAACGCCTTCCTGCATCAATACCTTCCCACTGAAACCTTCCGGTGTGTTGTTTCCTGTCCTGTGGAAGCCAGTGAGACTGATCTGTACATTGCTTCCGTTAAATGCAAGCGGGCTTACAGTAATGGCAGCGGCTTCAGGATCGCCGGAGAATATGGGGATCCACTCCTGTGAAACGGCATGGAAAGAGAGCAGCAGCATACTCAACAGCAGGGTAAGGCTTTTCTTCATGGTGCGGATATTTGTTTTTGCATCCGTAACCGGTGCGCACCACCATAGGCAAGGCCTGTTCCATATCAGGAGGTTAATTTGGTTAGTGTAAAGGGATCTATTAGAAGGTTTCTGTAAAACACAGAAATACAATAATATATAAAAACAATACTAATGCATAGTGTAATTATGATTTTTTAATTTTTCTGAAACACCAATTAGGGAGCCGGAAAATCACACACAAAACCGCACAATTGTGCGGTTTTAAAATGCATAAATAAGATGGTACGGAGATCAGCATCAGGAGAAACTGCCCTGACAAAAGTGACAGAACAGGAACGATGGCCTGACGGCATAAAATCAGGCAGGTGTTCTGATGAATAATCCTTTAATCCTGTTCTTTCATGATCCGGATATTGAATTTTTTCATTCTCCTGATCAGTGAGTCCCTTGATATGCCGAGCATCTTGGCTGCAAGCATCTGGTTGTAGCCGCATTCATTCAGTGCCTGGAGAATCAGGTTCTGCTCCTGTTCATCGAGGTTAAGCACCACACTTCTGGCGGATTTGCCATTTTTGGAATTTGACAACTGAAAGTCTACAGGGCTGAGCGTCTGCGTATTGCAAAAGATCATGGCACGTTCTATCATATTGCGTAGTTCGCGGACGTTGCCAGGGAAGTCATATTCTTTCAGCGATTCCACCAGCTGGGCGTTGATTTTCGGGAGCGGCTTGTTGAGCTTGGCCGAAAAATAGTTGACAAAATACCGGAGCAGTGGTTCAATATCCTCGGGTCGCTCACGTAATGGCGGGATATTGATGGTAAGGGTATTGAGCCGGTGAAACAGGTCGAGCCGGAATTGACGGCTTTCGATCAGGTTTTCGACATTGTGGTTGGTGGCCGCGATAATCCTGAAATCAACCTGTATCTCTTCGTTTCCGCCGACCCTTTTGATCTTTTTTTCTTCGATGGCGCGCAGCAGTTTGGCCTGAAGGGCAAATGGCATATCGGCAATCTCATCCAGAAACAACGTGCCTCCGTTTGCCACTTCAAAATAACCTTTCTTATCATTAATGGCACCTGTAAAGGAACCCTTGACATGGCCGAAAAACTCGCTTTCGAGCAATGAATCTGTAACCGCACTGCTGTTGACTGCGCAGAAAGGCTGGTTGCGTTGCTCGCTGGCATAATGGATGATGCGGGCCACAATCTCTTTTCCGGTTCCGCTTTCGCCCGTAATCAATACATTGGTATTCGGATATTTTGCCGCGGTGCTCGCAAGTTCCAGCACTTGCCTGATCGGACGGCTTTCACCGATAAAAGTCCGGTCAATCATCCGCTCAAGTTCTGAAGAGATGAGCGAGTGCTGATCCTGCATTTCGAGGTAACGGCGGTAAAGTTTCAGGTATTTTTCAGTCCGTTCTATAGAAAGCTGTATATCAATATGCCTGAATGGTTTACGCAGATAATCGATGGCTCCGTCGCGCATTGCCTGGATAACCGTGTCCATATCGCCATGACCGGATATCATAATCACTTCCATCGACGGATATAGTTTTTTAACCTGCTGCAGAATGTCGAGGCCGCTCATCCCCGGAAGCTTTATGTCCAGTATCATCAGGTCATAAGGTCTTCGCCTGAGGCTTTCGAACCCTTCGCCCGGGGTGTTTGCGGTATAAACTTCAAAATCGCGCAACTGAAGGAACTCTTTCAGCTCTTCTGCAAAATCGGTTTCATCATCCAGTATAAGTACCCTTAGTTTCATTTTGCTCATAATCGTTAGGTTATCCAATCATGATTTATTTTTAGTCTGATCTGGTATAGCAGGCAGCTTCAGCGTTACTGTTGTGCCTGTTCCGGGCGTACTGCTGAAAATCATTTCACCTTTGTGTTCTTTCATGATACCGTATGAAATGGCGAGTCCAAGGCCGGTACCTTTGCCGGGTTCCTTGGTGGTAAAGAAAGGTGCGGTGATGTGCTCCATGTGTTCAGCTTCAATCCCGCTTCCGTTATCCGTAACATGAATACAGATTTTCTGTCCTTCCCTGCCGGATGATATTTTTATCCGGGGGAGATAGCCGGCATCGCCCGGTTTTTGCATTTCCTCAATTGCATCACGGGCATTCGACAACAGATTTAAGATAACCTGCTCAATTTTATAAGTATTGCCCATGGCCGAAACCTCCTCTTCACCGGCCAGTTCCGTGACGATTTCGAATCCGCGGCTCTTCAGTTGCTCGCTGATGAGTGAGAGTGCATTAAGGATGGCTTCATTCGCGCTGAATTTTGAATGAATAAAGTCATCGTTGTTTCTTGAGAAAGTGCGGACATGGTCGATGATGGTTCGCATGCGGTGGATGCCTTCGAATATTTTTCTGGATTTTTCCCTGATATATTCTTCGCTGGCCTGATGGTTGCTTATGGCATGCATGAGGTTATCAATACCAAAAGAGATGGTATTAAGAGGCTGGTTAATTTCATGTGCAATTCCGGTGGCCATTTCTCCAATACCAACCATGCGTTCCGTATGAATAAGGTGTTTCTCCATTTCACGGGCAGTGGTGATGTCGGTGCAGAAAATCAGGTAATTCTTATCGGGCAGCCTGGAACTTTCCGCTTTGATGATCCGGGAAGTTTTGCCAGCTGTTATAAAAAATTCAGCCCTGCTGCCTTCTCCCGAGGTCAGCCCCTGAAAATCAGGAAAGTTTCCGGCAAGGGTTTCAGGATTCAATATCTTATTGATATCCTGTTGGATAAAGTTTTCCCGGTTGGTATTAAAAATCTTCCGGGCCGCCGGGTTCACTTCCGTGATCAACCCTTTTTTGTCGGCAACCAGTATTCCTTCAGGGGCGCTTTCAATATAACTCCTGTATTTTGATTCACTGGCCTCAAGTGCTGCCCTTGTTTTCGAACGTTCAAGCGCATTGCCTGTTATTGTTCCGAACACCCCGAGGGCGCAGATATCCTGTTTCTCCCATTGATGCAGGTCAGTGCAATCGTTCAGTAAAATAACCCCTGTAAGTGTTTCGGCAACGTTAACCGGAATAGCTACACTGACTGCAGATGGTCCGGATGCCGAAATGGCGGCCGGACTGATCCATGGACCTGTAAGTCCGTTTTGACTGACCATTACGCGGCATACTTCTTCATTTCCGGCAAGGGCCTGGTAGATCGTATCTCTCTCGGGTTTACCGGGAGTTGTCCGGGTTATTCCGGATCCGGTATTTCCGGTATGGCCTGTCAGATGCTCTTTCCGGTCAAAATAAGTGAATCCGGCAGAGGCTGCGCCGCAAAGTCTTTCCATATCGAGCAGCATGAAATCAATGGAGCTGTCCGGGTCAAAATTGCCGGAGAAGCGCGCTGAAGCAAGGGAAACGGCCCGCTCGAACTGATACTTGAAAACAATGGTCTGTTCAGCTTTCTGATACCTGTGCAGGCTTTCATTCAGTGCTTTGCTCTGCGCCTGCAATTCACGGTTTTGCTGATATAGTTTAAGGAATATCCTGACCTTGCTGATCAGAATCTCATTTTGAAAGGGTTTGGTCAGGTAATCAACTGCACCTGACTGATATCCCCTTGCGATGCTCTGCTGGTCATACATGATCGCAGAGATAAAAATAATAGGTGTAAGCCGGTTTTTTTCCTGATCCCGCAGTCTTTCGGCAACCTCAAAGCCGTTCATCCCGGGCATTGACACATCCAGTATGATCAGCGCAAAATCAAGGTCAGTGGCCATGTTGAGCGCGGTTTCTCCATTGGTGGCCTTGTGTATTTCTGCCTGCTCCTTCCTTAAAACAGTCTCCAGCAATATAAGGTTGACCTCAACATCGTCAACGATCAGTATTTTAGGCTTATCTGAGAATGCCATTTATTGTCAGGAATTAAATCTGGTTATGTTGACAATTGCATTTTCCTGCAAAGAGTCATTTTTTTTCATCCATTGGTAAATCGCAAACTGAGATAGACCCGGAACATGTCTGACGTTTCCTGAATGAACGCGATTTAACAGGAAAAACATTCAATTTTTGCTTTATTTACTTGTTTTATCGCCAATCTGAGTAATTGTAACCCATGAAAAGCCAATAAAAAAGCCTGCTTCAGGGGCAGGCTTTTTTATTCAATCAGTTCTTCAGATTACCTGATAACAAGTTTCTGAATGGTTGTTCCGTTTGTTGTTTCAACTTTCAGGAAATATACGCCACTACCGGCATTCAGGCCGATATTCTGCCTGTATGACTGCTGACCGATAACAACCTGGTTTGAGTAAATAATTTCACCGGTTGTGGTAACGATGCTGATGGTTGATTTTCCGGGTTCGGCATTGCTGATCTCCAGGGTAAATTCACCCATATTGGGGTTCGGGAAAATACTGACCCTTGTGGCCGATGCATTCTCCTCAATACCTGCGCAGGCATCAACGGTTACCATGATTGAAGCGGTTCCTGTACAGTTGTTTGCATCAGTTACTGTTACAGTATAGGTGGTTGCATTCAGGCCCTGGGCTTCTCCGTTAATCTGGATACTGCGTGTTTCCTGTCCGCTTGACCATGCATAGGCGGCAAACCCTTCTTCAGCTTCGATATTCAGCACATGCGTAATGCAGATGGTGGTATCATTGCCGAGTGTGGGCTCGGGTGAATGAATCAACACATTGTACCCGGTGGTGGCCGAGCAGGTCGTTAGCGTATTGGTCTCAACGAGGCTCAGGGTTCCCTGTCCATTGCCGCCCCAGTTAACAACGACTTCGTTGGCATCGGCACCTGAAACGATTTCACCGCCGGTAACTGTCCATTCGTAAGCGTTTCCTTCATTCAGCGGAGTGATATAGGCAACCTGTTCGCTGTTGGCGCATACCAGGGCGTTTCCGTCAATTGCAGGTGCGGGAGCGGGATTGATGGTAACAGCAAATTCGGTGGTATTTGAGCATCCGAATTCGTTTGTTTCAACCATGTGGAGGCTTCCGGTTCCCGGCTCATCCCAGGTAACGGTGACTGATCCGGTGTTCTGTCCTTCGGTGATGGTGCCACCCGAAATTTCCCATAAATACTGGTTGCCTTCGCCTTCAGCAGTATATACAAGCTCCGATTGATTCTGGCAGGCTGCATCCGGTCCGTTAACAACCGGGACGGGCAGTGCATGAATCATTACCTGGAGGTCCATGGTAACCGGTTCGCAGAGTTCATTCCAGGCTGAGAGTGTCAGCATGGCATTGCCTGCTTCGATATCTTCGGCGCCGGGGATATACCGCGGATTCAATGATGAAGGATCATCGAAGGTGCCGGTACCCGTTGTTGTCCATTCAAGTTGTGTGTAATTTGCGGCAGTAGCATCCAGCGCAGAATAACCTTCTCCGGCGCAGATGTCAGCGGTATTACCGGCAAATACTACCGGAGCGAGGCTGAATGAAAGGGTAAGGTAGTCGGTTGAATCATTGGCAGCAGGATTTGAGGCTGTAAGCGAAAGGAGCACAGCACCCTGTGCGATGTCTTCAGCACTTGGAGAATAAATGGGGTCAAGAATGGTAGCATCGCTGAAAGTTCCGGTGCCGCTGGTTGCCCAAAGAAGGGAAGTGTAATTTACGGCAGCTCCGTTCAGCTGGGGCTCGGTACCTTCACAAATTGCCATGTCTTCACCGGCAATTGCTGAAGTAACCATGGGAATAACATCCACCCATCCTTCATAACGGTTGCAATTGGGACGGGTAATGGTGACCTTGATACGGTCTCCGGCTGTCATAGGAGGTATTGTAATGGTGATGGTATTTACAAAACCGGTAACACCGGTTCCCAGGATCACACCGTCTGATGTAAGGCATACATTAGAGTTTGGTGAGGCTGTAATGGTGAATTCGGTTTCATTTTCAAAGATCGTAGGTTCGTAGGTAGCTGCAATCGTCTGGGGTACTTCAGTACAAACCCTGAGGAAAGCATCCCCGTGATGATGGAAAAGGTTGTAGGTTACTTCCTTGTTACCGGTATTGTAAGGCCAGTTGGACTGACGTAGGAAATATTTTCCGGCTGCGTTTCCGAATGCCGGTAAAACACCCCTTGATTCAGGGGTTGCACCATACTGAGGCATAAAGTTGGGCCACATATTGTCCATCATGCCCCACACATAGGTATCATTCACGAATGAATAAGAAACTTCGGAAGCCGCGATGAGTCCGAGTGCTCCGGCGGGCTGTCCCATGTAAGTGTAACGGTGGAATTTTTCCGTAAAACTTTCGCTGCTCCAGTTATACTTTCCGGTAAGGCAGTTGATTGACAGGATAAAACACAGGTCGGTATTGGTGAGGTTGGAGATATTGCTGTTTGTATAGGAAGGTTCTCCCCAGCCGGTTTCCATACCGTGGTCGCGGTGCATCAGCATAAACGATCCTGAATTCAGGGCATTGTTGATCATGGTGGCGTTACCGCCGCTCCACCCGCCCATACTGGACGGAGATGCAGGGATATAACCCAGTCCGTTGGGTCCGAAAACGCCAACAACGGTGCTGGTGTTTTGTGCCGATGACCATGAGTTGCCGGGTGTTCCCTGGTAGATCTCATTGATACGGACAGGCGTTTTGCCCAGCACATTTTTCCAGAAGCCGCCGACGGTTTCTGAGCAGATCTGGAACCAGCGCTCTGTTTGCCATCCTAATGCTGTAATGGGGTTGGCATAAAAAGAAGGATTGACCGGAGGTCTGCGCTCATAATTCAGGCCTCGTCCAATCATTGATTCAAGCTGTTCGGCATTCTGGGCTGTAATGCGGGCGAAAATAATGTCAGGCATATGATTTCCGGAAACATCGGCCAGGATATTGTCGGAAACACAATAGTTATCGTAAATGGGGGAGGTAATCGAATTGTTGTTGGCGGTTGCCTGACCATAGTCGCCAAGCAACAGAATGGCTGCCGGAGGGGTATCCCATGTGTTGTAAGCATTGTTGACATAAGTCTCAAGCATGGCGGCATTTACATTGGTGCCGATTTCGGAAAGTTTCACGATGCCGGTATAAATACCTTCTTCGGTGCGGAATTTCTTGATTGAATCAGCCCACTGATAGAAAATATCATCGTTCGGAACAATGATCAGGTATTCATAACCAGTACCGCGGGTTGATGCGGATGTCCGCTGATCGTAATCAATGACCGGCAGAGAACTGAAATTTATAATGGCATCTTCCATAATGGGATCCCACCAGCGGTTGCGGTATTTATCCTCTCCGAACTGACGGCTGCCGCCCTCAAAACGGACACTGATCTCCATATCGCGGTATACGATCAGTTCTTTGGTAACCGGATTGTACTGGAAGGGGGTTACCCCAAGCATTGCCACATCCACGCCCCTAATCTGACTGTAATCACCCAGGGTGACAGGCTGAGCCGGATAGAAAGCATTGTTGTTATAAATGGCCGGATTTTTTTCAAATTGCAGCGGACCCTGATCTGTATCAAGCGGGATGCGTGGAGCCGGAGCCATTTCAATATTCACAAAGCGTTCGGTGCGCATGTTGGTAATTTCAACAATGGCCGTTGCGCCTTCGGGGATGGCGATATAACGTCCGAAACCCGGAAGATCCGGTGAACCTTCTTCATTCTGGAGGAAAGATTCTGAAAACTCAATTCCGGTCATCACCTGACCGTTGATCTCACGGTCGGTGAGACCAAATTCCCGGATAGAGAAATTGAGGCTGATCCCATCCGTGCCCTGACGGTTAAGGGTTAAACCTTGTTTGCCCCAACTGTCCGGGTACCGGTGATTACCTGCATCTGCACTAATGAAGGAAATGCTCAACACAACGGCCATCAGTAACGTGGTGATGCCATTGCCCGAAAAAAACCTGCGTAAAGTTGTTTTCATGTGTTTGATTTGAAAAGTGTGTGTGAGTAAAAAATTTTACATCCCGGGCAGAATAATACCCTGAGAATGAATAAAATTATTAGCATCGCAAAAATAAATAAAATTCAATAGGAAGTACAAACCCGGTAAATTTTATGACTATTTGTAATCATTAAAAATAAAAAGGGGGGCGTCAACTGCCCCCCTGTCAATGGAATTGGTATAATCCTTTATCTTTTTACGATCAGTTTCGCCGATAATGTTTTCTCTCTGTTTGAAAGTTTTACCAGATAGATACCGTTGTTAAGAATGCCGGAATCAAATACCTGTTTTTCATGACTTCCTATCAGTACGTCCGGTTTGCTGAAGACAGTTTTGTTTGATGCATCGGTTATTTCCAGATGATAAATCCCCGCATTTTCCTGACTGACTTGAATGCTGAAACGGCCGTCCGAAGGATTCGGAAAGACTGAAAAACTGCTGAATTCAACTTCAACCAGGCCCGTACATTCATTAAAAGTCAGGTTAACAGAAGCTTCGTTTACACAGCCATTTTCATCGGTTATCCTGGCTGTCCATGTACCGGTTCCGGCTCCGATACCCGTTGTATCAACGATAATGCTCTGGGTAATGTAGCCGCCCGGCGTCCACAGGTATTGTACATTGCCGGAAGTAACAGCTGTCAGTGTTACCAGGTGGTTGACACATGCCATGGTATCAGCCGGAAGATACAGGTAAGGCAATTCATTTACTGTAATGTTGTATGTTCCCGATCCCGTTCCCTGACACTGGTTGGCATCAGTTACCGCGATAACCTGAACGATTTGGGTAGTATCGGGGGCAATGGTAATGTAGGCCGGAGATTGTTCAGCTGTAAATGTGCCATAATCCCCGATTTCTAATTGCCAGGGTGCTGTTCCGGTCAGCTGAACCTCAATCTGTAATTCCGAACCTGCGCAAATGGTTGTATCTCCGCTGATGACGGCTTCGGGAGCAGGCAGAATACTGAGTGTAATGACACCTGTTGCATCTGCACATGGTGCTGCAGAGAAAGCTGTAAGCGTAATGGTTGCAGATCCGGCACTGATATCAAGTGATCCCGGAACATAGGTCGTGTTCAATGATGCGGGATCGCTGAAAGTGCCATCACCGGTCGTACTCCACATAATCGATGTATAGTTCTCTGCCAGAGCTTCAATGTCAACACCGGTGCCTGCACATGCCGAAAGGGTTTCTGCTGTCTGAACCGAGGCAGGTGTGGAGATGTTCAGTAACATGTCATCTGTTCTCACTTCTCCTTCCGGACCGTTAACCGTCAGGGTAAGGACCACGTTCCCGTTAATAAGATCCTGGGTTCCGGGGGTATAGAATGTGTTGAGCTGATTTGCATCCTCAAAAGTACCGTCTCCCGCAGTAGTCCATAATACTGACGTGTAATTGGTGGCGGTACCGTCAAGCATAACCGGACCCTGTTCGCAGGTGGATGCATCCTGCCCGGCATAGGCAGTAGTTTGCATTGGAGCAGGAAAAACAATGTAGTCAACCCATGCACAATCGCTTCCGCCGGTAACATAAACATCTTTACTGTAGACCCAACGGAAAGTCTGCTGCCCCGGATTCACGGCAAATTTTACCTGCTGCCAGGGTACTTCTCCTGCCCACTGGCCCCTGAGTGTGTTGTTGACATAAAATTTCAGGTAGTCATAATCAGCTTCGGATGATACTTTCAGGTAGAATGAAATGGTGTCGGGGTTCATTACATTATAGCCGATTTTCATTTCGCTGCTGGCATTGTCGTTGATTGCGCCTGATTTCGCACTGGTTTCACCTTCATAAACCTGGTCGGTAGCTATAGTCCATGGGGCGCTGCCGGCAAACTCCCAGTCGAAGCTTTCAAAACCGCCGGTCTCCCAGTCTTCGAGGATTAAACCTACCGGTGTAAAGAAATTCTTCAGCGTTGAATGGTACAGGGAGTTTGCCGTGTAATTGAGTGCTACCTGGTGCCCGACCGGGGCTTCAGGTGAAACGGAGATCTCAAATTCAGCGGCTACTGCGTTCATCATGCCCGGATTAATGTTGCCAAGTTCAACCTGTGTATTGGTAATGGTTGCATAGGCACTGGCAGTGGTAAGCTGTGCCATTACCTCTTCAGCAGGATAATCACCCGGGTTGAAGGTGATGATGCTGAGTGTGGCGGTTTCACCGGGATCAAGGCGGCCGTTGATATTGCCGGACGCGTCGTTAATGCTCAGGTTGCCCGCCTGAATACCGGGTGCGTGCGCTTCGATGTTGAAGTTTGAAACAAATGTGCTGTCATTGGCATCAGTAACCGAGAGGGTGAAAGTGATCTTTTCACCGTCGGGAACGGCAGGTAAAACGGTGAAAGCAAAGGCGTCGGAAATGGTTTTTACTTCGCCCACAGCAAAGTCTCCGAAATTTTCAGTATTGTCGGTAAATGTTATAAAAGCAGATTCTGTTGAAATCACTGCATTTACTGCTGCAGCAGGCTGATCGCCGATATTTTCAAGGGTAACGTTCAGCAGGGCATTTTCAGCATAATCGAGCAGGCCGTTGTTGTTACCGGCAGCATCATTCAGCAGGTGAGTCTGGTAAATCACCCAGGGTTGGTTGGGCGGCGGGCCGGACTGGAATGCTGAAACATAGGTCATTGCATAGCCGGTGCGGTTGTCGGTCCAAACCGGATATACCCAGCGGCTTTGGGCGTGAATACCCAGATAATCGCCGAAATATCCGGAAGCCAGGCCTGAAATGGGCTGAGGGGTAAAGGAGACATCGCTCACTTTCAGGTCTTCCCAGGAATTGCCTCCGTCGATTGAGTTTGATACATATACCTCGGCCTGCGACCCTGATACGTTGCGGTCATCATAGTAAATAACACTCAGGTTGCCATTGGCCGGGTCGCAGGTAATCCAGGGAAAGTAATGCTGTTTTCCCAGTCCGGAAGGATCCTGGTTTACCCTGACAGGCGTTGACCAGGAGTTTCCCTGATCTGCCGAACGGATCATGTAGACATCCATATCGCTGCCGGTATTGGTTCCCGGTACCCCGATGTTGGGCCAAACCACATAGATCATGCCCCGGTTCGGACCGTTACTGATATCAACGGCCATCGATGGGAAAGCATTCACACGCATGTTCTTTGAAGTTGCAGTGTTCCGGATTCCCCTGATATTACTGATTATCCGGGTTGCTGGTTGCCAGGTGGCGCCTCCGTCAAATGATCTGGCCATTCCGATTGAATTTTCATCGATCGGCCATGAATCATATATCGCCCAGATCGCATATACCTCCCCGTTGGGCCCTGTATGAATATTCACACCCTGGTTGTGGCTGCCGGCATTAATGGCAGAACTGATGTTGACCGGTGATGACCAGCTTAGCCCCTGGTCAGTTGAGCGGCTTAATTCTATTTCCGAATCATTGCTGCCGCCGAAATTTGTCCAGGCATCGTAGAGTTGCCCCTCATAGGGGCTGGTGGTGCTGTTGTCAATCCACATGTGATTTTTGTCCAGAAGGGAGCTAAAACCTGAAGGGGCAGGAGCCACCAGCACCGGTGTCCATGTATTGCCCTGGTCGGTGGAGTATGAGACGCCCTGGCCTCCTGATGAGTGGATATAACCCACATAATACCATCCGTTTAACCCGATGGCTGTGGTGGGATCACCGCTGTTTTCACCCCCGGCCCCCTGAACGTGTCCGCCCCAGGTACTCCCTGCATCGCTTGACCAGAAATCATTGGCTCCGTATACGGTGCTGGCTGGTCTGGGCGTGGAATTGTTCGAATTCAGCACAGACTGGGGATTATTGGGATCCGCAAAAATTGAGTTTTCACTTTGGGTAGAGTTAACGGTTGTTACGGGTACATCCGGAGAATCATCAGTCATCACGCTTCTGCCGGATAGCCGGCTTCCGGTATATTTTCCGAACGGGGCGGCATGATCAGGTTCAACAGGCACCAGTCCGAGCGAAGCCATCCGCCTCCAGTAGGCCATATTGTCAATGCGGGTATCGACTTTGTATTTGACCGGAACAGGATCGTCGGGCATATACATTTGTTTCTTTGGTTTCTGCGCATAAAGGGATGAAACAACCATCAAAATGGTTGCCAGCAGAAAGAGGGGTAGATTTTTCACTGTGTTGATTTTCTGATGGATAATGATTGGATATTTGATTATTTTACAATCAGTTTCTTAACCTGAAGTGATTGATTATTTTGTAACCTGACAAGATACAGTCCGGCTTTTAGTCCGCTGAGGTCAAGTTTATAGTCACTTGCAGGCCGTAAGTTTGTTAAGTGCCTGACTTCCCTGCCGGCCAGATCGGTAAGGGTAAGCGTGGCGAAACCCGGGAATGCATTGCCGGTATTCAGAAAGGCACTGCCTGTGGCAGGATTCGGAAAGACAGACATCCCTGCATTAGTGTACAGTTGCTCATCAATCCCGACACTGGTATCTACAGGTGGGAAGATAATGTAATCGAGCCAGGCGGCATCCGCACCGGATGAAACATAAGCGTCTTTTATATATGACCATCTGAAAGCCTTACTTCCGGCGGTAACAGGGAAGGATACCCTGGTCCAGTCCTGTTCCCCTGACCACTCACCCAGCTTGATGTCATCCAGGTAAAATCGCAGGTAGTCGTATCCTGCCTCAGAAGATATCCTGAAATAGAATGATATATCACCATCGGCCAATACTTCATAACTTACTGACAGGTCAGAATTCTGATTATGGCTGATCTGGCCGGAGCGGGCACTGAATGTTTCCTGATAGGCATTAGACTGCGTAATTGTCCAGTTGCTGCTGCCTCCGTGCTGCCATGGATGCATCAGGAAGTTGCCGGATTCGAAATCTTCAATAACCTGCCCTACCGTGTAGGAATATTCGCGTTGCAGGATAATCTCAGGAGGCGTATTTTTGGTAAGGGTCAGCAGGAAAGTTACCGGAGTGCCAACCGGTGTAGAAGTTGAAGCGGTGATATTTTCAAAGACAATATCCAGATCAGATAACGCTTCAATAACAATAGGTCCGGCATTTCCCTGGGGAATGTCAATATAATTGCTGTTGCATGTAAGACTTGCCGAAACAGCCTGGCTCTGACTGTGTCCTGTGTTACTGACGGGGATTTCCAGATGAAAGGTTTCTCCCGGATCCGGATTGCCATTGTTGCCGTCGCTAACCGTTGCATTGCCGGCTTCTATCACGGGAGCAAGGGCAGTAATCCGGAAGGTAGAAAGCCAGGTTTCACCCGACTGGACTGTAAGGGTGAATTCAATCTCATAGTTATCAGGGACATTCTCACTTAGAGTAACCGTGAAAGCGTTCTCTGAACCGGCCTGTCCGCCGGCGGGAATATCGCCGTAATCTTCCGAATTATCCGAAATGGTGATATAGGGATCATAGGAGCTCAAAAGAGCTGTGACGTTCTGGGCATTCGCCTGTCCGACATTCTGCAGGGTAACATTCAGCCCCAGTGTTTCGCCGTAATCAGCCATACCGTTGTTGTTTCCCTGACTGTCATTGATGCTGTGCGAAGCATAAATCACATAAGGAGCGTTGCCCGGTGCGATGGTGACCGGGTAATATACCGGCAGGCAGTTATATCCTGAAACCACCAGCTGTGCTTCTCCGGGAGAGGTTACCGGAGGGTCAATCACAACTGTGGCATTTCCATCGGTGCCGGTGGTTCCTTTGCCGATCAACATACCGTTCACCAGGAAAGCCGCAGTTAATCCCTTAACCGGTTGGCCTCCCGAGGTAACGGTAATATCAAACTGGGGCGTACCTGTAATAATGGAGGCCGGGTATTGGGTGGCTATGGGAAGTACTTCGTCGGTCCAGATGCCCATTACTGGATCTCCGAGTACATTGCAGTCGTAGAAACACCAGCGCAGTGCCCCTTCTTCCCATTGCCCCGGGGCATTTACCCACGGAGCCGTGGCTATCTTCGATTCCGTGTGGGCCCTTCCGATCCTGTGCAGGCTGTCGGAAAACAGCGCATCGGTAAATTCACGGTGAAGATGTGCCGACGGACCTTCGGTTTGTCCTTCGTTGAACCAGCCATAGCGGGAGTTCCCTACAAATGCGGCGGCAAAGTTCTCAATCCCTGTCATCTTTTCGGCAATACAATCGTTCACATCAAAAGCACCGCATATACAACCATGGGTATATACTACCGGAAAGTTGTGAAGAATCCCGTTGACCCCGGAGAAATTGGCATTCGTGATATCCCATGAGTTCAGTTTCATAACATAGGAATCATTGGCATGTCCCGAATGGTGCACAAAATTACGCCCGCTGTTGATGGCGTTAATCAGGGTGTTTTTATCCCAGACGGCATCTTCGTCATACAATGTCTGGATATTTTGCGCTACAGGAATACCCGTTGTGGTGTATCCGTTTTCGCTGTGGGTGCCCACCAGGAGGTTCAGGTAGTCGGATCCCCAGGTATCGGGGTTGTAATAAAGATTCTCTCCTGCCAGCAAGGGATTGCGCAACTCGCCCTGTACGGGCTGGTTTTGATACATTATGGTTTTATTGAGCATGGCTGCCAGTTCGGTGGTGTTGCTGAACGACATCCGGCCTACGGATAATTCCGGCAGCAGGTCGTCTTCGCCGATTTCACCCCAACGGCTGTTGCCATTGGTATTCCAGTTGCCGTCCAGTGCGGCATAGTATAGGTCCGCGGGGATATTATCATCCTCATAGGCGCTGGATGATTGTACGTGGCAGTAAAACCCACGGTGCGGTACGTGCTCCACATCGCCGGCCAGCACTACATGTTCAATGCTGTGCTGCTGGTACTCCTGAATGATGTAGTTTCTGATTTTTTCGGGCAGGTCAGTTCCCATAGTGCCTGACTGAATCGATTCAACGGTGGCTATCTGGGTTTTCATTCCGCGGGGAAGATAAAGCTGGGCCAGAGGCTCCAGGTTAGCTGAAAAGGCGGCCGGGGTAATGATCAGGATCTGATAATCAGCAGTGCTTTTGCTGCGTGTGGAATATTCTGCTGCAACAGATGGATTCTGAGCATGTTTCAGGATAGTGTTTTTGATGACGGGCGAAGCAGAGAGGTTGTTCAACGCATTCCGGCCACGCGCCGTTTCCCGCGTTTCGATTCGTACCACAGCCCTGCGGTAGTAACTTATTTCGCCTGTTGCCGGAGTGTATTTTAAAGGGGTTATCACTGTTTGGGCAAAACCAAAACCATTCATGTAGTGTGTGCTGAGGTTGCCGTTTGCTTTTACAGGATAAGGTTCTGCTGATTGATAAACAGATTCGTTTTTTTCAAAAAGTGATATTCCGGGAATGGAAAGCGGTCGGGAAAATTGTGCAGGGGCGAGCCGGAACGAGCCCTCCAGGGGTATTTCATCGAAAAACTCAACACGCACACGGGTTGCCTCATGGCCTGGAGGCAACAGCAGGCTGACAGCCTTGTAAGGAAGCAGGGGCTCCCCGGGATTGCCGTGTAATTGGGTGTTGCTGAATGAGATTACCTGATGCTGCCCGAAAATCTCTATCACCGGTTCCGTGAATGAGTAGGTGTGTACAATGGTTTGCGAATGCAGGAATCCAACTGAGAGAAAGCAAAGAAGGATAATCAGATGTTTTTTCATGGTGTTAAAGAATGTGACTCGGCTGAAAAGATTTAGGGATATTTTGTTTTTATCTGGAAATGGAACAAAGTTCATCAGAGAACCAACAGTTTCTGACTTTTCCGGGTTCCGTCACGAAAATCAACATTCAGAAAGTAAAGTCCTGAATTAAAACCGGTTAAATCGAGCATATAAACGTTTCCGGCTGGGATATGATCCTGCAAAAGCACGCGACCGGACAGATCAGAGATGATGAGTTCTGCACTCTTTACAGCTTCTCCGAAGCTTATCAGCATGTTTTCACGGGCAGGATTCGGTGACAGTTTAAAGTAATTTTCTGCTTTCCGCAGGGACGTATTTTCCATCAGTTGCAGGTAAATATCGTGGATGGTCGTATCTCCGGGATTCACGATAACACTGTCGCAATCAAACAGAAATTGTGCAGGGTATTCAGCACATATTATCACCAGTTGTCCTGTGTCGGCAAGAACGGTAAATCCGCCCTCAGGGCCGGTAAGGGTGGATTGTGAACCTGTATATACCGTGGCTCCCTGCAATGGTTCACCATCAAGAGGGGAAAAAACAGTGCCGCTGATCCATCCTGTTGAATCGGGCAGTGGCATTCTGATGATTCCTTCGATGGCATCAAGGTCGAATCCCGCGTTGTTTACCTGGGATTGTCCGTCCCCGTCATCAGTGATTTTGAAATACCTGGCTTCGGATAAAGCGGCATTTGCCAGGTTGAAGCCGGTGGTTCCGTTGCCGGTTCCCAGTGGCACCCAGGGTCCGTCCATTGAAACACCTGCATAGAACTGGAAGCCTTCGGGAGTAGCATCATTTTCATGAACGATCACATCGTTGCCTTCCCCGTCGACTACCGGAGTTCCCATATCATAAACTGCCCAGCCAAACCTGCCGGTGGAATATTGTATGCTGTCAGGCGGACCCACCGCGGCATGGGTGAAACCCTCGTCCAGAGGATTATTATTGGGAATCTGGCTGCTGATGATCCGGGTAGCAAATTGTTTTGCAAGGGGCTGAAGCGTGATGCTGATTTCAGTCGCTTCCTGCTCATTCACAACCACCCCGCTGATCATTTGTGGTTCATAGCCGTTGGCGGTAACTTTTACCTGATACACACCGGGAACCAGGAATTTATGAAAGTCGCCCGTAGAAGGATCGTTTGAAACCGGGAAGAAATCATTTATAAATATGGTTGCAGCTACCGGTTGACCACTGTCAGCATCCGTTACCATACCCCTGATTCCATAACCTGCATATTCCGTCATGGCAAGCATTGCTGGTTTGTTTTTGAGGTAATAGGGCACAATCTGTGCGGCCGGTGGTTGTTTGCTGAGCGAAATTTCAACCGACCAGCTGATGGCTCCCATCGCACCATATCCAAAATCCTTGGTACTTCCGTTGATGGCATACATTCCTGAAAAGCCCGGGCCAAAAGGGATATTTGTGTATCCCGAAGTGCTTGCATATAAGCCGGCCAGAAAATTATGCTGGGCATGATCAGGGGTGAGGTCCTCACGGTAACTCCATGGAAAACTGATAAATTCGGTGCCGCTGTGATAACTGCAATGAATCGCAAACTGGTTCTCGGAAAGCACTTTGCGCAGGGCTTTTGTTTCAGGCTGCGAAAAAGCTGCAGGACTGTTGCCTTCTCCGTTCCACATGTATCCGCAATCGCGGTTGATGTCGATCCCGGCCTGGTTGTACCGGGTCATATTATTTCTGCCATAGGGGTTCAGGCAATAGATAATCCATATTTCCCGGTTGTTGACAAGGTCTGTAATGTAGGGATCGTAGTTATATTGCAGGCACAGGTCCCTGGCAAACCGGATCATATTCTCCGGGCCTCCGACTTCATCGCCATGGATGCCCCCGTCGAAGAGGATTTCCGGTTCATCTTCGTCTTCCGCTGAATTATCGCTGATTTTCAGTGCGTAAATTACATTGAATCCTGATCCGATTCCAATGGAATGCATGGTGCAGATATCCGGAAAATTATCGGATAGACTATCTGCGATTTGATCAAGCTGCGCAACGGTGTAGTAACCGTTGGGTACACCGGCTGGACCGAAAGAGGCCGACCATTCGTTGAGATTGCCGATTTCCGTTTCTGTGCGAATTCCGGAAGCGTTCAGTTTTGCCAGCTCCTCCGGGATTAGATATGCCCGGATAAACCCGTCGCAAAAATCCACATTCAGGCTGGCCTGCCTGATATATTCAAGTTCAGTCCTGTCAGTGGCATAAATCCTTACCTGCATTTCGCCCTCACGCCAGGGCTTTTGGGCATTGCTTATGGTATTCAGAATAAGAAGAACAGTCAGTAATAACCATTTCATGGTTTTCTGGAATTAAAATGGAAGACTTGCATTAGCGGACGTAAACGTATAAAAAATATTAATCAGATATTGAGATCAGCCCGATTTTTAAAAGTTATTTTAAGGAAAGGAAGCGCTGCTTTCCCATGAAAATTTAATTTTGCTGAACAACAGATATAGAGCAGAAGTATGTTTATCAGATCAGGGTTAAAACTACTGGTGATTTTTTCAATGCTGTTCTGTATTTCGTGGCAGTTGACGGCGCAGGAGACAAAGTATGTTGATTCAACTGCAAAGGTACAGTCGCGGAAGGCCCTGAAACAAAGAGAGAAAAATAAAGTAAAGGTGGTTCCTGCCCCAGATCTTTCAGATCCGGCCTTTATCGATTATCTTCCTGCCACCCTGTATATGACTTCTGACGACAGCATCAATTCAAATGCTTTTATACGGCAAAACTTCACGGATCAGTTTGTTTCGTTATGGGAACACCCCGGCAGGGTTTATCCGGCAAGCAGGGTATTTGCCTTCAGACAGAACGGAAAATATTACCGGGCTTGCAGGATGGATGCGCGGAATTCTGTTTTCGGTGAGCTTGCGGTGAAAGGCAAAATGAACCTGTATTACACCCGCAGGCTGCCTCAGGAAGCGGGATTGGTTGAATTTGTTACCTCCGACCCGAATAGCGGCGGCTACAGAAATTTCATGATTGTTCAGTATCAGGACCGGAAAAGATTTGAGGCTGATTATTACTATTTCGTAACCTTTGAGGATGACAGTCTTCAATGTATTCCGGTAAATGATTATGCTGAATTTGCCGGACGCTACCTTAAGGATACTCCGGATGCTTATAGGATGATGATGGAATTCGCAGTCAGAAGGGGCGGTGTGGCAAAGGTGGTTGCGCCGCTGATTGCAGCGGGCGTGGTCGCTGCTAGCATGCTTACCACTTCCCTTCAGGCCGGATTATTGGTATCCGCCCCTTTTATTGCCGGAGGGATGGGTTATTCTATATGGCGGAAGAAAAAGGGTTATGCAAAACCTGGTCCTGAAGAGATGGCCGGCGTGATCAGGGCGTATAATTCGGGGTATGAATAATTGGGAAAAAATCCCGGCAGGACGACTGCCGGGATGTAACTTTTTGGGTTTACCCGAATCAGGGGTTGCCCAGTTTGGATAAAGCGAAGGCATAAGCGCCGATGCTTACAGCCCTTGAGGTTCCCAGCCGGCTGACCCCGACTCCGATTCTTTTCATGGGATCGTATTTGATCCGGTTTGTACTGAAAGGAATCTTGATTTCGCGTGTATCGCCTTCATAGAACCGCTGAAATTCTCCTTCATCCTCAAGGTTAAAAGCTTTGATTTCCATGCGGTCGAGTGCAGTACCAACCATGGTTGTCAGGTTAGTGTTCATTTCATCCACCAGGCGCTGCATGAAGAGGGGATAGGCACCTGCCAGTCCGCCACCAATTACAACCAGTCCGTCGATCAGCGTAATCGCATTGGCAATGGCATCGCCGGCCACTTCAGCCATGCGGTGGAAAGCCAGTATGGCAGCCTCCTTATTTCCTTCGCGCAGGCCCATACCGATTTCAAAAATAGTGCGGGGCTCCGGGCAGGTGTCATAGGTCAGGCCGGTTTCACGGCAATAAATGCGTTTTACGCCACGGATACTGACATTTTCTTCAACGCTGGCGTTGGTATGCAGTTTGTTCCGCATACGGTTAATCTCGCCCTGGGCCGAGTTGTCGCCAAGGAAGAGCTGGCCGCGACTGACAATCCCCCCGCCAAATCCGGTTCCGAACGTCACCCCGAGCAGGTTCTGGTATGTTTTCGGACTGTTGCTGCTGCCGATGCGTTGATTGATTTCTGGCAGTAATCCCGCAATGGCTTCGCCAAAAGCGAAAAGGTCACCGTCGTTGTTGATAAATACAGGTATGCCGAATTTCTCCTCAAGCATAGGCCCCAAAGCAACTCCACCCCTGAAGGTAGGCAGGTTCTCAAGGTCTCCGATAATCCCGAGCTCATATTCGGCAGGGCCAGGAAAACAAAAGCTGATGGCTACCGGCTGAACATTCAGTTTGGCTTTTACCTCGCTGAAGCCCTGAATAATCTTATTCAGCACAATTTCGAGTGTATTCCCGTCGGCGGGAATACTGATGGGGTCGATGATCTCCTGCTCGGCCTGAACGGCGCTGAAGACAAAATTGGTACCCCCGGCATCCAGGGTCATTACCACACGTTTATCGTTGTTATACCGCATATTGTTGAAAATGTTTTGATTTCCGGTTCTCCAGAATGAGATGATTGTAAGTGTATTTCTTACACAAACTTTTACTGCTGCGAATGTACAATAAGGAGTGTTATTTTCAAAATTTAAAATTGCCTCCCGGACATCCGCAGGCAGGATTTTTACAGTTTTACTTCAGCTAATACAAATGGTGCCGCTTTTTTGGCTTCGGCAGGCTTTTTCCAGTTGGTTTTTGTATGTTTTGACCAATGAGTCGCTGATTTTTTGAAGGGTTGCGATACATTGATCAAATTTGCCAAGGTTACGGTAAAGTTCGGCTTTTCTGATCAGGCTTTCACTGTCCGGGCCGTTGAGCAGGGCAATCAGAGCTTCGGCATTTTTATGGTATCCGGGATCATCCGGAGCCGGCACAGGTTCTTCATTTTTCCACGGATGTCTGTTCATTTTCTGCCAGAGGCTGATGCGGAGGAGTTTTTCATCGCCAGCATCCTCAAACACTCCGCTGTCGAGCGCTTCTTCAATGTCTTCACGCGAAAGATGCTCCACTTCAGGCAGGTCCTGCGCCTCATCAAAACCTGCGGCTTCTTCACTTTCAGCTTTGAGGCTATTGAAGATCTGACTACATTGAGCGCAGCGGGTAAATACGGGCAGATCGGGCAGCATTGGGGCAATGTAACTCCCGTCGCTCCAGAAAATACCCCCGAAGGTATTGCCGGAAGCCAGATTCATTTTTTGGTGTTTTTGACCGCATTTAGGACAATGAACAATCATGGGATTGCTGATAATCATGGGCAGGTAATTTTGAGTTTACGGGGTAAATTTAGGGAATTGAGGTGAGGGATCTTCAGTTTTCCTGGTTTTTCCGGCAGGTTAAACAGAAAATGCCCGGCCTTAATCCCGGCCGGGCATATTTCTTAATGTTTTTAACTAAATGATTATGAGTTAATTAATATCCCTGTATGGTCCTGACTTTATTCTGATACTGAGAAACAATCATTTTCTGTTCGTTAATCCTTACACTCATCTGATCCTGTGAACCCAGGTTAAGGTCAATGGTATTTTTGGTATCCCTGATCCTGTCTTTGGCTTTAGCAATCTTATTTTCCGAACTGTTGATGGCTTTCAGCTGGCTCTTTTTCTTTTTCTGAGCAGTTTTCATTTCCGACTGCCACGATTTTTTGGCTTCTGCATCCTGTGTTTCGCTCAGCCTGGAAGAGATATGGTCAATCTGTTCATCCGAAACGGTCAATTGCTTGCGGAGTGAAGAGATTTTATCATTCTCTGCGGCAATGGTATTGTTCGATGACTGAACAGTTTTTTCCATCTTTGCTTTGCCTTTGCGGGTTTTTGAAAGCTCTTTTTCCATTTCCTTCAGCTTTTTTTCCTCAGCAGCAAGTTGATCTTCAGCCACTTTCAGGTATTCTGATTTGGCAAAGTCTTTAAGATAGGCTTTGAGCCTGTCGTATTCATGGGTGCCTTTTTCCGCAAACTCTCCCCGGCGGAGTTCGACTCCGGCAAAAAGCAACACCAGGCTGTCCTGGTTCTTTATCCGGCTTTCAATGTTTACCGGGCCCTCGTAAACATCTTTAATCAGGGCGCCAAAAAGGGAAGCATCCATTCCATTTACCGAGACTTTTGACTTAGTCCCTTTTTGAATGGCTTTTTGCCAGTTTTTCATTACAGTTTCAGCATTGGCTTCAGGAATGCTGACCCAGATGCCGGGGAAATCAACATTTCCGAATACCTGGCTGTCATCATTAAAGGTGATAGGTTTCTGGGCATTGGCAAATGACATCAGCAGACTTAAAATAATCAGCGGGTAGAATAGCTTTTTCATGGTATAAGATTTTAAAAAGATTTTCATGGGTGAATCCGTAATCAGACAACCGGGAGGGTGAAATTCAGGCATCCTGGGTCAAAGGTGCTCTTCCGGGACTTAACGCCTGATTACAAATATAATGCTAAATTTTGATCCGGCAAAGGTTCAGTCCGGTATTTCTGATAAATGGAACATGTCAGCCGCCCGGTATTAGCCGGGTTCACGCTGCGCAATTATTGCTCAGCATAAAGTCTCAAAGGAGAAAGGGAACAGCGCTGCTGCATGCACATACAGCATTGCCTGCGAAAGGTTTAAATACGCTGTCAGCTATTTAAAAGTCAGAAACTTCTGCCGGGCAAATCGCTTTCCGGAACTTTTATTTTTGCAGGTTTGCTGCTCATTTCGAACACCATCTCTCCCCCTGCCATGATGTCTTCGTGTCTGATAAAGAGCCCGGACCAGGGTTTGCCGTTCAGGGTGATTTTTTTAACGAAGATATTTTTTTCGCTCAACCCTTTCGCTTGAATGGCGAAGGTTTTGCCGTTTTCAAGACGGATCTCGGCACGGCTTACCGAGGGGCTTCCCAGCACGTATTCATTGCTGCCGGGACACACAGGGTAAAAGCCCAGGGCGCTGAAAATATACCAGGCCGACATCTGCCCGCAGTCGTCGTTGCCGGGCAGTCCTCCGGGCGTGGGCTGATACAGCGCATCCATAATCTGGTGCACCCGCTCCTGTGTTTTGGCCGGGGCGCCGGCAAAGCTGTAAAGATAGGGTACATGATGGCTGGGCTCGTTGCCGTGCACATAATTGCCGATGATGCCACGTTTGTCAATATCTTCCGAATCTTCTATGTGTTTTTCATCCAGTTTCATGGTAAACAGACTGTCGAGATGACGGACAAAGGGCATACTGCCACCCGCCCAGGCGATCAGTTGTGCCGGGTCATGAGGAACGTATAATGAATAATTCCAGGCATTGCCTTCGATAAAGCCCTGTCCTTCGGTTTTCAACGGATCAAATTCTTTCTGCCAGGATCCGTCCGACAGGCGGGGCCGCATAAAGCCGGTGGAGCGGTCATAAATATTCTCAAACGAGCGGGCCCTGCGGTGGTAAATCCCTGTAAGCCCCCTTTGCCCTGCTTTTTCGGCTGTACGGGCAATGCACCAGTCGTCATAAGCATACTCCAGGGTTTTGGTTGCGGAGTTGCCGGTAAGATCAGCCGGCGCATAGCCATATTGCATATATTCCCCGATTCCGTCGTATCCGGCATACGTGGCGCTGGCATCCATGGCTTCCAGCGCTTCTGCAGCATCAAAACCGCCGATCCCTTTCAAATAGGCATCAGCAATGACCGGTATGGCATGATAGCCCGTCATACACCAGTTTTCATTCGCGTGGTGCGACCACACCGGAAGGATGCCGTGCACACTTTGCTTCCGGTGTGCCAGCATGGAACGGATCATGGAAGATGTCCTCTCCTGTTGCACGAGTGTAAAAAGCGGATGCAGCGCCCTGTAGGTATCCCACAATGAGAAGGTAGAGTAATTGGTAAAACCTTCCGCCTGATGGATGTTCTGGTCAAGTCCGCGGTACTTGCCGTCAACATCCATGTAGATGGTTGGTGATAGAAATGTGTGGTAAAGGCTGGTGTAGAAATTTTGTTTTACTTTAAGTGATCCCTCTACCTGAATCCGGCTTAATTCTTCATTCCACCGTTCATGTGCCTGAAGCCTTACCAGATCGAAATCGGGACGGGGCGCTTCTGTTTGCAGGTTATTCAGTGCGCCCGCGGTGCTGACCGGAGATAACGCTACCCTTACGGTAAGCTGCTCGCCGGCCTGCATCCGGAATCTGAACCACGCTGTAATGTCTTTCCCTGCCATTTCCGGAAAATCCTCTTTTTCATTGAATTTCCTGTAAAATCCCCGGTAAATGATCTCTTCCCCGTTTTCATGGCCGTAATGTACCAGCGGTTTGGAAAATGCCATGGCAAAGTACATGGTCCGGGTGCGCGCCCAGCCGCGTGTCTGCCGGTATCCGGTAACGAGGGTGTCGTTTTCAACACGGATAAACTGCCAGGTATTTTTGCCCGGATAGTTGTAGATACCGGCCGACATATCAAGGATAAGATTTATATCGTCCTGGTTATGGGAAGTATAACGGTGAACCCCAACCCTTTCGGTAGTCGTGAGTTCTGCCAGGATTCCATAATCATCCAGCATCACCGAATAATATCCCGGTGAAGCGGATTCCCGTTCATGCGAAAAGCGGCTGCGGTATCCTGAATCCGGGTTGTCTTTTGTTCCCGGATTAAGTTTGAGCGGCCCGGTAGTCGGGATCAACAGAAAATCGCCCAGGTCGCTGTGCCCGGTTCCGCTGAAATGGGTATGGCTGAACCCGCAGATGGTATTATCGCTGTACTGGTATCCGGCGCAATAGGCATATACTTCCTTCTTGTATCCCGCCCCAGTTGAGTAGGGAACCGTATCCGTATCGGGGCTGAGCTGAACCATGCCAAATGGAACGGTGGCGCCGGGATAGGTATGGCCCATATGATCAGTTCCCGTAAAGGGATTTACATAGTCTGCGACAGATTGTGAAAATGCCGTTAAACAGAGGGAAAACATAATTGCCGGAAGAAGTTTTTTCATGACTGCATTTTTGAACAGGCAAACTTACCGATTTTGTCAGTGCTATAAGCCAATGATGTGATGAGTCAAAATACGGTTGACAGTGCCATGATTATTTTAATGATTGCAGACACGCTGTTGTCTAATTGTTGTCGAATACTAATTACGGGTTTCATGATATTTTCCGGATAAAATCAATAAATTTATTGAGCAGGCTCAACCGGATAAAATTTTACGTAAATTTAAACCGTATACATTTGTGTGTCAGAAGTAATGATTTGTTACTTTTCAAACCCTAATTTCTAACTATGGCCAGAGTTGTTGTATTGGGCGCCGGTATCGCAGGGCATACCGCGGCTGCTTTTCTGCGCAAAAAGCTCAGTAAAAATCATCAGGTTATTGTTGTTGCCCCTTCCGCTTATTACCAGTGGATTCCTTCCAATATCTGGGTAGGAGTCGGGAGGATGACCATTGATCAGGTTCGTTTCAGGCTCGCACCTTTGTATAAAAGGTGGGGGATTGATTTCAGACAAGCGAAAGCGGTGAGTATTCATCCGGAAGGTGAAGGCCAGGATGCCGGCCCTTTTGTTTCAATTGAGTATACTTCAGATGAGAAAAGAGGGATCAATGAGCGTGTGGCTTACGATTATCTTGTAAATGCAACGGGGCCAAGGCTGAATTTTGAAGCAACGCCAGGCTTAGGCCCCGGAAAAAATACGGTTTCGGTATGTTCTTATGATCACGCCAGTCACGCGTGGAAGGAACTTCATGAGTCTCTTGCCAAAATGGAGAAGGGGGAGAAACAGCGGTTTGTAATCGGCACCGGACATCCTACCGCTACCTGTCAGGGCGCAGCTTTTGAATATATTCTGAATGTAGCTTTTGAGATCAGAAAAAGGAAACTGGAGCACCTGGCGGAAATCACCTGGCTGACCAATGAATACGAACTTGGTGATTTCGGAATGGGTGGGGCTTATATCAAACGTGGAGGTTATATCACCTCCACCCGCGTTTTTGCCGAGTCTTTTCTTGGAGAGAATAACATCAAATGGATCAAACGGGCCGGTGTTACAAAAGTAGAGCCTGGATTGATTCATTATGAAACACTTGATGGAGAGGAATTGCAGATTGGTTTTGATTTTTCCATGCTGATTCCTGGTTTTGCCGGTGCAGGTTTGCAGGCTTTCGACAAAAATGGCGGAAATATAACCAGTGAGCTTTTTGCTCCGAATGGTTTCATGAAAGTAGATGCTGATTATTCCCCGAAGCCATATGAGGAATGGAAAGCTTCTGACTGGCCCGAAACCTATCAAAGTCCGGCTTTTCCGAATATTTATGCTCCCGGTATTGCATTTGCCCCGCCTCATGCTATTTCAAAACCCATGACCAGCAAAAAGGGATTAGCAATTTATCCCGCTCCACCCCGAACAGGGATGCCGTCAGGTGTAATGGGGAAAGTTGTTGCCCTGAACCTGATCAATGAGATTACTTCAGGCAGGCAGGAATTTAAGCACAAAGCCAGCATGGGCCGGATGGGAGCAGCCTGCATTGTATCGGCCGGATACGGAATGCGCCGGGGCGCAGCGGCGACCATGACGGTTTTTCCTATCGTACCCGACTGGGAAAAATATCCCGAATTCGGAAGAAGCATTGGTTATACAATGGGGGAAGCCGGTCTGGCAGGTCATTGGATGAAATGGTTTATGCACTACATGTTCCTGCATAAAGCCAAAGGTTATCCCTTTTGGTGGTTGTTGCCCGAGTAAAAAAGTTCAATTCTTAAATCTCTAATAAAATGAAAAACAAGAATATAGAAGCCTACACAGATGAATCCTATCCTCCGTTTCCGACCAAAGGTACCTTGTTCTGGAGACGCTTTATCCCCTGGCAAATCATCAGGTTTTTTGTGCTGAACCTGAAGATCATGAAGATCGTGGTCGGAGGGCATTCCTGATTAATTGCGCGGTTCATAGCATAAAGAGAATCAGGATTCAAAAGCAAATATCCGGTTTTACTTTTTAGTGCGCTTCCAGCCAGTTGCTGCCGGTGCTCATCTCCACTTCGACCGGTATGCTGAGTTCTATGGCCGATTTCATCAGGCGTTCAATCACCGGTTTTACCGTTTCCACTTCATCCTGATGCACATCGAATACCAGTTCGTCGTGCACCTGCATAATCATGCGCGATTTCAGTTTCAGGCGCTCAAATTCCCGCTGTATGCTGATCATGGCAATTTTGATCATGTCTGCCGACGATCCCTGAATAGGTGCATTGATGGCATTCCGCTCGGCGAATCCCCTTACGATTGCATTGCCTGAATTAATGTCGCGCAGGTAGCGCCGCCGTTTTTTAATGGTTTCCACATAACCATGCTCCCGTGCAAAGGTGATGATTTCATCCATATAACGCTTGATCCCCGCGAAACGCTCAAAGTATTGACTGATGATTTCGGCAGCTTCCCTGCGGGGGATGTTGAGGCGTTCCGACAAACCGAAAGCTGAAATGCCGTAAATAATGCCGAAGTTTACCGTTTTTGCATTTCGGCGCATCTCTTTGGTCACTTCACTGATATCAATATTATATATCCTGGCCGCTGTAGCTGTATGGATGTCAATACCATGGCGGAATGCTTCCTGCATGGCTTCATCGCCGCTGATGTGGGCGATCAGGCGTAACTCAATCTGCGAATAGTCGGCCGAAAGCAGCACAAATTTATCATTCCTGGGAACAAATGCCTTTCTGATCTCACGGCCCCGTTCTGTACGAATCGGAATATTCTGCAGGTTGGGATTGTTGGAACTCAGCCGGCCTGTGGAAGCCACTGCCTGATTGTATGAGGTGTGTATCCTGCCGGTTCTGGGATTAACAAGCAGAGGAAGGGTGTCAACGTAAGTAGATTTAAGCTTTGTCAGCGAACGGTAATCAAGAATCTGTTGCACAATGGGATGCTTGTTTATCAGCTTCTGAAGCACATCTTCGCTGGTGGAATGCTGCTTGGTTTTGGTCTGTTTGGGATTGTCCGACAGTTGCATCTTGTCGAAAATGATCTCACCGAGTTGTTTGGGAGACGCGATGTTAAATTCTTCTCCGGCAAGGAGGTAAATCTCTTTTTCCACTTCGGCAATTTCCTTCTCAAGTTGTTCCGAAAACTGGTTCAGGTTTCCGGAGTCAATTTTCACCCCCTCGGCTTCCATGGCAGCCAGCACCTTCACCAGCGGCATTTCTATTTCGTCGAACAGCGCTCTCGTATCAGTTTCAGCTAACTGAGGTTCAAGGGCAATCCGCAGTTGAAGAGTAATATCGGCGTCCTCACAGGCATACTCTTTCAGTTTTTCGGGATCCACCGAGCGCATACTTAACTGATTTTTGCCCTTTTTTCCGATCAGTGATTCAATCGAAACAGGCTCATAATTCAGATAGGTGCGTGCCAGAAAGTCCATATTGTGCCGCATGTCCGGCTCAATCAGGTAGTGGGCGATCATGGTATCGAAAAGCGACCCGTTCACATTGATCTCATACCATTTCAGCACGGAAATGTCGTATTTCATGTTTTGCCCTGTTTTGCCGATGGTTTCATCGGCAAATACCCCTGCAAACTCCTTTACTATCTCAACGGCTTCAGAATAGCGGTCGGGTACCGGAACAAACCAGGCTTCTCCTGGTCTGGTGGCAAACGACATGCCGACAAGCTCCACATTGTTGGCATCCAGCCCTGTTGTTTCCGTATCAAAGCAAAACATGCCTGATTTTCCGAGGTGAGTTACCAGCACTTTCCTTTTTTCAGGAGTATCAGCCAGGTGATATACATGAGGCACCTGATCGATGTTGCTCAGGGTTGCTATGGTTTCGAGGGGTTCTCCGGCAGCAGCGAAAAGATCGGCGGCTTGCTTGCCGGCGGGCGGACTTCCCTTTTCCAGATCGGTAAATACCCGTTTGGCGAAGGTCCTGAACTCAATCTCCTCGAAAAGGGTTTGTAGTTTATTGATATCCGGAGGCGTCAGTTTCAGCGCATCCTCCTCAAAAGTTAAGGGAACATCCAGGATGATGGTAGCCAGCTGCTTCGACATCAGCGCCTGTTGTCCGAATGTCTTTACCTTTTCGCGAAGCCCGGCTTTATCAATTTTCTCAGCGTTCTCAATCAGGTTTTCCACATTGTCAAAGTCTTTCAGCAGGTTTCTGGCGGTTACTTCTCCTACGCCCGGAATACCGGGGATGTTGTCGGAAGCATCGCCCCAGAGGCCCAGCATATCTATTACCTGATCAGGGCGTTTAACCCCGAATTTTTCGCAAACCTCTTTCACCCCCATAATTACAGGATCTTCGCCTGGTTTTCCGGGCTTATACTGTAGGATATTGTCACTCACAAGCTGGCCAAAATCCTTGTCGGGCGTCATCATGTAAACGGTAAATCCCTTGTTTTCGGCCTGTTTGGCCAGGGTGCCAATCACGTCGTCGGCTTCATACCCGTCAACAGCGAGGATGGGAATATTGAAGCCCCTGATGAGTTGCATGATGTAGGGGATGGCTGTGGAGATATCTTCAGGCATGGCTTCGCGGTTAGCCTTGTATGCTGAAAAGTCTTCGTGCCTGACGGTGGGGGCGTGGGTGTCGAAGGCAACCCCGATGTGGGTGGGCTTTTCATTTCTGATTACATCATACAGCGCGTTGGCAAAGCCCAGAATGGCCGAGGTGTTTAATCCTTTTGAGGTGATGCGCGGGTTTTTGTTCAGGGCGTAATAAGCCCTGTAGATCAGCGCCATGGCATCCAGTAGAAAAAGTTTCCTGCCTTCCTGTGACATATTCGGGAGATTTTGGTTGTGATGCAATCGTCCGGGATTCAATTACCCCGTCAGGCAAAGATAAGAAACCAACAGCAATCCCCTGAGCCATCTTTTGGGTTAAACCCTATTTTATAAATTGGTAGCCCTGAAGGGCTGAACTATTGATTCTATGAGGGTAATCCCGGTTTAGTGCTTGTTCAGCGCAAAACTGATTGTACTGATTACAAACACTTAATCGTTTATACTATGTCAAATGCCCAATCCGGGCTAAATGAATTTTACAGTTTCGCGCACGGCGTTCATATTTTATTATATTTGCCTGTGATCAATTTTATGAATTATGGAAAATTATACCGGCAGCCTGATCTCCAAGCTGCCGTTTACCGGCACCAGCATTTTTGCTGTGATGTCGGCATTGGCAAAAGAGCACAACGCCATTAACCTTTCGCAGGGGTTCCCCGATTTCCCTGTTTCGGAAGAGCTGATCAAGCTCGTGAACAGCTATATGAAGAAGGGATTGAACCAGTATGCACCCATGCCCGGCATACTTCCGCTGCGCGAAGGGATATCGGAAATGTTTGAAACCAGATACGGCGTCAAATACCATCCTGAAACGGAGGTGACCATCACCGCGGGAGCAACCCAGGGTCTGTTCTCCATTATATCGGCATTTATCCGGCCGGGTGATGAAGTGGTTGTACTCGAACCAGCCTACGACAGTTATGCCCCGGCCGTAATGCTGCAGGGAGGCATGGTGAAATACGCCCGGCTTCAGGCGCCGGATTATTCCATCAACTGGGATACTTTCCCGGCACTGATCAGCGGCCGGACCCGCATGATCATCATCAATTCTCCGCACAACCCCACCGGCACCATTATCAAAGCCAAAGACCTGAAAAAACTTGACACGCTGCTGAAGAACAGGGATATCCTTGTACTCAGTGACGAGGTTTATGAACACCTGATTTTCGACGGGCACACCCATGAAAGCATTTGCCGGTATCCCGGGCTTGCTTCGAGAAGTCTGTTGGTAGGCTCCTTTGGAAAAACATTTCATGCAACCGGCTGGAAGTGCGGGTTTGTATTGGCTCCGCCTCAGCTTACCGCCGAATTCCGTAAAGTGCACCAGTTTGTGGTTTTTGCAGTGAATACACCGGTGCAGCATGCCATTGCAGAGTATCTGCGCAATCCTGAACATTATAAGCACCTGGGCCGTTTTTACCAGGAAAAGCGCGATTTATTCCTCAACCTCATAAAAGGGTCGAGGTTTAAAGCGGTGCCGGCTTCAGGGACTTATTTTCAGCTGCTCAACTACAGCAAAATAAGTGATGAAAAGGAAACTGCCTTTGCCGAACGGCTGACCCGGGAGTTTAAGATCGCTTCCGTTCCGGTATCACCCTTCTACCACAACCAGGAAGATAACAAAGTGCTCAGGTTCTGCTTTGCCAAAACCACGGAAACACTTGAAAAGGCCGCTGAAATTCTCTGCAGGATATAATTCCTGCATTAAAAGATGGATGTTCACTAATCTTTAAATATATGAAACCAACAGGATATTTGCGCGTTTCAATCATTCAGGCTTCGCTGGTCTGGGCAGATAAGTTGAAAAATCTGGAGTATTTTGACAGGGAGATTGCTCAACTGGGCGGGCAAACAGATCTGATCGTGCTTCCGGAAATGTTTGCCACAGGCTTTGTGATGGATGCAAGCAAGGTGGCCGAGCCGATGAATGGGGTTATTATGCAGTGGATGGCCAATCACGCCTCAAAACTTGATTGTGTGATTACCGGCAGCGTTGCCATTAAAGAGAAGGGAAAATTCTACAACCGGCTGATCTGGATGCGCCCCGACGGCAGTTTCGAATATACCGATAAACGGCATCTTTTCAGGATGGGGAATGAGCAGGAATACTTTACGGCCGGCGAAAAGCCCCTGGTGGTTACCCTGAAAGGCTGGAAGGTACGCCCGTTGATCTGCTACGATCTCCGTTTTCCCGTTTGGAGCAAAAACCGCCTGATCGACGGCCAATACGAATACGATCTGTTGATTTATGTGGCCAACTGGCCGGCCAGCCGCAGCTATGTGTGGAAATCGCTGCTCACCGCACGCGCCATCGAAAACCAGGCATATTGCATCGGGGTGAACCGCATCGGCAAAGACGGGAAAGGCATTCCCCACAGCGGTAACTCAATGGTGCTTGATTTTAAAGGCCGTTTTCAGGTGAACGCACCGGCAAATAAAAGCTATACGGAAACCGCACTGCTCGATTATACAGAACTGACTTCCTTCAGGCAACGGTTTGCCGTAGGCCTTGACTGGGACAGTTTCACGATACACTAAAGTTGACGGTTGCGCCTTACCTGCTCCGCGATTTTAAAACCCTGAGCGGCATGTGATCGTCAGTGCCACTTCACTATAGTTGATTTTATGAAATTTGAAGATTCAAATTTTGAACCGGTTATAAAGAAAAACCTGGCTACGGCAGGTTTTACCCGCCCTACCGATATACAGTTCAGGGCTATTCCTCCTGTGCTGCGCGGTGAGGATGTGCTGGCCATTGCCCAGACCGGAACGGGTAAAACCGCAGCCTTCGTCATCCCGGTTCTGAACATACTGTTGCGCAACAAGCGACATGAAGCGGGGATCCGGTGCCTGGTAATGGTTCCCACCCGCGAACTGGCCCGGCAGATTACCTCGGTGTTCAATACCCTGGGCAAGGGCAGTGGAATCAAAACACTCTCTGTTTTCGGAGGAGTGGAGCAGGAACCACAGATTGAAAGGCTCAACCAGGGGGTTGATATTCTGGTTGCCACACCCGGCCGCATGTTTGACCTGGCCAGCCAGGGATACCTCTCTGTGGACCATGTGCAGATACTGGTGCTGGATGAAGCCGATCATATGCTCGATCTGGGATTCATCAACGACATCCGGCAATTGGTAACTAAACTTCCTGCCCGGAGGCAAACCCTCTTCTTCTCGGCTACCATCAATCCTGAAATTAAAAAACTGGCCTATTCCCTGGTGAAAAATGCCATCCGCATTCAGATTTCACCCAAAGATCCGGTATCCAGGAATGTTGACCACAGCGTGGCCTTTATCGGCATGGACGACAAGCGCTTCTTTCTCGAACGCATGATCAATGATCATCCTGAAAGTAAAATTCTGGTTTTTGTGCGTACAAAGGTCAGGGCAGAGAGGGTCTGTGCCGCCCTTGAAAGGGTGGGTATCCAAAGCCGGGTTATGCATGGTGATGTGGAACAGAAAAAACGGTTTGCCACCCTGAGCCAGTTCAGGGAAGGATTATTCAAAGTGTTGATTGCTACGGATGTAACAGCCAGAGGCATTGATATTCCGGATGTGGAATACGTGGTGAATTACGACCTGCCAGAAAAGGCTGAGAACTACGTGCACCGTGTGGGCCGCACCGGTCGCGGCAACCGGCGGGGTACGGCGGTTTCTTTCTGCAGTAATGAAGAAAAGCCCCTCCTTGAGGCCATCGAAGCCTTTATGGAGAAGGAGATACAGGTACTCAGTATCGACTGTACGGATTATGAAGCCATCGTTGACCTGGCCGTCGAAAGCCCCAAAGACTGGCGCTCACTGATTGAACAGGCGGAGAAGGACGAAGAAAAACACCGCAAGGGGAAACGGAAGAAATAGGTTTCCGGGAAACCCGGGCAGTTGGAAATTGACCCATCAGACCTTAACACTCCTGCTTTCCTCTTTTTCTATATCGCTGAGCCTGATCAACCGGTATATTCCGTATTAATGCAACAAGCATTGCAGCATATGGAAACGGTATTCCGGAATTCCGGCGCTCTGCCGGGCGTTTCAGTAATATCCTGATATAACGCACATTTTAACTAACTTTGCAGCCTTCATTTAATCCGGCAAGCCGTGAAAGCTTCCCAACTGACTGAACACTACCGCAACAACGAGGCTGTTGCGGCTTTGGGTGTTTTATGCAATTCAAAAGAAACTTTCAGGATGCACCTGAAAGGAATGGCAGGCTCTGCCGCTGCCGTGGTGGCTTCCGCGGTGTTTGCCAATTCAGGCCCGCTTCATCTGATTATTCTTCCCGAAAAGGAAGAAGCCGCTTATTTTTTCAACGATCTTGAAAATCTGATGGGAGAACAGGAGGTGCCTTTCCACAAAAAGAAGGTGCTTTTCTTCCCCACCACCTACCGCCGGCCCTACGAAATTGATAAGACCGACAACATCAATGTTTTGTCACGCACCGAAGTGATGAAACGCATCGGTACACGCGAGGGAGGCAGCCTGGTGGTTACCTATCCCGAAGCGCTGGCCGAAAAGGTGGTCAGTAAAGCATATCTGAAGAAAAATACCCTCAGAATGGGACTGGGCGAAAGCCTCTCCATTGATTTTGTCATTGACCTTCTGGCTGAATACGGTTTTGAGCGGGTCGATTTTGTTGTTGAACCGGGGGAGTATGCGCTGCGCGGCGGGATCATCGACGTGTTTTCCTATACCAACGACCGGCCTTACCGGATCGAGTTTTTCGGAGATGACGTGGAGTCCATCCGTACCTTCGATCCAGCAACGCAATTATCCATTGACCGGCTCGATCACATCACCATTACGCCCAACGTGCAGGACAGGGCCCTGCGGGAAAAACGGGAGCCTTTCCTTTCCTATATCGGCCGGAATGCCGTGGTTTGGGTGCGCGACCTTGCGTTTGCCACCGACCGTATTGCAAAAGAGTTTGAGAAAGCTGAAAAAGCTTTCGCAGAGCTCTCTCCCGATATCCGGCACCTGGAGCCCGGTGAGCTTTTCGTAAATGCAGAAAGTTTTAAGAGTGACATTCTTTCCCACCCATTGATCGAGATTGGCAGTCATTTCCTGATTAAAGAAAGCGGGCAGATTGAGTTCAGCATGCAGCCACAGCCTTCCTTCAACAAGAATTTTGACCTGCTGCTGCAGAACCTTGATGAAAACAGCCGGGATGGGATCACTAACCTTATTCTGGCTGACAACCCAAAGCAGACTGAGCGGATTCAGACCATCTTCAGTGACCTGAAAGCCAACCGGGGAATGGCCGAAGTCGGACTTAACTATGACCTGGTCAATCTTTCACTGCATGAAGGCTTTATCGACCGGGGGAATAAGCTGGCCTGTTACACCGACCACCAGATTTTCGACAGATATCATAAATACCGCATTCGCGATGGATATGCCGGCAAGCAGGCCATCACCATGAAAGAGATTTATGACCTGCAGCCCGGTGATTATGTGACGCATATCGACCATGGGGTGGGGAGGTTCGATGGTCTGGAGAAGATAGAAAACAATGGCAGGCAACAGGAGGCCATCCGGCTGATTTATCAGAACAACGATATTCTTTATGTGAGCATTCATTCGCTGCACCGCATCTCGAAATATGTCGGCAAGGAAGGTACGGTACCATCGCTCAACAAACTGGGATCCAATGCCTGGAACAAACTGAAAAGCAAAACCAAGCAAAGGGTAAAAGATATCGCCAAAGATCTGATCAAACTCTACGCCGAACGGAAGGCTGCGGATGGCTTTAACTTCAATCCGGATACCTACATGCAGCATGAGTTGGAGGCATCATTTATCTACGAGGATACCCCCGATCAGGTAAAGTCGACGGCGGATGTCAAGCGCGATATGGAGAAGTCTTATCCCATGGACCGCCTGGTATGCGGGGATGTGGGTTTCGGGAAAACCGAAATTGCGGTGCGCGCGGCATTCAAGGCGGTAGCCGACAGCAAGCAGGTGGCAGTGCTGGTGCCAACAACCATTCTGGCTTTGCAGCATTTCCGTACCTTCAGCGAACGCCTGAAAGAGTTTCCGTGCAGGGTGGATTACATCAACCGGTTCAAGAGCACCAAACAGCAAAACAGCACATTGAAAGATCTGGAAGCAGGGAAAATTGATATCCTGATCGGGACGCACCGGCTGGTAAGCCAGGATGTGAAGTTCAAAGACCTCGGCCTGATGATCATTGACGAAGAGCAGAAATTTGGCGTGGCAACGAAAGAAAAGCTGAAAAAACTAAAGGTGAATGTCGATACCCTGACCCTGACGGCTACGCCCATTCCGAGGACACTGCAGTTTTCACTGATGGGGGCGCGCGACCTGAGCGTGATCAATACACCTCCTCCCAACCGCTATCCGGTTCAGACCGAATTGCATGCCTTTAATGAGGAAATCATCAGGGATGCCATTCATTTTGAGCTTTCACGGAGCGGACAGGTGTTCTTTGTGCACAACAGGGTAAATAACATCATCGAGGTGGCGGGCATGATTCAGCGGCTGGTGCCGGATGCCAAAATCGCCATCGGGCACGGGCAGATGGAAGGTCATAAGCTGGAAAAGATCATGCTCGATTTTGTGGAAGGATATTATGATATCCTGATAGCGACAACCATCATCGAATCGGGGCTTGATATCCCCAATGTAAATACCATTATCATCAATGAAGCCCAGAATTACGGGCTGAGCGACCTCCATCAGCTCAGGGGAAGAGTGGGGCGGACCAATAAAAAGGCATTCTGTTATCTGCTGGCCCCACCGCTTTCGGCACTCACCGATGAAGCCCGTAAAAGGCTGAAAGCCATTGAGGAATTCTCTGAGTTGGGCAGCGGGTTCAACATCGCCATGCGCGACCTCGACATTCGCGGCGCCGGGAATATCCTCGGAGCGGAACAAAGTGGTTTTATCTCCGAAATCGGGTTCGAAATGTATCAGCGCATTCTCGACGAAGCAATTCTCGAGCTTAAAGAAACCGACTTTAAGGAGCTTTACCACGATGAAATTCCTGTGCAAAAAGAGTTTGTCAGGGAATGCCTGATCGAAACCGATCTCGAAATCATGCTCCCTGACAGTTATGTTACCAACATCACCGAAAGGCTGAGCCTGTATAAAGAGCTTGACGGTCTTGAAGCAGAGGAAGACCTGATGAAATTCCAGGAAAAACTGATTGACAGGTTTGGGCCGGTGCCCGCGCAAACCCAGGAACTGCTCAATACCATCAGGCTGCGCCGCATGGCCCGCAAACTGGGATTTGAGAAAATCAGCCTTCGCAATGGATTCCTGTCGGCCACTTTTATCTCAAATCAGGAATCTCCTTTTTACCAGAGCAATATTTTCTCCACGGTATTGCAGTTTATACAGTCCGATCACCGCAAGGTACGCATGAAGGAGAACAACAATAAACTCAGCCTGAGCTTCAGGGAGGTACAGTCGGTTTCGCAGGCGATTCTTGCTCTGGAGCCCCTGGCAGAAATGGTCGAAAGCAACCGTTTTGCTGCTACATAAAAAATAAGCTGCCATTGCTGACAGCTTATTTTATAGTATTGAACCTGATATCAGTCGTTAGCTACTTTTACCTTTTTGATTTCCCAGGTTGCCGATTCGTTGTCGGAACACAGGTATTTGAAAGCAATCCTAACATTTTGCTGACCGAGGTAAGATGCAGGTACTGTAGCTTTTCCGGAATTCACAAAGACCCAGTTATTTCCTGCCGGGTATACGGGAATGGTTAGTTGCTCCCAGGTAGCGGTGGAAGGTGTATCACCGTTGTAGTTTGTTGATATCCAGAGGGTGTGATTCGACTGCAGATTGGCCATTTCGCCCTTGTTGATGGTGTGGTCGAAAGTGATGTAGGCGGCTGTCGCTCCGGTAAGATCAATTGAAGGAGAAATAAGCCAGTCTTCATTCTGGTGACTTGAGCCGTCCTGATATCCCGACATCTTCATATATTTATAGGAAGCATCGTGATTCCACTGCTGGGTTCCCAAAACATTGTAGGCTGAAAAGTTGCCAATACCTGTTTCGAATGGTTCGTCCAGGTAAACAGTTCCCGGAGGAGGCGTTACACCGCCTTCAAGTTCGAAGTCGCCTTCCTGACCGGGGCAATCGCGCAGTCCGGCTATGCCGAAATAGGTGCGAAGTGTTCCAAGAACTTTCAGCTCTTTCTTCAGGTTTTCGGGATTATCCAAAAGATTGACAGCCGTGCGCAGGGGACTACCGGCGGGAAGATTTACAATGATGCAGTTGTTGTAATCGGTTTCATCCTTGCTTGAAGCAAGAAGAACGTTGGTAGCAGAGCTGAAGGGCGCAGCAAAGTCGAAATCGGATGCAGAGGTAACCGAAGTTACGCCTGATTTGACCGAGCCGATGATAAAGCCCTTAACCCAACCGGAAATGTCCTGACCCTGAAGGTTACGGGCTTTGGGAACATCGTACGGATCTTCTTTTGTGCCGGTTCCGCTTCCCGGAGGAGGCGGGGCTACACCACCAAATTCTTTTAAGTCGTCGATGCTGCGGAGGGTGAACTGCCATGTTGATCCGAAGGCAGTCAGGATTCCAACGGCTGTTCCGTAACCGCCCGGTAAAGTATCACCGGCAAAGTTACAGTACTTGCTGGTCCTTACGGTGATGCTTTTTCCTCCCTGGTCGATCAGGGTACGGTTGGTATTGTCAACATCCTGAGGGGCAAACAGTTCACCAACTTCAACAAAGCGTACATTTTCAATTTTAACCAGGGTGCTCATGCGGGCATCTTTGATAATCTCAGCCGACTGGGTGGGCAGAGATGCCAGGTTCAGCGTTGCCGGTTCAGGCACGGCTCCTGGCAAACCATCCCGGTAAAGGTGGGCGCCTATATAAATTTCGGGTAAACGGCCTATGCTTCCGTTGTAGATATACCCCAGCTGGATCAGGTTGTTGTAATCGCCGACATACATGCCTTTACATTTGATGAAAATCCGCTGTCCAAGCTTGTACTCGTTGTAGAGTGAAGTTTTGTCAAGTGAAAGTTCAATGGCGGCGGTCTCATCCTGGATTACCATTTTCTTGTAGAGGTTGCCGCTTTCGTCATTGGCTACCACAATTCCGCTGATGATTATGTCTTCTTCGATCAGGGTAAGTGTACGGCTGAGGGTATCGAGATAATAACTCTTGAGTTGCTGGATGCTGCGGTTTGCTTCAAATTCAACGGTGGGAACGATAATAGGCGGTTCTTCAAAATCTCCGTCCACACAGGAGGTAAGGTTAACAGAAGCCAGGATAATGAATAATCCTGCGAAAATTTGCCAGATTCTTTTCATATGATTTTTTTGTTTTTGCTTGTTGGGAAATTAGAAACGGAAGCCGATATTCAGGAAGAATGTCCTGCCATAATAGTAGTAATATCTTGACGGAAACTTGTTGATGTTTTTGTTTTCAAAATCGAAACGCATCTGCTCATATCCGCCGGTAGCAATTTCCTGATTGTCGAGAATATTGCTTACGCTGAAATTCAGGTTAAGGTAGTACTGGCTCCGGATGCGGAACGATTTGCCGATTGAGGCGTCCAGGGTCATGCCGCTGGGTAGCTTCTCCTGGCTGATAATCCCTGAAATCCTTTCATCGCCCGGTTCCATACCGGCGAGCGCAGTGGAAGTACGGCGTTCCGGGTTGAAATCCAGGTAGATATTGTCGTAATAGTTTACATTCACATCAATATACAGGAATCCGGGCCCGGCATATTTCAGTCCCAAAGAACCGGCAGTCTGGGGTGTCCCGGATACATAGAAGTACTTGCTGTAAATAGATTTTGTGATGTCGGGACGCGAACCGTTTTCAACGGTAATCATTGCGTCCGGCCTGTTGGTGTATCGGTAATTGCCCAGGTTTACTGCACCGACTGCAGAAAAAGCAGAGGTAATTTTAACTTCGGCGCCAGCCTCTATTCCCTGGTGGACCTTGTTGATATTGTACATTGCATGATTTACAAATGTACGCAGGGAGTCGTGATAGAAACTGTTGATCTCGTTCTGGTTTTTGAAAAGCGTGTGATAAACGGTAATCCTTGCCTTCACCAAAGGCGCGCGCAGGTGATAGCTGAGTTCACCGCTGGCAATATTTTCGCTGCTCAGGTCAGGCACTACCGCATCACGCACCCTGGAAGAGATAAACGAATTCCTGATATATGGAGCGCGGGTCATTACTGTGGCATTCCCTTCAATAAAGTGACGGCCCGTAACTTTATAAGTTGCCCCGGCTTTGACCGCATAGTCGAAGAAATTGTATTTTTCTCCGTCCCCGAACGAATTGTCAGGGTAACGGCCATTGCGCATAAGCCCTTCGCGCCAGAAAGTAGTGCTTGTCAATTGAAGCCCGGCATAATAATCCACCTTTTGGGATGAAAAGTTTGCAACACCCCAAATATTGGCACTACGCTGGTGGAGTTTAAAATCATATCCGAATTTGTCCCCTACCTTGATAACACGGTCCGGGTTATTCAGGTCGTTTTGCAAAATGGTATCATTACCCGAAAAATCGCGCTCGGCGAACTGGTCCACATCAATCCAGAATTCTCCGCCGAGCAGGTCGTGGAGGGTTTTATAGAAAGAGCCGGTATTGCGGTTGTATTCTACTCCTCCGTCAATCCTGATTTTATCATTTACCTCATGGTTGATAAAGGAGGTGAAGTTAACCTGTTTTTGATCGTTGTGGCGGTTTTCGATTATGTAACGGGCCTGCTTTCCTTCCAGGTTGGCGAGGTAGTTGGTCTGGTAGAGTTTATCCCAGTTTACCTGGCGGACATTAACATCATTTTTCCATCGGTCGGCGTACGCAGCAGCAATAGCAGGGTCGTATGGTTCGGGGCCTGTCGACGGATAATAACTGGGCAGATAACGGTAATAATCGGGCCTGGGGTCGGACGAGTTGTACCAGTTAAGCGCTGTGGTGCCGGTTTCTCCGAAAAGATAGGAAACGGAACTGGTAATCTGTGTTTTTTCCGAAGGTTTCCAGTAGTGGTTGAGAAGAAAAACCGGCTGATTCATAATGCGTTCGCGTGCATTGCGTACCTTGCCGTCCTGATAACCCCAGTTGGGATTGTAGTAATTGGTCCCGCTCAGGTCATAGGCTTCCTGGGTGGAGCCGCCCTGCATTCCGCGGCGTACAGGGGCAACAAATGCTGTAAAGGCCAGGCTGTGCTGCTCGTTCAATCTGCGCTCCACGCCGATAAATCCGGCCCAGGCGTCGTAATAAGTGCCTTCAATATAACCGCCGTTTCCCCAGCGCCTGGATCCGCTTACGGTAACGGCCCAGTTGTTGTCCATCATCCCTGTAGAGTGGGTAAACATCAGGCGGTTGGTATAGGTGCGGTTGGTTAGGCTGTAGGTAAGTTTGGTCTGCGCCCGGTGCTGCGAAGCGCGGGTAATGATATTGGTAACTCCGCCCAGATTCCCGAAGGAAAAATCAGACGGCGCCAGCCCGTTAACGGAAACCTTATTCCGGGTGGCATCGTTTAAACCGCCCCACAATGCCCAGGTGGTACGGCCGGTTTCCACATCGCTGATGGGTGTGTTGCCGATATAAGTGCTGCCAAGATCGTTGTCATAACCACGCATCCTGAAATAAGCCGGGCCGAATGTATAGGCAGCTGTAGACACGAATACATCATTTGAAGAACTGAGCAGCCCTGAAATGTTCTGACCTTTTGAATCGTCGTCTGAATCGGAGGAAGAAATGCTGATCTCTGCCAACCCTCCGCTTAAAATGTCGGCGATAAACGTTGGGGTCATTTTTATGGTACCCAGGTTTGTTGTCTCACCCACAGTGACCCGTTGGATAATATCCTCGTAGCCCTGCAATGAAAATTCAACAATGGCCTCACCGGCAGCGATGCCGCCCAGGCTGAAAATTCCATCAGCATCGGTAAAGGCTTGCTGGGTGCCTGTCTTGACGGTAACCGAAGGCAGCGGTTTGCCGCTTTCCTTATCGGCTACCCTCCCCGTCACCAGGCCGGTTTGGGCATATAAACCCGGCAACAGGCTGAGGGCCAGCAGTAAAGTCAATAATTTTTTGGTCATTGGAATCTGTTTAAGAAAATGTTTTGATGTAGTTTGCTCTTTTTTAGGGACAACAATCCCAAATTATTAATTTTCTGCAAATGAACAAAAATTTATGTTAGCTTAGCCCGGTTGAACGGATTTTGTATTTCTTTTTGGTTTCTGCATTGTGCTTATTTAGCATCAACCGGATATTCAATATCTTTGCCGCAGTTTAAACTGCATTTATAATGAATCTACAGCCCCTTCGTGTCAGTCTGGCTCTGGGAATCCTGATGTCCGGACTCCTTTTTGTCATTCAGGCTTGTGCCCAGGATAAAAAGTTTCTGGCTACATCCATCGCATTTTATAATGTTGAGAATCTTTTTGATACCATAGATGATCCTAACACAAATGATGCGGAGTTTCTTCCAGCCGGTATCAACCGTTGGACCAGCCAACGCTATCAGGCAAAACTTTCGAATATGGCCAGGGTAATAGCCGGCATCGGAAGTGAACTGGTGGCAGGAGGCCCGGCTATCATAGGCCTTTCCGAAATTGAGAATCGGCTCGTAATGGAAGACCTGATCAAAACACCTCCCTTAAAGGAGCTGGGATATGAAATTGTGCATTTTGATTCTCCTGACAGGCGGGGAATAGATGTAGGACTTCTTTACAAGCCTTCTGTATTCAAGGTTATTCATGCCACCTCCAACCGTCTTTTTATGCCGGGTCGTCCCGATTTTTTCAGCCGCGACCAGCTGGTGGTAACAGGTGAACTTCATGGCGATCTGATCAGTGTAATTGTCAATCACTGGCCATCACGCCGCAGCGGCCCCGAATATCGCGAAGAAGCTGCAAGACTCAGCAGGCAGCTGACCGACTCCCTGATGAAACAGCACCGGCAAGCCAAAATCTTTGTGATGGGCGATCTGAATGATGACCCGACCGACCGTAGTGTAGCCAAAGTCCTCGGCGCCAAAGGCAAAGCGGAAGATGTCAGAAAGGGAGATCTTTTCAATCCTATGTGGCAGCTTTTCCGTGATGGTATCGGTTCACTGGCATACCGTGATGCGTGGAACCTGTTCGACCAGATTATCATTTCCGAAGCTGTGCTCAATGCCAATAAAGGGTGGAAATTTTATAAGGCAAAGATTTATAATGAAAAATTTCTGATCCAGAAAGAAGGCCCTTATGCCGGTTACCCATTCCGCACTTTTGCGGGCGGGGCCTATGCCGGAGGATACAGCGACCATTTTCCTGTTTATCTTTTCCTTTTAAAGGAAAAGTAAGTGCAGCGGGTTAACATAATTTAAGTTTTGTAATAATATATTTTACCGTAATTTCGTTCGTTTAAAAACATTCCCGTGAAAGACAGTCTGGTTGTTATCCCCACTTACAATGAAAAGGAAAACATCGAACGCATCATCCGTAAGGTGTTTTCACTTGAAAAGGAATTTGATGTACTGATTGTTGAGGACAATTCTCCTGATGGTACTGCTGAAATCGTCCGCAGGCTGATGCAGGAATATCCCGGCCGGCTCCATATGGAAGAGCGCAAAGGTAAGCTGGGCCTTGGCACGGCATACATTCACGGGTTTAAATGGGCACTGCAGCGCGAATATGAGTTTATTTTCGAAATGGATGCCGATTTTTCGCACAATCCCGACGACCTGCTTCGTTTATATGATGCCTGTGCCAACCAGGGGGCCGATGTGGCGATCGGATCAAGGTATATCAAGGGCGTCAATGTGGTGAACTGGCCGATGGGCCGGGTATTGATGTCATACTTCGCCTCCTATTATGTACGCATGGTCACCAGGATGAAAATCATGGATACCACTGCCGGTTTCAAGTGTTACAGGCGCCGCCTGCTGCAAACCATCGATTTCAGTAAGATTAAATTCACCGGTTATGCATTTCAGATTGAAATGAAATATACTGCCTGGAAGCTTGGATTTAAAATTATTGAGGTTCCCATCATTTTCACCGACCGCACCGAAGGTCAGTCAAAAATGAGTCGTGGTATTTTCAGGGAGGCCATTCTGGGCGTTATACAACTCAGATTCAAGCGCATCCGGCCTGTAAAAGCTGCCTGACCCCTGGTTCATTCCCCCTCTTTTATTTGTACCTTTGCACAACAGTATGCATGCAGCATGCTTGGATCAAGATTTCAGCATGGACAAAAAATACCTGATTACCGGAGCAACCCTGATTAATGAAGGGCGGTCTTATAAAGGAAGTGTGCTGATTGCCGGCGGAATGATCAACAGAGTAACAGACGATGAGAAATCTGTGATTTTAGAAGGCGATACGGATGTAGAGCTGATTGACGGCGGCGGCAAGTGGTTGATTCCCGGTGTGATTGACGATCAGGTGCATTTCCGCGATCCGGGCCTTACCCACAAGGCCGATCTGTACACCGAAAGCCGGGCAGCCGTGGCCGGAGGTGTTACTTCGTTCATGGAAATGCCCAACACGGTTCCCAATACACTCACCCAGGAACTGCTGGAGAAGAAATACCGCATGGCTTCTGAAAAGTCGCTGGCAAATTACTCTTTTTATATGGGAGCTTCCAACGACAACCTTGCAGAGATTGTAAAAACAGATCCCCGCACCGTATGCGGTATCAAGGTATTTATGGGTGCTTCAACCGGAAATATGCTGGTTGATAAAGCCGAAACCCTGGAAGGGATATTCAGGGACGCACCGGTGCTCGTTGCTGTCCATTGCGAGGATGAGGCAACAATCAGGAATAATACCGCGCTGATGCGGGAAAGATTTGGGGATGAAATACTCCTTGAGCTTCATCCGCTGATCCGCAGCCGTGAAGCCTGTTACAAATCCAGTTCATTTGCAGTCGATCTTGCCCGAAAATTCAATACCCGGCTGCACCTCCTGCACCTTTCCACCGCTGAAGAGATGCAACTGCTTTCAGATGCTCCGGCCGATGGCAATAAGCGCATTACCGCCGAGGTCTGCGTCCACCATCTCTGGTTTTCCGATCAGGATTATGCCCGCCTGGGCGCACGCATCAAATGGAACCCGGCCATCAAATCAGCCGCCGACAGGGAGGCCCTGATGCAGGCACTGCTGGATGGCAGAATAGATGTAGTGGCTACCGACCATGCCCCGCATACCTTGCAGGAGAAGTCAAACTCTTATTTTTCCTGCCCCTCGGGAGGCCCTTTGGTGCAGCATTCGCTGGTGGCAATGCTCGAGCTGAGCCGTGCAGGAAAAATATCGCCCGAATTGGTGGTGGAAAAAATGTGTCATGCTCCGGCACGCATCTTTGGTATTGACCGCAGAGGTTATATCCGCGAAGGATATCATGCCGACCTCGTGCTGATTGATCCTGATGCACCCTGGGAAGTCAGACCGGATAATATCCATTATAAATGCGGATGGTCTCCGCTTGAAGGGGAGATCTTTCATTCAGGAATAACCCATACCTTTGTCGGTGGTCATCTGGCCTGGCATAACGGCAGTTTTGACAACAGCAAGCCGGGAAGCAGGCTGCTTTTTAACAGATAATAACCATAACTCTATCTTACTGAATGAAACAATTCTTGTTTTTTTTCGCTGCATTCTTGCTGCTTACTTCGTGTAACAAACCATATGTTAAAAAGGAACTGTTTGAGGACGGTTCCGTGAAATCGGAGAAAACCTTTAAAAAGACCGATGGTAAAGAGGAACTTTTAAAAGAGGTGGTTTTCCATCAGAACGGAAAAAAATACATTGAAGGAAATTATAAGAATGGCCTGAGGGAGGGTTACTGGGCTTCATGGTATGACGACGGCACCCTCTGGAGCGAAGGTGAATTCAGGGATGGTGAAAGCCATGGAAAGCGCAGCGTTTTTCATCCCAACGGAACCCTGTATTATGAAGGCCGTTTTGATATGGGTAAAAGGGTCGGCGTATGGAAGTTTTATGATGAAAATGGCGGCCTGGTGAATGAAATTGATTACGACAAGGCCCCTGAAATGCGCAATTAGGCAGTCAGTGAGGTAGCTGGTTTTCTGAATGCTGCTTTTTTAAAGTTGAATTCCGGCAGTTTTACTGTTTCAGTGCAGCTTTTGAGAATATATATTCCGGAATCTGCTGGTCGAAGCTGATACGGGTGATGGTGAACTCCGTGCCTTCGCCCTGTTTGAGCATATCCTTGTATTTTACCGTTGTCGGAAACCACCGGCCCTGCACCTTGATTACATCCTTCATTTCCATAAGCTTCAGCATTTTACCGCTTTTGGCATAGAGCTCCTGTTTCAGCGGAACAAACCTTTCGGCATCAACCCATAATTTCTGTTTATAATAGGCGATATCAGGCACCCTGGCCGTTAATTCAAGCACATAAACCCGGCGGTCTCCGATCATCGCCTCTCCGGTAACCCTGGCATTATAGACCTCACTGAGTTTCCGGTCGTCCATCATATCCTCATAGGAAAGATCGCTGCCCATCACCGATTGTCTGAGCATATGGCCGGAAATCTGAATCGTCCGGTCGGTGGAGGGTGAATAAATCCACAATTGCTTGTCCAGTTTCAGCATTTTAGTGCCTTTTTCCGAAGCCGGAGAAAGGTACTCGGTAAATGACTGTCTGCTGCCTTCCGAATAACTCTTTGAAGTGATGGTCCGGCTGCTTCTTTTGCCGTGAATGGTCATGCTGGACTCAAATACACGGTTTTCTGATGACATATTGGCATCAATTTTTTCAAGGATGGTGTTTGCATCCTGAGCCTGCAAAATATTGAACAGCAGGGTCAGCGCGATGAGCAATATTGATTTCATATAGCCGGTTGAATTTTTGAGTTTGAACTGTTTGTTGGCATTCTGTTAAAAAGTGTACCCATGAATTATCATTGCCTGTTCACGTCAGGCATCCCGGGAGTTTGCAACCGGGCATTCAGGCTTCAAGTTCTTTGAAAAGTCTTGCTGTTTGCCGCCTGTAAATGCCGATTCCTGAAAGCATTGTTCCCAGCACAGTTGAAATCAGTCCGGGAATAAACCCGATGTAAAAGTCGGGAGGAGTAATCCGGGCCCTGATGGTATCGGGGAACATCACCGAAGCGCCCCGCATCATCCCTGAAATGTTGATACCATAAGTCTGTATCAGCCAGGCGAAAAAGAGTCCCAGGGCTGTGCCAAGGACAGAACCGGCAAGCCCGATGATCACCGATTCCCAGATCATGCTCCGGTAAACATGGCCTTTCTCTTCACCCATGGCCAGCCGTATGCCAACTTCACCGTAGCGGCGCAGGCCGCCAAGCAGGCCTGCATTCCAAAGCACCAGCGACATGGCAAAAATAAAGATCAGTGAAACGTACATTGACCAGATTTCCGACATTGCTACATACTGCCCCATGTTCCCTTGCTGGCTTAGGCTTTTCATTACCGGGGCGAATTCGTCGGCATCCGTTGTGTACTTCTTATTAAAATCTCCGGCCATTTCATTGGCCTTTGTATTGTCGTAGAAACCTGTATTCATGAATCCCAGGATTTCTCCGGCGGCATCCGGCATATCGAGGGCCATGCGTACGTCCCTGATATCGGCAATGATGGTCCCTCTGTCCATGATTTCAACGCCGAAAGCGATGGTACCGGCAACTATAAAGTTGTACATGGTCATGCTTCCGTTCATGGAGGAACCGATCAGGGTAACTGTATCACCCGGGGTTACTTTCAGTTTCAGGGCGAAGGCATCGCTCAGGAGGATTTCACCCGGGCCTGACGGCATTTTTCCCTGCCTGAGGGCTTTCTCCAGGTTCAGGCGTTGGGTTTCTCTGCTTTGTGCCGATAACAGATCAATGCCGAAGCCCATAGCCGGCCCCTGTGATCGCGTTTCTCCCTGTGAATCCGGAGCATCGATCAGACCTCCGAACTTTATTCGGGCGGCCCATTCAGTATCAGGATATTCGTGGCTGAGTGTTGTAAGCAGTTCCTCCACATTCATCAGTGCCAGGTCAACCGGCATCTGATCCATGTTTTCGGCATAAGCTGCTGACATAACTTTTATGTGGCCGTTTGTGAACCGGGCATTCATTTCGATGGTATCGCCCATGAAACCGGTGATATAGGCGTGCATTAGCACCGTGAGCGTAACGCCGATGGTTACCACGATGATTGGCAGCCGGCTGCGGCTTTTATCACGCCACAGACCTATGATCAGAAATTTTATCATTGTAGTTTCCCCCTTAAAGCATCGGTTGGATTCATTTTGGCAATTTTCCGCGATGGCAGATAACTCACGATGGTGGTGGTGATGGTAACAATCACGATGGTGGTGATGACAAGGCCGAGGCTGTAGACAGGGTAAAGGGTCTGGGCGATGGCCATGCCGAATTCGCTGGTGTCAACGGGCATGGTCCAGCCCGCTTTGGCCTGCCAGGCCAGGAAAGGCAGACCATAGGCCGCCGCAACAAATGCCGCCAATACGGCATGCATACTTCCCTCAACGGTAAAAAGCCCGACCACCTGCTGTCGCGTATAGCCCAGCGCTATATAGGTTCCGATTTCTTTCTGCCGCCTGAATATGGAGAGCACCTGGGTGTCGAAAATGGCCAGCATGGCCAGCAGGAGCAGGATGCCATAAAGTATGGACTGGGCGGCCGATTTGGTTTTGATCATTTCATCCACCTGCCGGGTAAGCTGCTCCCTGGTTTTCAGCACCCATCCGGCCGCTTCCTGCCGGGGAACATCACTGCTGCGAAAGGTAACCATGGTCGCTTCACCCGGTAGCAACATCATTTCCTGAAGTTTATCCAGGGCAATATAAACCTGTCCGGCATCAATAGCCGGCACACTGGCAGTGAAAATACCGCAGATCAGGATGTCAGTGGCATCAAAGGTGCCATTGGCATCGCGCCAGCGAAGGGTAACATAATCGCCTGTTTTTAACCGGCTGGTTTTGGCCATCATTGAGCCGATAATGGCCGGAATGGCATCGGTGGCTGAATCAAGCACCCGGGTCGGCAATTGAAAAATTGACTGTTCAGGGTTGATTCCCCTGACAATCACCTGCATCATGCGTCCTTCGGGAAAAATGCTGCCCTGTGTAATCAATACCGGCTCCATTTCACCGGCGGTGATTTCGGGCAGGAATTCGACCGGCAATGGAGCATGACTTTCGGTAAGGGTAAAGGGATCGTATGGATCGTAGGCTTCATGCCAGTATTGCCCTCCGCCGATTTCCCAGTTGGTCATGTCGGTTTTTGCCTGGTGGTCCCAACCCGTCATTACACCTTTCAGCCAGATAATGACGACAAATGAGAACGACAGCACAATCACATTGAGCCAGGTTCTCAGTCCGGCGCCGATCAGGTTGCGGTATGCCAGTTTGATAGCTAATTTCATGGCTTATAGGGATTAATTTGATCTGATGATTTCATCTTTGTCAACCCGGCCGTCGAGCAGGAATATTTTCCGGTGAAGGTAACTGATCACCTTGTCGTCATGGGTGGCGAAAATAAAAGTGGTTTTCAGTTCCCGGTTGAGGGTTTCCATGGTTTGCAGGATATGGTGCGAATTGTCGGCATCAAGATTGGCCGTAGGTTCATCGGCCAGTACCAGGGATGGCTTTTTCACCATGGCCCTGGCAATGGCAACCCGCTGGCATTGTCCTCCGGAGAGCTGGGGCGGCTTTGATTTTGCTTTATCGGTCAGCCCTACCCATTCCAGGGCTTCCATGGTCATCCGGTGCCTTTCGGCGGACGGCAGGTTGAGCAAAAGCAACGGAAATTCAACGTTTTCGTAAACAGTATGTACGGCCAGGAGATTGTAGCTTTGAAAGATAAACCCAATGTTCTCCTTTCGCAGGCGCGCTGCCTGCTTGGCGTTGAGTTTTCCGATAGACCTGCCAAGTACCAGTGCTTCCCCTTCGGAGGGCACATCCAGCGAACCCAGGATGTTGAGCAGGGTGGTCTTGCCTGATCCGCTCGGGCCGATTAGTCCGGCAAATTCACCGTTGCCGAAGTTCAGGCTGATGCCGCGCAGGGCCGTGAACTCCTCTTTCCCCATGGGGAAACGTTTTACAAGGTTGTTAATGCTGATAACGCTGTTGTTTTCCATGAACGATCGCCTTTGTTTAATGCGTGTAAACCATCATGATTTGTATGCCTTTTCCGGCAAAGTAATTGTTTGCTGAACCCTGTGAAGGGATCAGGTAAGTTTCGGGATTGTAATATGCCATAAGATAAAACTGAAAAGCACCGATCAGCTTTTTATAGTTGACAAAACTATAGGCATTCCGGTTTCCCCAGTCAAAGTAAACAATGGAACTGATATTGCCGGTGATACTGAGGGGGTAGGAGAGTGATACTCCGGTAAAAACGAGAGAGTTCTTATACCGGAAGACTTTTTCTCCTGTTGCGGCAATCAGGTTTTCGGCAATAACATTCAAGCCATTACCGATGCCAAAAGTATAATCCGTTCCCAGGGTGAGCAGATCCTGATGAGTCAGGTTGCCGAAATCCTGCAAGCCGGTATGGGTGGCTTCGAACCACAGGCCGGCGCCGGCATCCCATCTGCCATCTATGCCAAAGCGGTTCTCCGGCATTCTGGCGACTTGCGCAAGCCCTGCCGGGTTTTCGCGGGTGTCGGTGATCCGGTGATGGTAGCTCAGCCCGATTTCTCCTGAGAAAACAGGCAGTTGCACCCGCCCGCCCGCTTCAGGGATTTTTGCGTTGGTTCTGGTGATTTCCCAGGTTTTGGGTTTATCCGAAGGGTAAAGCGCCCAGAGCCAGATATTGGCATTGTTAAGAAAGTAGTATCTGCCCAGCAATCCCCAGACACCATCTGTAAGCTGCAAGGGATCGCGGGGATCCACCTGATCAAACCACATCAGCGGCCTCAGCATCTGCGCCGATCCGAAGTTGATTTTCTGCATTCCAAGGCGTAACTCAAACTGCTTGCCGGAGTAACGCAACCAGGCGCGGTAGGGTTTCAGGTTGCCGTCTAAACCCAGCGAATCAAACGGCCTTATGCCCGCGTGGCCCTGTATATTGAAGGACAGTTCAAAGTCCAGAAGGCTGCCCGGCCTGCCTGTTTCATAGTTAAGGCGCGGAATATAGCGGATTCCGGGCATGAGTGAAACATCCTGTCCGGGATTGTAATTCAGCCAGGCGGAAGCCTGACCCCCGAAATACAGCGAATCGCGGTGTTGGGCAGCCGCTCCTTTGATAAGGAAAACAGTCAGTATCGTTATGAATGCCAGCCGGTACATCTCTATTGGTTTTCAGGTACAAAGGGGTCCGGGGATATTCCGTAGGTGAATAAACGGGCCAGCTCCATGATTACCCCTGCAGGACCTCCACAGAGACCGGTCAGGTAAGGATCGTTGAAAAGGTCCGTTACCTTTTGCGAAATGTACAGTAGTATCTCAGGCTTCATGTCTTTCCGGAATTCCCCCCGCTGCTGCGCCTGCCTGTATACATCCAGAATGGTTTCCCACGATGATGCGGTCTTTTGTTCAATGTGCGCTTTCAGCCCGCTTTCGTTGTCTGAATAGAAATCACGGATAAAATCACCGCTTATGTTCTTTACAGATTCTGATTTCATCTGCAATATGTGCTTCATTTTTTCAGGAACAGATATTCCGGATTGCATGATCTTCCGGAACTGCTCCATACTCTTTTCCAATTCGTTGTCAAAAATTTTCTTTGCCAGGGTTGCTTTATCATTAAAATAGCGGTAAAAGGTCATTTTGCTGACACCGGCTGCTTTACATATCTCATCAACCGAAACTTTCCGGAAGCCATACTTCCAGAAAAGTTCGCGCCCCGCTTCCAGTATGGCAGCCTCTTTTTTACTTTCAGGCTTTACGACAAACATAATAATGTTACTAAAACAGTACAAAAATACAATTATAGTATAGTTTTGTCAAGTTTTTCCGTAAATATTTTTTACGGAAATTCGACTAAAATTGTAATATATTGTTATTCAATATACTATATGGAAAAACATGTCAATTGTAAGGTTTGAATGGGATAAGAAGTAAAGAGTTGCCTGTGCATGACCAATGGGGCACCTCCTGCGGACGCCATAGTGGTAAGCAGTTTGAAGGGCCACTTCAGGATTCTTTCCTGATTTCAGGAATCGGCTTCGGTTCTTTCTTTAACCTTATAAAGGACAACCGGAAAAGATGATCCCGGAAAGGATGAAATTGCTGCAAAGCAATGCAGACGTTTCAAAGGTAGTCTGTTTAATTCAATAAAGAACTCCTGACAAAGTTTCAGAGTTGTTCAAAAAAGTCATTTCCTTTATCGTCGACAATAATAAAGGCCGGGAAGTTTTCAACTTTGATTTTCCGGACAGCCTCCATCCCCAATTCTTCAAAATCAATGACTTCAACGGACTTAATGTTGGATTTGGCCAGGATGGCGGCAGGACCTCCGATGGAACCGAGGTAGAATCCGCCGTTTTGTTTGCAGGCTTCTGTAACGGCTTTACTGCGGTTTCCCTTGGCAAGCATAATCAGGGAACCGCCCATTTTCTGGAATTGATCCACGTAAACGTCCATCCGTCCGGCAGTGGTAGGGCCGAAACTTCCCGAGGCCATTCCTTTGGGAGTTTTGGCCGGGCCCGCATAATAGACAGGGTGGTTCTTAAAATAGTCGGGCATGGGTTTGCCCTCATCGATCATTTGTTTGATGCGGGCATGGGCAATGTCGCGGGCTACCACCAGTGTGCCGTTAAGACTCAGCCTGGTTTTTACGGGGTATTTCGACAACTCGTCCAGAACTTCCTCCATCGGCCGGTCGAGGTTGATCTCAACGGCAGGTTTCATCCCGGGGGCTGAAGCCGGGACATACTTCGCAGGATTTTTTTCCAGTTCTTCCAGAAAGATACCCTCTTCGGTGATCTTTGCCCTGATATTCCGGTCGGCACTGCAACTGACCCCTATGCCTACGGGACAGGAAGCAGCATGCCGCGGCAAACGGATCACCCTGACATCATGCACAAAATATTTGCCGCCAAACTGCGCCCCAATGCCGACTTCCTGACAGATACGGGTAATTTTTTCTTCCCATTCGAGGTCGCGGAATGCCTGACCACCTTCGTTACCACTGGTGGGCAGGTGATCGTAATAACCTGCAGAGGCCTTTTTTACGGCTGTAAGCGTGGCTTCCGCCGAAGTGCCCCCGATGACCACGGCCAGGTGGTATGGCGGACAGGCGGAAGTACCCAGGTCCATGATCTTTTCGCGGATGAATTTTTTCAGCGATTCCTCGTTAAGTAAAGATTTGGTTTGCTGATACAGAAATGATTTGTTCGCGGAACCGCCGCCTTTGGTAATAAACAGAAATTCATATTTGTTTCCGGGCTCAGTGTAAAGATCAATCTGGGCGGGCAGATTGGTTCCGGTATTTTTTTCTTCTGTCATGGTAAACGGAACCACCATGGAATAGCGGAGATTGCGGTCGCGGTAGGTTTCAAAAATGCCTTTCGAAAGATATTCGGCATCATCCGCTCCGGTATAAACATTTTCGCCCTTTTTACCGATCACGATGGCCGTTCCGGTATCCTGGCAGGTGGGCAGTTCACCCTCTGCCGATACCACCTGATTCATCAGCATGGTGTGGGCCACAAACCGGTCGTTGTCAGTAGCTTCGGGATCCGAAAGGATGTCGGCCAGCTTCTGCAGATGCCCGGGTCTCAGATAAAAGGATACGTCAGAAATGGCTTCACGGGCCAGCAGAGATAGTCCCTCAGGTGCGACTTTCAGAATTTTCCGCCCGTCGGTCTCAACGGTTGAAACAAATTCAGTGGTCAGTAACTTATAAGGCGTAAGGTCCTTCGTTACCGGGAATGGTTTCTGGTATCTGAAATCAGCCATAATGGTATTGTTTTAATATGTTATTGTATATCAGTTAAAATCCGAAGAGGATTTTGTATTTTATTGTCATGATAAAGATAAGAATAAACAAGGCTGCCTTTACTGATTTTCAACACCTGCTTAAGCAATCAGCTATGAATTGGCTACTACTGTATTCTTAAACAATTCAATTACAGTTGAATGCTAAATGATATTAATTTTATACCGGCAGCAATATTCAGTCAAAAAATCCGGGAACAGGTAGTTATTACCGGTGCATTTTCCCGGTCTGACAAAATCCGGATGCAGAGCCGGAAAAAGAATGAAAATTTTGATATTTATTTTGTCGTATTAATAAATATGTCAGATGGTTGGATGATATTGTTATTCACAGCACCCGGAACTATTTGCTTTGTTCTTGGTTTTACTGGTCATTCTGAGAATATTTTCTCATCGTGATGATCAAAAAGAATTTTTATGTGTTAATTTTGTATTGTTAAAAGAGGAGGTTGCATGAAAAAAATTACACTATTATTCCTGTTTGTTTCAGCTGTGGGCATTTTGTTTGCTCAACAGGTGCGTCATTATAACTTCGAGAATTCATTGAATGAAGTTGGCGGGCTGAGTCCGGCGCTGACGGTATTGGGAGAGC